>NZ_CP019343.1:2555473-2874907 GCF_002117105.1 Oceanicoccus sagamiensis | reverse complement strand
TTTAATATAGGGCACACCCAGATGCTGACCTTCCTGGTAGGCTCTGGAGATTAACTCGGTGAGGTTGCGATAGCCTTGATTATTCTGTGCCAGCAAACACAAGGTGCTGATCTGGGTTTCATCATTATCGTCCACCAGATGAAAATCACTGCCATAGATTGGCTTAACACCGGCTCCAATGGCGGCTTTATAAAATTTGATCAGGGCATAGAAATTGGTATGGTCGGTGAGCGCCACCGCAGGCATGCCTAACTCCGCCACCTGTTTGACCATTGGCTTGATACGAACCAGGCCATCAATCAATGAAAATTCACTGTGCAGGCGGAGATGGACGAAAGAGGCGCTCATAAAAGGACTACGTGGTCGATATGTATTAGAGGTTTTATGGCCTTGGAGTGTAACGGAATCATCACCGTAAGGCCATTTGCTCAATCTGCTTTTTTACCGGCCCAAAGCTGATTCGGTGGATCGGAGTAACACCATACTTTTCCAGCGCCGCCATATGCACTTTGGTGGGGTAACCCTTATGCCCGGCAAAGCCGTATTCCGGGTATTGCTGGTCAAAGGCGACCATTTCCCGGTCACGTACTACCTTGGCCAGAATGGATGCTGCCGCTATTGCCTGTACCCGGCTATCCCCTTTGACCACGGCTTCTGCGGGGTAAGTCCATTTCGGTATTTTATTGCCATCAACCAATACATGCTCCGGTTGCTGCTCCAGGCCTTCAACTGCTCGCTTCATCGCCAATAAGCTGGCATGCAATATATTAATATCGTCTATTTCCTGCACAGAGGCTCGGGAAACACACCAACTTAGGGCCCTTTCTTGAATCAGAGGGAATAAGGTTTCGCGCTTTTTTTCGGTCAGTTTTTTGGAGTCATCCAAGCCCTCGATAGGCTTGTCAGGGTCAAGGATTACAGCAGCAGCAACGACATCACCAGCCAGTGGGCCTCTGCCTACTTCATCTACACCCGCAAACAGGTGCCCAGAATAGATAGAGATAAATGGTTCCATAATGAGTCCTGATAGGGGTGGATTCTCATCCACCATGGTTTTCTGGTCCGGGTTTTGGTGGATTAAAATCCACCCTACGACTGATTATTCTCAATCATCGTTAACAATACATCCGCCGCTCGTTCGCTGGCATTTAGCTTGAGCGTCTTATGAATCTCGGTAAAACGCTCAACAATCTGGGCCTGGGCATCTTTATGCAACCGCTCCAATACCAACGGGCCCAACATTTCTGGCCGCACATCGTGTTGCAAAACTTCAGGCACCATTTCTTCGCCGGCCAATAAATTGGGGAGCGAAAAATACGGCGACTTCACCAGACGGGAAGCAATAAAATACGTTAAGGCTGCCAAGCGGTAGGCAACTACCATCGGCTTTTTCAGCAGCAGCGCTTCCAGTGTCGTGGTACCGGAAGCCATTAAAACGACGTCCGCCGCGGCCATCACTGTTTGCGACTGGCCATCGACCAGGCTAATCGGCAGACCTTTACCATACTCCTCCAGCAAAGCCTCTAACTGCGCCCTGCGTGCCTCATTGGCGGCGGGAATAACAAACTTCAGGTCCGCCCTTTGGTGCAAACACCAGCGTGCCGTTTCAATAAACGACTGGCCTAACATGTTGACTTCACCGCCACGACTACCCGGTAATAAAGCCACAATGGTATCGTCATTAGCCAGGGATAAAGTGCCTCTTGCGGCTTGTTTTTGCCGAGCCAGTTGATCAAGCTCGATAGAAAATTTATCCGCCAGAGGATGGCCAACAAAGGTGACCGGTACATTATGCTGATGATAAAACTCAGCCTCAAAAGGCAATAGCGTCAGCATACGGTCCACTGCTTTGGCAATGTTCTTCACCCGACCCTGACGCCAGGCCCAAACCGAAGGGCTGACATAGTGCGCGGTCAAAATACCTTCTTGACGCAACGCTAACTCGATATTCAAGGTGAAATCCGGGGAATCAATGCCAATAAATAAATCCGGGGGAGATGCAATAAAATGCGCTTTAAGGCTGCGGCGAATACGCAGCAATTCCGGCAGGCGCTTAAGCGGCTCAACAAAACCCATCACCGATAAACGATCCATGGGAAAGTGGCTTTCAAAGCCCTCAGCGATCATGAGTGGGCCACCCACGCCCTCAAAGGTCACATCCGGGTGTTTGCTTTTAATCGCCTGCATCAGGCTGGAACCGAGGATATCCCCTGAGGCCTCACCCGCTACAATACCGATACGCAATGTGGACATAGAGCTTGTCTCGATTAACGCACTATACCGCGTGTTGAAGCCTCTAAAGACTCTGTTAACAGGCCAATCTCAGGGTGCTCCTGCTGCATTTCACGCAGCTTAACCAGAGCTTCTTCGGTGGTTAGGCCCTGACGGTAAACCACTTTATAAGCCCGGCGGATAGCGGTAATCGCTTCACTGCTAAAGCCCCTGCGACGCAGGCCTTCAACATTCACGGTTTTAGGTTCTGCGGGCTGGCCGTTGACCGTAACATAGGCGGGAACATCTTTGCTGAGGTGACTGCCATAGCCGGTAAAACTATGGGCGCCAATAGAGCAAAACTGGTGCACCAACGTATAACCCGCCAGTATGGCCCAATCACCCACATGGACATGGCCTGCAACCGAGGCGTTGTTGACAAAAATCGTATGGTTACCGACCACCGAATCATGGCCAATATGGGCATAGGCCATAAACAGATTATTATCACCAATAATGGTTTCGCCGCGATCCTGCACTGTGCCCCGGTGAATAGTGACACCCTCGCGAATAACATTATTATCGCCAATCACTAAACGGGTGGGTTCTCCCTGATATTTCAGGTCCGGAGTATCTTCACCCACTGAGGAAAACTGGTATATCTTGTTGTTAGCACCGATCGTTGTCGGCCCCTTTATAACAACATGGGAAGCCACCACTGTACCAGAACCAATATGTACATCTGCCCCAATAATGGTCCACGGGCCAATCTCTGCATCGTCGGCTACCGTGGCACTGGGGTCAATAATCGCTCGAGGATCTATCAAGACCGCACCTTCCTATATGTTTGTTTCTTTGTGAGTCTATTAAAAGGGCCTGTCTCAAAACGGCCTATCAGCACAAATAATATCAGCCGTGGCAGCGAGGTCATCGCCGACATAAGAGCTGCACTTAAATTTCCAGATACCGCGGCGATCAGAGACATACTCGACTTTGAGTACCAACTGGTCACCCGGCACAACCTGACGCTTAAAACGTACATTGTCTGCGCCAACAAATAAATAAATCGAACCATCGGCCGGTGTTTTGTCCGAGGTTTTAAAGCCTAAAATACCAGCGGCCTGAGCCATGGCTTCAACAATTAATACACCGGGCATCACCGATACTTGCGGGAAATGGCCCTGAAAAAACGGCTCATTGATGGAGACATTTTTAATGGCGGTAATGGACTCGCCCAGGTTGAGCTCTACGACCTTATCAACTAACAAAAAAGGATAGCGGTGAGGCAAATACTCTTGTATTTCTTTTATATCCATCATGGATGGTAATCCTGTTGAGCTAACTTTAATCTAATTTTTTTTCTATGTCCGATAAACGTTTGGACATAGCATCTAATTGTGAAAACCTTACCGCGCTTCTGCGCCAGCTGCGGCTATCTTGCATTGGCGTACCCGAAGAATAAGCACCTGCCTCAGCGATAGATTTAGTCACTAGTGTAAAGGCAGTGATATGCACATTATCGGCAATGGTTAGATGACCAACAATGCCTGCACCTCCCGCTATAGTACAGTTTTTACCGACTTGGGTACTGCCCGCAATCGCTGCACAGCCAGCGATGGCGGTATTGTCACCCAATTCAACGTTATGGGCTATTTGTACCTGATTATCGAGGATAACGCGATCACCAATGCGGGTGTTATCCAGGGCTCCGCGGTCAATGGTACACCCGGCCCCAATTTCAACATCATCACCAACCACGACACCACCCAACTGGGCGATTTTGACCCACCCCCCCTTCTCTCTATCGGGAGAGGGTGCAAAACCAAAGCCGTCGCTGCCAATAACCGCGCCGCTATGAATAATCACCCGGTCACCAAGGCTAACACCATGATAAAGGCTCACATTGGCATGCAGCAAACAGGCTTCGCCTAACACAGTATTTTTGCCGATGGAGCAACCCGCAGCAATCACCGTAGCCGCACCAACCACCACATTATCAGCAATGCTGACATGGGGGCCAATACTGGCGGATGGGTCGATAGCTGCGCTTGAACTGATCACAGCGGATGGATGGATACCCGCCACCGTGGAGGAAGATTGATCAAATAGCTGGGAAGCTTTGGCGTAAGTCAGGTAAGGGTTTGCAGAGACCAGACAATTGGCTGGGCCAATATCGACCATATCAGCGGCTACAATCACCGCTTCGGCCTGAGTAGTCGCCAGAGCTTTTTGGTATTTGGGATTGGCAAGAAAGCTCAGCTGACCTGAGCCAGCACTGGCCAGTGTAGCCAACCCGGAAATAACAATTTCCGCATCGCCTACACATGTCACCTCTAATAGCTCGGCTAATTCAGCCAGCGTATATTGATGATCAGCCATGATTTTCTGCCGAACCTAAACTAAGGGATTACTGAACTTGGTTAAGTTTGTCAGTGACTTTCGCCGTAATATTAAAGCTGCTGTCTACATGCATTGCTGCCTGCTGGTTAAGCAATAAGCCAATACCTTCAGCTTCAATTAATTCACTAACCGCCTTTTGTAACTTAGGTGCCATCTCCTGAGCGACAGCCTGTAACAACTGCTGCTCAGCGGTTTGCAATTTTCTTTGTACAAATTCAATATCCGTACGTTTTTCCTGAATTTTTTTCGCTTCAGCCTGCTTTTGCTCAGCACTCATTACCGCCGCATCTTTTTGCAATTGGGCAACTGTGTCCTGATAGCTTTTACCTAAAGCTTCCAATTGCTTGCGGTTATCCGCATAACCAGACTCTTCACGCAAAGCCTTTAAACGCGCCTGAGCAACTTCGGTATTGATAATCGCTTGCTGCGCATTTAATACTGCAATCTTGCCTTCAGCATTGGCGGCAACAGAGGCACACAGAGCAAGGGCAAGCAGGCTTAGCTTAATCAGTTTATTCACAATAAATCTCCATCTCATCAATTATTACATTTAAATAGTTATTGCACCGGATACTCTCATATTGCCGCATTCTCATACGGCGTCGGCACAAGGGTTAAAAGCTTCTTCCCAAAGAGAACTGGAAAGCTTCAGTTTCGTCATCTTCGCTATCATTTAACGGTTTAGCATAACTAAAGGTTAGCGGGCCAAAACCGGTAATCCAACTCAGCCCCAAACCGACAGAATAACGTAGCTCATCCAGGTCTGCCTCAAAGCAGTTAGCCTGTGAGTCACCACATTCGGTACTAAAGACATTACCCACATCAACAAAGAACGCCGTGCGCACTGAACGCTGATCTTTGATAAAGGGTAGCGGGAATAATAATTCTGCACCACCTTCGATAAGGACATTACCACCAAAGGGGTCTGGATCATTTTCATAGGGGCTGAAGAATATTTTGGTATCGCCATTGATATCGTTAACTGCCACGTAAGACAGTTTGTTATCCAATACCAGATCACCTGGTGCTATAGTGCCATTGGTGCCATCACAGAAGCCATTGCTAACGGTTTCACAACCATCGTCACCCTCTTGGATAGCCACTCTGGCCCTGTCGGTTTGGTAGATTTGCGCCGGGGTACTACGGGGCCCAAGGGTATTACTCTTAAAGCCTCGGACTGAGCCAAAACCACCGGAGTAGAAATTATTAAAGAATGGCAACTCATCATTACCAATACCATCACCATAGCCGAGCTCGGTGCGTAAACGCACGGTCCAGGAACGGGTAATTGGGAAGAACACCTGGCCGTTATAGACTAATTTGAAATATTCCAAATCACTGCCAGGCACCGTCAACTCAAGTGACAAACTCTGAGATGCACCACGGGTTGCCATACGACCACGGTTTAGGGTTGACTGAGTCCAACTGGTGGTGATGCTAAAATTATCAAAGGTATCGCCATTGGTATCCAGGAAACCTTCTACAGTCGGCGGCGATAAAATGCTCTCAAAACCCGGGATAACATTATCGTTGTCATCAATAAATCGAATCGGCACTTCTTCTACTGTTGAATCTGGCTCGAACTCATAATAATCCCGATACCAATCTTCACCATCAACTCTAACGACATCAAACAAGCGCGGGCTGGCGGCAATTTCCTGTACGGCACCAAAACCGGCTTTGATTTCGGTATTGGTATAACCCAGGCTAAAACCTAAACGCTCAGTTTCTTTAATGGGGTAACCAAAGTTTAAGCTCGTACCCAGAGTGTTGGTGGTATAGCGAGATACGTTAATTTCATCGAGATCTGCTTCCCGGTAGAACACCGAGAAACCGCGACTCACGCCGTCTTTGGTGTAGTATGGATCAACAAAACTAAAACGGATATTGGTTAGGAAGTCACTTTTGTTTAAGCCTATACCAATCTGTTTGCCCGTACCTAAGAAATTGTCTTGCTGAATATTCGCGCCTAACAGAATACCGCTATCCTGAGAGAAACCGACACTGGCGCCAATACTGCCAGAAGATTGTTCCTCTACGCTATAGAGCAGGTTAATTAAATCATCACTACCGGGAATTTCCTGAGTATCGATACGAGCTTGTTTGAAATAACCCAAGCGCTCCAAACGAACACGGGATTGCTCAATACTGGCCGATGAGGCGGGGGCGCTTTCCATCTGACGCATTTCCCGGCGCAGTACTTCATCCGCCGTTCGAGTATTACCCTCAAAGTTTATACGATTAACATAGGTACGCTTGCCGGGGTCGATAAAGAACTTGATGGCTACGGTTTTGTCTTCATCGTTAATATCCGGAATACCTTCAACATTGGCAAAGTTATAACCTTCATTACCCAGACGTTTGGTCAGCCATTCTTCGGTACTGGTCACGGCTGCCTGAGAGAAAGTCTGGCCGCTTTTGATCAGGATATAGGGGGTAAGTTGCGCCTCTGGCAATACAATATCACCCGACAAATCGACCTCACCCACTTCATACTTATCGCCCTCAATAATATTGACGGTGATATAAACCGCTTCGCGGTCAGGGGTGACGGAAACCTGGGATGAATCGATGCTGAATTTGATATAGCCCCGGTCGAGGTAATAGGACTCTAAGGTATTTAAATCGCCGGAGAGTTTTTCTTTAGCGTATTTATCATCGCTGCTAATCCAGGATAACCAGCCGGTAGATTTCAGCTCAAACAAATCCAATAGGTCTTCATCGTTATACACGGAATTGCCGACAATATTGATATGCTGGATTGAGGCGGTAGTACCCTCATCGATATTGATATTGACACCCACACGGTTACGGGGAAGCGAGGTTACATCGGTTTCTATACCCGCATCATAGCGACCCTGGGAGACATATTGCCGGGTCAGTTCCATTTTCATCCCTTCCAGGGTGGAACGCTTAAACACCTTACCTTCTGACAGGCCCGCACCTTTTAAGCCCTCTAACAGGGACTCAGTATCAATGGCCTTGTTCCCGTCGATATTGATTTCACTGATAGAGGGACGCTCTTCTACGGTGACTACCAGGATGCTGCCATCACGGGCAATATAGATATTGTCGAAGTTACCGGTACGGAACAGGGTACGAATACTATTGCGAATGGTGCCCGCATCAATATTGTCGCCGACATTGATCGGCAGGGAGGCAAAGATACTACCCGCTGAAATCCGCTGTAGACCCTCAACACGGATATCGGATACCACAAAAGACTCGTTGGCACGCGCAGAAACAGCACTTAGCACAACCACTAAAAACAACAGGAAATAACGTTTCATCTAAGGTCTTATACCAAAATTTTTTATAGGCCTAATGCAGGCTAACTCTTGATTGTCTGGACGCTCATAGTGAGTCATCAATACAGAGACAATCAGCAACTCAATTTATTTCCCGTTACGGCTTCTGCTGCTTATCGCATTCCAGACTGAAGCTCTTATAGTATTTTCCAGCGCGCTATTATAAACGACATTGCGACCATATGTATGCCTCAAAACCGCCTGATGGGACAATTTTATTCTCTTGGCTTGAGTCTGAACTTTAGTCTCAATACAGCCTTAACTACAGCCCTAACTACAGCCCAAACTACAGCCCTAACTACAAACCTGATTACAGCCGAGATATATCGTTATACAGCGCCAGAATCATAACGCCGACAATAATAAATAAGCCTAACTGGTAACCCAGCATCTGGATTCGCAACGACACTTCTTTACCGGTGATCATTTCCACTAAAAAGTACAAAATATGACCACCATCCAATACTGGAATGGGCAGCAGGTTAAGCACTCCCAAACTGACACTCAATAGTGCCAAAAAGCCCAAATAGGCTTCCAAACCTGAATTAGCCGAGGCGGAGGCCACTTTAGCAATGGTTATCGGCCCACTCAAGTTTTTCGGGGAGATAAGCCCCATTAGCATCTTTTTTATGGATTGTAGGGTAAATACGCTCATGGACCAGGTGCGGTCAAGAGCCTGGCCAACGGCACCAAAGACCCCATAGCTAAAGCTGCGCTTCATCTCTTCCGGCCACTCAGGCCACTGCACACTGACACCCACCTGACCATAGGGCTGGTTGTTTTCATCGTATTTGGTAGCGGGCGTAAGGATGGTACTAAACTGGCTGTTATCTCGCTCATAAACCAAACTGATTGCCTGACCGGGACGGTCACGCACGTATTCCACCCATGCCTGCCAGTCTGCAATGGAAATATCATCCGCACTGATTACCTTATCACCGGTTAATAAGCCAGCCTGCTCGGCGGGGCTATCGGCAATCACCTGATCGACTATCGCCAATACGGGGGGGCGGTATAGTTCAATACCCAAACCACCAATCAAGTTAACAGCATCATCACCGGCCAACCATTCATCCAGCTGGGCGGTAGATTCATAGGTTAAATCGGAATCGGGGTATTTAACGGCAAAAGTAATTGGGCCGCTTTCACCAATACGCTGTAACAAACGCAGGTGCAGGGCTTCCATGGTAGGGGTTGCTTCACCATCGACCGCAATAATCTGCTGGCCCGGTTCCAGACTGGCTTGTTCGGCAATGGAGCCTGGCTCGATACTACCAACCACCGGAATAACCCCGGTAACACCGCCGACAAATACACACCAGTATACAAAAATGGCCAGGATAAAGTTGGCTAGGGGCCCCGCCGCTACTGTCGCCAGACGCTGGCTAACAGGCTTGCGATTAAAGGCATAGGGCAGGTCTTCTTCCGCCACATTGCCCTCGCGCTCATCCACCATTTTGACGTAGCCGCCCAGGGGGATTGCAGCAATAACATATTCTGTGCCCTGCTTGTCATGCCAGCGGTATAAGGCCTTACCAAAGCCCACAGAAAAGCGAATCACCTTAATGCCGCAGCGCCGCGCTACCCAAAAATGACCGTATTCATGGATAGTCACCAAAATGGCGAGGGTGGCGATAGTAATCAGTATTGTTTGTAGTAGTTCCATAGCTTTTAGTCGTCAGCCGGAATTATCCCTATCCGGTAACCTTATGGCTCCCCTTAATAAATTCAGCAGCAATCTGCCTTGCCTCAAGATCCTGCTCTTGGACAACCGCCAGCGTTGAGGGTTCAACCAGCGACATGGTCGCCAGTACATGCTCAATAATAACAGGGATATCGGTAAAACGAACACGCTGGTCAAGAAAAGCCTGCACCGCCATTTCATTGGCAGCATTGAGTATGGCCATAGCGGTGGCACCGGTCGTTACGGCTTCAGTTGCCAGCCGTAAACAGGGGAAGCGCTGGTAGTCCGGCGCTTCAAAATCCAGCTGGGCGGTAGCAATAATATCCAGGCTGGGCACGCCAGAGGCAATACGCTCGGGGAAAGCCAATGCGTGAGCAATCGGCGTGCGCATATCCGGGTTGCCTAACTGGGCCAGCACTGAGCCATCATCGTATTCCACCATGGAGTGGATCACGCTCTGTGGGTGCACCACAATATCAATATCTTCCGGCCCGGTATCAAATAACCAGCAGGCTTCAATCAGCTCAAGCCCTTTATTCATCATGGTGGCAGAGTCCACCGAAATCTTACGCCCCATATCCCAATTCGGGTGGGCGCAGGCCTGATCGGGCGTCATAGCCGCCAACTGATCTAATGGGGTTTGGCGAAACGGGCCACCAGAGCCTGTCAGCAAAATTTTGCGCACCCCTTCCGCTGCCAGACCAAGGCTTTCGCCGGATTGGTATCTGGCTGGCATACACTGAAAAATAGCATTGTGTTCACTATCAATCGGTAACAGGGTGGCACCACTGCGCTGCACCGCCTGCATCAATAAATGGCCCGCCATCACCAGAGATTCTTTATTGGCCAACAGGACTTTTTTACCCGCTTCTACCGCCGCCATTGTAGGCGCTAAACCGGCACTGCCGACAATGGCCGCCATCACACTAGTCACAACCTCAGCGCTGGCAACGGTCAGCAAGCCTTGCTCGCCGGACAGTACCTCGGTACCGCTAATACCAGCAGCTTTTAGCTGTAAGGATAATGCTTCAGCGGATTGCTCATCACGCATCACCGCATAACGTGGCTGGTGGGCTTTAATCTGTGGGAGTATTAAATCAACACGGGTATTGGCGGTTAAGGCGTAAATGCTATAACGGTCCGGGTGGCGCGCCACTACATCCAGAGTGCTAACACCAATAGAGCCGGTAGAGCCCAGCACAGTAATCGGCTGCACGGGTGATGCATTGTCAGTATTCATATTACCAGCCAGCCAATAATAAGCTCAAAGCAAACACCGGCGCGGCCGCTGTCATACTATCCAAACGGTCCATCATGCCACCGTGGCCGGGTAAAATCCGACCACTGTCTTTAACGCCCTGCTGGCGCTTAATCATACTTTCTAATAAGTCGCCCAGCACTGAGGCCAGTGAGGTCACAATGGCCACCGTGATCACAGCGGCTAATCCATGCTCGGCACTGCCAAATAACAACCAGACTATAAGCACCAAGCCAGTACTGGCGACAAGCCCACCCCAAAAACCAGCCCAGGATTTACCCGGGCTTACATTCGGTGCCAATTTGGCTTTACCCCAGCGTAAACCGGAGAAGTAAGCGCCGATGTCAGCGGCTGCCACCATGGCAATTAAAAGGAAAATTAGCGCAATACCGTGACTGTGAACCCGTAAATACACCAGCGCCAACCAGGCCGGCACCAGCGTAACAAAGCCCATCAACAGGCGCATCGGCGTAGAGCGCCAAATCACTGCACTGCCTGGGTAGCTTCTTACCCATAACAAAGCGATAGCCCACCATAGGCAACCCAAACCGAGAATATCGCGCACCCGGTCCCAGTCAGCATGGGCAGTCAGTATTTGAGTATGCCAGGCCGATAGCGCCAATAAGGCCAGTACCGATAACGTAAACAGAACTTTAGTGATTGCCGATGTCAGCCCCGCCAGAGCACTCCACTCCCAGGCCGCAATCACCACCAGCAAACCGATTAAGCCCGCCAAACCCAGCGGCGGTAATAGAAAAATACCCGCACCAATCAGCGTGATCATAATAACGGCAGTGATAATCCGTTGCTTTAACACAGTTAAACGACTCCCTTGATAGAGGTTTCTTCTTCGCTTTCACGGCCACCATAACGACGGTCTCGCTGGTTGTAGCTACTTAACGCCGCCTGCATATCCGCCTCACCAAAATCGGGCCACAGGGTGTCAGTAAAAAAATATTCCGAGTAGGCCATTTGCCATAATAAAAAATTGCTGACACGTTGCTCTCCCGCCGTGCGAATACACATATCGGGTTTGGGCAGGTCTGACAGGGAGATATATTGATCTAATAAATTTTCATCAATTTGCTCTGGCTCAAGGCTGCCAGCTTTAACTTGTTCAGCTAATTGGCGGGCGGCATTGGCAATATCCCACTGACCACCATAATCGACAGCGATCACCAATGTCGTGTCGCTATTGTCTGCCGTGAGTTGCTCGGCATATTCCATCTGCTTGACGAGGCCATCACTAAAGCGTTGGCGATCGCCAATAAAGCGCACTCGCACGCCGTCGTTATTAAGTTGTTTAATTTCACCTTTGAGGTAGGTAGAAAACAAAGTCATCAGGGCTTTGACTTCCATGCTGGGGCGCTGCCAATTTTCACTGCTAAAAGCAAACAGGGTGACGATCTCAATACCGTAATCTTTGGCAAGACCCAGCACTGATCGCACCGCTTCTACCCCGGCCTTATGACCCATAGGCGTTGACTTACCCTGGCTTTTTGCCCAGCGGCTATTGCCATCCATAATAATGGCAAGGTGCTGAGGGACTGCCGCAAAGGTATGCGGGCCAGAGGGTTCAGACATAGCGCTTAAACAATGTTTTCAACAGTACAGTATCCATTATGATAGAAATCATCGGCGAAAGCCGTTTATATTTCCATTAAATCGGCTTCTTTAGCGGCCAGGATTTTTTCAATTTCAGCGATAAAGCGATCGGTAATTTTTTGCACATCGTCCTGTGCTTTACGCTCTTCATCTTCAGAAATTTCTTTGTCTTTTTGCAGCTCTTTTAAATCAGCCAAAATATCACGACGAATATTACGTACCGAAACGCGAGATTGCTCCGCTTCTTGCTTGGCACGCTTGGTAAAACCTTTACGGGTTTCTTCAGTTAGCATCGGCATAGGAATACGGATTACCGTACCGGCTGTTGAAGGGTTTAAACCCAAATCAGATTTCATAATGGCTTTTTCAACATCGGGAACGATATTTTTTTCCCAGGGCACAACAGACAGTGTGCGGGCATCTTCTACATTAATAGCTGCCACTTGGCTAAGCGGTGTTTCTGAACCGTAATAAGACACACGAATACCATCCAAAATGCTGGGGTGTGCACGTCCGGTTCTAATTTTATTTAAGCTAGTCCCCAGAGCGATCAGGGTTTTCTCCATACGCTCTTCACCATCTTTTTTTAGATCTTCAATCACGGGCCGTCTCCAAACTCGCTATCAGTAAATATTAAGTATATATAATCTGCTTATTACAGCTCTACAACCAAAGTACCTTCATCGCCACCATTAACGATATTTAACAAGGCACCCTGCTTCTCCATTTCAAAAATGCGCAACGGCATCTTATGGTCACGGCACAAGACAATCGCCGTTAAATCCATCACCTCAAGCTGCTTATTTAGCACTTCATCATAACTCAACTGGTCATATTTAGTGGCAGAAGGGTCCTTCACTGGGTCAGCGGTGTAAACGCCATCCACCTTGGTCGCCTTGAGTACCAACTCAGCCTCAACTTCAATGCCGCGCAAACAAGCGGCTGAATCAGTCGTAAAGAAAGGGTTGCCGGTGCCCGCTGAAAAAATAACCACTTCAGCACGCTCAAGAGCACGCATGGCTTTACGGCGATCATAGTGATCAACCACGCCGCTCATAGGGATAGATGACATGACTCGAGAAGGTATATTGGCTCGCTCCAGTGCGTCACGCATCGCCAGAGCATTCATGACGGTGGCCAGCATACCCATATGATCACCGGTTACCCGGTCTAAACCGGCTTTTTGCAGTGAGGCACCACGAAACAGATTACCACCACCGATAACCAGCCCAACCTGAATACCAATACCGACCAGCTGGCCAATTTCCAGTGCCATACGGTCCAGCACCTTAGGGTCAATCCCAAAACCCTCATCACCCATCAATGCCTCGCCACTCAGCTTTAGCAAAATGCGCTTATATTTTTTATCGGTGCCGGGCATAACAAACTCCTGGTGCAAAAGATTATGGTGGGTGATTGTATAACAGTCAGACAGAAAAAAGGGGCCCTAAGGCCCCTTTTTAACAACTTCGATTAACCGTTCAATTGAGCGGCAACCTCAGCTGCGAAGTCTGTCTCATCCTTCTCGATACCTTCGCCTACTTCGTAGCGAACAAAGGTAATCACTTCAGCACCGCCATCTTTCGCCAACTGGCCAACGGTCACTTCAGGGTTTTTAACAAAAGGCTGGTCCAGCAAGCTGTTCTCTTTCAAGAACTTCTGGATCCGGCCAACCATCATTTTCTCAACGATATTCTCTGGCTTGCCTTCCATATCTGGCTGAGCCTTGATGATATCTTTCTCTTTCTCAACCGCTTCAGCAGGCATATCGTCAGAGCGAACAACCTGTGGGTTAACTGCCGCTACGTGCATAGCGATATCTTTAGCCAGCTCAGCATCACCACCTTTCAGTGATACCAATACCGCGATACGATTGTTGGAGTGAGTGTAGCTGCCGACAACACCGTCAGACTCTAATACGTCGCTACGACGAACCGAGATATTCTCACCGATTTTCTGTACCAGAGCTTCACGGGCAGTGCTTAAGTCACCGTCCATTAAGGCTTCGATATCCGTTTGCTTGTCAGCAAAGGCTTTATCAGTCACCTGACCAACAAAAGCCAGTAAACCTTCATCACGAGCGGCGAAGTCAGTCTCACTGTTTACTTCAATTACCAGGCCGTAGCTGCCATCGTCAGCCACTTTAACCGATACCACACCTTCAGCAGCAGTACGGCCAGCTTTTTTAGCTGCCTTCATACCACTGTTTTTACGCATTTCTTCAATTGCCGCGTCAATATCACCGCCAGCTTCAGCCAGTGCTTTTTTGCACTCCATCATGCCAAGACCGGTGCGATCACGTAATTCTTTAACCATTTTTGCAGAAATAGCTGCCATCGTCTTATTCCTCTAACACATGCACTAAACCCCGAAGGAAAAGCGCATAAAACTAAAAAAAGGTTTCAAAAAAGGGGGCGCAGCCCCCTTTAAAGCTTACTAGCTGCTGAACTTACTCAGCGGCAGGCGCTTCTGGTGCTGCTTCTGCAGCAGGAGCTTCTTCAACAAACTCATCTTTTGGTGCAGAACCGTCGGCTACTTTACCGGCCAGGATTGCATCGGCAACTGCTGTTGCATAGAGCTTGATAGCGCGGATAGCATCGTCGTTACCAGGGATAACATAATCAACACCATCAGGGTTGCTGTTAGTATCCACGATACCGATAACAGGTATGCCCAGATTGTTAGCTTCTTGAATCGCAATACGCTCTTGATCAACATCGATTACGAATAAGGCGTCAGGTAAACCACCCATATCCTTAATACCACCGATAGAACGCTCTAATTTTTCCATCGCACGGGTGCGCATCAGGGCTTCTTTCTTGGTCAACTTCTCGAAAGTACCGTCTGACTGCTGAGTTTCAAGGTCACGCAGACGCTTGATAGAACCGCGGATTGTTTTGTAGTTTGTTAACATGCCGCCCAACCAGCGGTGGCTAACATAGGGCTGGCTGGCGCGAACGGCCTGCTCTTGCATGATTTTACCGGCGGCACGCTTGGTACCCACGAATAAAATCTTGTTTTTACCAACAGCTAGCTTCTGGATAAAGGCTAAAGCTTCGTTGAAGGCTGGAACAGTGTGCTCCAGATTGATGATATGGATCTTGTTACGGGCGCCGAAAATATATTCGCCCATTTTTGGATTCCAGTAGCGAGTCTGGTGACCAAAGTGGACGCCAGCTTGCAACATGTCACGCATGCTTACTTGAGTAGTCATAAATACACCTTTTACGGGTTAGGCCTCCATATACCCCATCGATCAACTCCGGTTCGGATTCAAGTATCCGTTGGGAGCACCCTGACCCATGTGACGGTATATGTGCGGATTTAGTTAATAGTTTTACTCAATTTCAGGGTTGAAATAGGAGGTATTGCTACCGCTTACAATCTGGCCCTAAATTTGAGTGCGCGCTTTATACCACAACACCATGGCGACTTAAAGCCAATGTGCTGTTTTTGTGTCAATTTACCCCTGATTTGGGGCCTGCTACAGCCTCTTCGCCCTCATCCCCACGAATACGACGTAGGGTGGATTATAATCCACCGCTTATGACCGCTACTGGCTAGGCCTGGTGGATTATAATCCACCCTACAATGACTGAATGACTACGCGAACCTGAAGGCCTTGCTCACTCCACCCCCAGCTTACCCCTGCCAAGACACGACAGCGCCATGCCTCACGATATTTGCCCCAGACAGCAATGCGCGAAGGCAGGGATAACGCTATGTTTAATAAGCCTGAACAGAAGATAACTTTAGCTATTGCCGACAAGCTTGGTTTACAATAGCGAGTTCGCGGCGTCACCCACGGCCGCCTCAGAGTTAATTTCTTTTAATATCAAAGAGTTAAAACCAAAAAACACCATGAGCGTTGCAATTAAAACTGCTGATCAAATCGAGAAAATGCGGGTAGCGGGCCGTTTAGCCGCCGAAGTACTGGAAATGATCGCCCCCTCCGTACAGGCAGGCATCAGTACGGATGAGCTGGACAGAATCTGTCACGACTATATCGTCAACACCCAGCAAGCCATCCCTGCACCGCTTAATTACCACGGTTTCCCCAAGTCCATCTGCACCTCAGTCAATGAGGTGGTCTGCCATGGCATTCCCTCTGAAAAGAAAATCCTTAAAAACGGCGATATCATCAATATCGACATTACTGTAATTAAAGATGGCTTCCACGGCGATACCAGCCAGATGTTCCATATCGGTGAACCGCTAAAACACAATCAGCGACTGGTCTCCATTACCCAGGAGTGCCTCTATAAAGCCATTGATATTGTCCGCCCCGGCGCTACTCTGGGTGATATCGGCCATGTTATCCAAAAGCATGCCGAGGCCAATTACTACTCTGTGGTCCGGGAATATTGCGGCCACGGTATCGGCGAAGTTTTCCATGAAGAACCACAGGTACTGCACTATGGTAAAAAAGGGGCTGGCCTGGTGTTAAAAGAAGGCATGACCTTCACCATTGAACCCATGCTTAATGCTGGCAAACGCCACGTTAAACTGAACAAGAAAGATGGCTGGACAGTCACCACCAAAGACAACCGCCCATCAGCCCAGTGGGAACATACCCTCGTTATTACCGCAGACGGCGTCGATGTATTAACCGCCCGTAAAGACGAGCCCTATTTCAAAGGCTAAACCCAGCAACAAACAGCAAATTAAGGCAGACACTGCAACCATGAGCGAGCAGCCCTTTTCTATTCCGGCGACGGTTTTTGACCCCGAGCTTTTTACCCAGGCACTTAAAAGCGCCAAATCCCCTATTCCCTTGCTGAAAAAAAATATTGAGCGCATGACGGATTTTCTGCACCAGCAGTATCAGCAAGGCGCCTATATTCGTGAACTGGTCTGGGCCCGCGCTAACTTTGTCGATCAATTACTGCAAGCAAGCTGGCAACGTTTTGACTGGGGTGATCATCATGACATCTGCCTGATTGCCGTGGGTGGTTATGGCCGTGGCGAGTTGCACCCGCATTCTGATATTGATCTATTGATTCTGCTAAAAGATGAACCCGCCGTAGAGCGACTGCAACAGAATATCAGCGACTTTATCACCCTGCTCTGGGATATTAATCTGGATATTGGCCATAGCGTTCGCACCATTGATGAATGCACACAGGAAGCTGAGAAAGATATCACCGTGGTGACCAACTTGATGGAATCCAGAGTGCTATGTGGCGAGGCTCTACTTCACCAGGGCATGATGGCAGCAACCAGTACCGACCATATGTGGACCAGCCAGCAATTTTTCCGCGCCAAGTGGGACGAGCAAATTGCTCGCCACCAAAAACACGGCAATAGTGAATACGTACTGGAAGCCAATGTTAAAAACTCCCCGGGCGGCCTGCGCGATATCCAGATGATTAGCTGGATAGCCCAGCGCCACTTCTCAACCAATAGCGTAGATGAGCTAATCGGCAAAGGTTTCTTAACGGCAGAAGAGCTGGATATTCTCAACCGTGGCATGGATTTTATGTGGCGTATGCGTTACGCCCTGCATATGATCACCAACCGCGAAGAAGATCGCCTTTTGTTTGACCATCAGCGCACTCTGGCAAAAATGTTTGGCTATGATGATGACAATGCCAAAATGGCCGTTGAACAATTTATGCAATATTACTATCGCTGGGCCTTATCACTGGGTGAGCTTAACGATGTGTTAATGCAGCATTTTGATGAAACCATTTTGCGCGCCAGTGAAGCGGAAGAAGTGTATAAAATAAACTCCCGCTTTCAAGTCCGTAACGGCCATATTGAAGCGGCCAATGATAAAGTGTTTGAAGAAAACCCCTCCGCTTTATTAGAAATCTTTGTCTTAATGGCGCAAAGCCCAAAAATTGATGGCGCCCGCGCATCGACCATTCGCCTTATCCGCTTAAACCGCCATCTTATTGATGACGAGTTTCGCAATGACCCACAAAATACCCGCGCCTTTTTGGAAATATTACGCTCCCCCCATAAAGTGGCCCTGCAATTACGCCGCATGCTGCGCTTTGGAGTATTAGGCAAATATCTACCCGAGTTCGGCAAAATTATTGGCCAGATGCAACACGATCTGTTCCATATTTATTCGGTGGATGCGCATATTATGGAAGTAGTCAAAAATATGCGCCGCTTTCACTATGAAGAATCCAAAAAGAAATACCCCGTAGCTGCACGTGTAGTTAAACGCCTGCCAAAAATTGAATTACTCTATATCTCTGGCTTATATCATGACATTGCTAAAGGGCGTGGCGGTGATCATTCCACTCTGGGAATTGTAGACGCACGGAATTTTTGTGAGCGCCATGAGCTGGGTAAGCACGATGCCAACCTGGTCTGCTGGTTAGTTGAGCACCACCTATTGATGTCATCCGTTGCCCAAAGAAAAGATATTACTGACCCAGATGTGATTGCGGAATTTGCGCAAGTCGTTGGCGACCAAACCCATTTGGACTATATCTATGCCCTAACTGTGGCTGATATCAATGCCACCAACCCCAATCTTTGGAATAGCTGGCGCGCCTCTTTATTGCGCCAACTTTATGCGGAAACCAAACGCGCATTGCGCCGCGGTTTAGAAAACCCCATCGATAAAGCCGACTGGATTCGAGATACACAAACCGCCGCCATCGACCAATTGGAAGACTTAGGTTTTACCGAAGAAGAGATCCATGAAGTCTGGGCAAAAACCGGAGAAGACTATTTCTTACGGGAAAAAGTCGATGATATCGTCTGGCATACCGAAGCGATTAGCCAACACGATGATACTGAGAACCCCTTCGTATTACTGAAAGAAACCAGCGATCTGGATTTTGAAGGGGCAACACAAATTTTTATTCACGCCCGCCACCAGGACACTTTATTTGCCCTGGTCGCCTCTGGCCTTGAGCAGCTGGATTTAAATATTCAGGATGCCCGTATCTACAATTCAGGCACCGGCTTCACCCTGGATACATTTTATGTACTGGACAATAACGGCCAACCTATCGGTGACAACCCGGAAAGAACTGAGCAAATCAAAAATTTCCTAACCGAGCATATTAAACAAACCACAGACTATATCGATTTTATGCAACGCCGCACGCCGCGAAAAATGCGATTATTTTCTGTGCCTACACAGACCACTTTAGTCACCGACCCATCGGGCACCCACAGCATACTGGAAGTCATGACGCCGGACCGCCCCGGCCTACTGGCCCGTATCGGTAAAATATTTTTTGACTACAATATACAACTGCAAAACGCAAAAATTGCCACACTGGGTGAGCGGGTAGAAGATGTATTTTTTATTACTGACCAACATCAACAACCGATTGAAGACCCGGAATTATGCACGGCAATTCAAGCCGCCATTTGTAAAGAGCTGGATGAAAAAGCTGCCGCTTAATTATTAGAGAAAAGAACTGAATATGAACCCGGATTTAAACCGCTTACAGCCTTACCCTTTTGAAAAACTCAACGCTTTAAAAGCTGCGGTAACACCACCAGAAAACTTGCCGCATATTGCCTTATCTATTGGCGAACCCAAACACGAGTCACCGAGCTTTGTTAAGCAAAGCCTGAATGACAATATGGACAAACTGGCCAATTACCCTACCACTAAAGGGCTGCCAGAATTAAACGCCACCATTGGCCAGTGGTTAACGCGCCGTTTTAATTTAACGACAGGCAGTATTGACCCGCAGCGTCATGTCATTCCCGTCAACGGCACCCGTGAAGCGATTTTTTCTTTTGCCCAGGCAGCTATAGATAGAACCACAGGTGACAACCCATTGATTGTCACCCCCAATCCGTTTTATCAGATTTATGAAGGGGCGGCGTTTTTAGCCGGTGCAGAACCACACTTTTTACCCTGTCTGGAAGAGCATAACTTTATTCCTGACTTTGACGCAGTCAGTGATGAGATTTGGCAACGTTGCCAATTATTATTTCTCTGCTCACCGGGCAACCCAACCGGTGCTGTGTTCGACAGCAAAACCCTGCACCAATTAATCGCGCTTGCCGATAAACATGATTTTATTATTGCCAGTGACGAGTGTTACTCCGAACTCTATTTTGATGAACAGCACCCTCCTACCGGTTTGCTGCAGGCTTGTAGTGAGATAGGTCGGGACGACTATAGCCGTTGCGTGGTATTTCATAGCTTGTCGAAACGCTCTAACCTGCCAGGCCTTCGTTCCGGTTTTATTGCCGGGGATGCGGATATCCTTAAGCCCTTTTTGCTTTACCGCACTTACCACGGCTGCGCCATGCCCATTCAGCACCAACTGGCCAGTATTGCCGCCTGGTCTGACGAAGCCCATGTCAAACTTAACCGCGACCAGTACCGCGCCAAGTTTGATGCGGTATTAGAGATACTCGGTGACGACTTAGAGGTATCAAAACCCGATGCTGGTTTTTATCTCTGGGCCAAAACTCCGATTAGCGACACGGATTTTGCCCAGCAGTTATTTGCCCAACAGCATATTACGGTGCTGCCGGGCCGCTATATCGGCAGAACTGTTGACGGCTTAAACCCCGGGGAAAATCGTGTCAGAATGGCCTTGGTAGCACCGCTGGAAGAGTGTATTAGCGCAGCACAGCGGATTAAGGAATTTGTAAACACTTTACAACAGGGATAACGCTGATCCATGTTAAAACAACAACGGGTTGAATATATCCAGCAAAAGCTGCAAACACTTTACCCTACGCAGCCTATCCCGCTGGACCATAAAGACCCCTACACGCTGCTGGTTGCCGTATTACTATCAGCCCAGTGCACTGACGAGCGGGTTAACCAGGTCACTCCTGCGCTATTTGAGCTAGCCGACAACCCCTTCGATATGGCTGAGCAAACTGTCGAGGCGATCAAAGCCATTATTCGTCCCTGCGGTCTGTCACCGCAAAAATCCAAAGCCATAAAAATTCTATCGGGCATGCTGGTAGAACGCTATGACGGTGAAGTCCCGCAGGATATGGACGCACTGGAAGAACTGCCCGGTGTAGGTCATAAGACCGCCAGTGTGGTGATGTCACAGGCCTTTGGAGTGCCAGCTTTTCCGGTTGATACCCATATCCACCGCCTGGCCCAGCGCTGGGGCCTGACCAATGGCAAAAATGTCACCCAGACCGAAAAAGACTTAAAGCGCCTATTCCCTATCGAGAGCTGGAATGCCCTGCATCTGCAAATCATTTATTATGGCCGTGAATATTGCAGCGCCCGAGGCTGTGATGGCACTGTCTGCGAGATTTGCACCACCTGCTACCCCAACCGCAAACACCCTAAAAAAGTCAAAAAGCCTTAAATATCACTTTTCTACCTTATGTAAGTGTATGTACTTATACTCATTTTCCAGATTTGGCCAATACTTAAAATCTGGCTAAAAAGACGGTATGCGGACCTCCGCTAATAATAATAGCCCACCAAAAGACTAAAGTATTTGATTGCCCGGCCGACATTTTTGAACTAGCGTATTAAAGTAGACTATATTTACTGAAGCCGACTAAGTGATTGTGTTGTACCGGCCCTGATTTAGGTAATGTAAAGGATTTATATGACGAACCGTACCAGCTTCTCATGCGGTGAAAACCTTGATATCGCCCATGCCAATAGCATGCATCAGCGGCTGCAAAAATCCCTGCAAAAATCAGCTGTTATAGAACTTAAAGCCGACAAAGTCAGCAAGGCGGATACCGCCGGGTTGCAACTACTAGCGGCTCTCGCCATAGAAGTCACCCGCAGAGGTGGCCACCTAATCTGGAAAAAGCCCAGCGACACCCTATTAACCACAGCACAGCAGCTAGGCTTAAGCCAGGCTCTGATGCTAGAAAACACGTAATTATTTAACCGACTACGCTAAAACGCTAATGGAGCTTTTCAAACAATGGCAAATATTTTAATCGTTGATGACTCAGCATCGATGCGCAATATGGTCTCTGCAACCCTGCAATCATCCGGCCACCAGGTCGCCGATGCTGACAATGGCCAAAATGCACTGACCAAAGCCAAAAGTGGCAGCTACGACGCAGTTATCACCGACCTCAATATGCCAGTAATGAATGGTATTGATTTAATTAAGAATTTAAGAACTCTGCCGAACTACAAATACACTCCGATGTTACTGCTAACTACGGAGTCATCGGCGGAAAAAAAGGCAGAAGGGAAACAGGCAGGAGCAACAGGGTGGCTAGTAAAGCCGTTTAACCCCGAGAAACTACTGGCAACGGTGGACCGCGTATTGGGCTAAAGACCACAGCCTACTAAAAACGGCCACTGGCAAGCCTCATCAACCTCGCGGTTGAGGGTAAGCTGTTCTTTCAATATGTTGTAAGCACCGATAAAGGCAGGCAATGGCTATAGATTTGGAGCAATTCCATCAGGTTTTTTTTGAAGAAAGCCTGGAAGGACTGGACGGCATGGAGCAAACACTGCTGAGCATTGACTCTAGCGGTGCAGACTCTGAGGCTATTAATACAATTTTTCGTGCAGCACACTCTATCAAGGGTGGCAGCGGCACCTTCGGTTTTGACGCGATAACTGAATTTACCCATGTTGCGGAAACCCTGCTGGATGAGGTGCGGGATAATAAGCGCGAATTAACCCCCGAAATTATTGAACTATTGCTGCAATCCTGTGATTGCCTGCGCAATATGATTTCCGCCCTGCAGGCCGGACAAAGCATTGATAATGCCGATTCGAAACCTCTGGTACAGCACTTTGAAAGATTACTGGGTATTACACCAACCGCTGCTGCCCCCGTGCCGGAACCCGCCGCTGAAGTCACAACCACTACTGCTAGTAATGACCACGGAGATATCCTCGCTAACTCTATCGACAATCTATTAAGCGGCGGCAATAACGAGGCTGAACCCGCTAGCCAAGCCCCCCTGAACCCGCCGCTGACAGTCACTGGCAGATAGAATTTATTCCAGAGCCACAAATCCTATTAACCGGTAATGAGCCCTCCCGTATTTTTCGTGAACTGGCCTCACTAGGCACTCTGACTGCCGTTGCCGATACCTCTACCCTGCCTGCGTTTGAAGAAATAACTCCCGACGAGTGCTTTATCAAGTGGACACTGACACTAGAGTCCGGTGCCAGCAAAGACGATATTTTAGAGGTATTTGACTGGGTGCTGGATGAATGCAAACTAACCATTACTCAACTGTCTGGCGCTGCACCCGCCGCAGCTGAAACGCCCGCAGCAGTGAAACCTGACCCAGTATCGGAGCCACAAGCTAGCCCCGAAGTTCAACAGCCTGTAATCACCGCAGACAACAGCACTGATATCGAAGCTGAAGCCAAGACCAGTAAAGCTGCGCCACCCGCGCCCGCCGCCAGCTCGTCAATCCGGGTTGGTATCGATAAAGTCGATAGCCTTATCAATCTGGTCGGTGAACTGGTGATTACCCAATCGATGCTCTCGGAGCTGGGCAATAATTTTGAAATGGAAAAACTGGACCGCCTCTCAAATGGTCTGGAACAACTACTGCAAAATACCAAAGAGTTACAAGAAAGCGTGATGCGGATTCGCATGCTGCCAATCAGCTTTGCCTTTAACCGCTTTCCAAGAATGATTCGTGATCTGGCCGCAAAAACCGGTAAGCAAGTAGAACTTAAACTCAGCGGTGAGCAAACCGAGCTGGATAAAACCGTAATGGAGCAGATTGGCGACCCGCTGGTGCATTTGGTCCGCAACGCCATTGACCATGGTATCGAACCCGCCGAAGAGCGTCAGGCTCAGGGGAAACATTCCGAAGGCAGTATTCACCTGAACGCCTTTCACAAAGGTGGCTCGATTGTGATTGAGATCAGCGACGATGGTCGCGGCCTTAATCCGGAAAAAATCCTCGCCAAAGCGATTGAAAAAGGCGTAGTCGATCCCAGCGAACAATTATCCAAAGAAGATATTTTCAGCCTGATTTTTGAAGCCGGTTTTTCAACCGCTGAGGTAGTCAGTGACATTTCAGGCCGCGGTGTCGGCATGGATGTGGTGCGTAGAAATATTCAGGATTTGGGCGGTCGTATTGAAGTGGAATCGGAGATTGGCAAAGGCTCCACCTTCCGGGTTCATCTGCCATTAACTCTGGCCATACTCGACGGCCAACTGGTTCGTGTAGGCACCGAGACTTATATTATTCCACTGATTTCCATTGTCGAATCCCTACAAATTAAAAGCGAGCAGGTCAATGAAGTTTCAGGGGGCATGGTGCTCTATCGCCTGCGAGAAGATAACGTACCGGTAATACCCATCTACCAGGAATTTGGACTTGAAGCTGACAATACAGAACTGGCGGATGCGCTACTGGTGGTAGTTGAAGACGGCGGCAATAAAATTGGCCTATTGGTTGACGATTTACTGGCCCAACAGCAGGTAGTGATTAAGAGCTTAGAAAGTAACTACCAACGTGTAGAAGGTATCTCCGGGGCGACTATCCTCGGGGACGGCTCAGTCTCCATGATTTTGGATATACCGGGGCTGATCCAAGGAGCCTCAAGGCGCGCCCAGAATAACCACGGCAGAGCAGCCTGAGGAGAATACTGTGACCATTGATATTGATTCTATTGCTGTCGCCGCTGAAACCGAAGTTTCTCTGGAAGGTATCGATTTTATTGCCAGCGGTAACCAGTACCTCACCTTTACTCTGGGTCAGGAACATTATGGTGTCGATATTCTCTGCGTGCGGGAAATCAGGGGCTGGGATAAACCCACCTTAATCCCCAATTCACCGAGCTATGTTAAAGGCGTGGTTAATCTGCGCGGCTTAATCGTACCCATTATTGATTTGCGGGTGCGCTTTCAGGTTGGCGAAGCCAGTTACAACCCCACCACCGTAGTCATCGTTTTAGCTTTGGACGACGAGCAAGGCAGCCGCACCATGGGCTATGTGGTAGATGCGGTGTCTGATGTACTCAATGCAGAAGACGATGAAATTAAAAAAGCGCCCCTGTTCCAGGCCAATGTTAGCCCCGATTATGTAGAAGGTATTGTCAATGTTGGTAACGATGTCGTCACCATCTTAAGCACCGAAGCCTTACAGCGTTTGGAAAACGAAAACAATGAATGAAATTGAGCAAGAGTACCTGACATTTATTCTCGATGGCGAAGAATTTGGTGTGGATATTCTTTGTGTCCAGGAATTAAAAGTCTGGTCACCGGTCACCGAAATCCCCAACACACCCGACTACCTGAAAGGCGTGGTGAATCTACGCGGCGTCATTGTTCCTATTGTCGATTTACGTGAGCGCTTTGATAAACAGGCTATCGATTATAACGCCACTACCGTGGTCATTATTTTACGTGCTGTGATCAACAACGAACAGGTCGTCGTCGGCATCGTGGTGGACGCAGTATCCGATGTCTACAAAGTCAGCGAAAAAGATATTCGCAAAGCACCGGATTTTGGCAGCCATATTGATAGCCGCTTTATTAAAGGCATGGCCGCCATCGAAGAAAAACTTATTATCCTGCTGGACTCCGATAAGTTATTGGATGTTGAGCAGTTATACACCATTAACAACAGTATTAGTAAAGCAGCATCGTAATTATGTGACGATAACGCTTTAAAACAGCACCTCATAATCACCGATATGGAATGGACTTATGAACCCCGAACAGATAGAACTGGTACAGGAAAGTTGGGAAAAAGTAGAGCCGATTGCAGAGCAAGCGGCGGATATCTTCTACACCACCTTGTTTGAAATGGACCCAACAATAAAACCTCTTTTTAACGACGGCGATATGCAGGAGCAAGGCGCCAGGTTAATGGAAATGATAGGCGCCGCTGTTGGCCTATTAGATAACCTGGAAAAACTCGTTCCCATTGTACAAAAACTCGGTGTCCGACATGGTGGCTATGGCGTTAAAGACAGCCATTACGACACCGTGGGTGCAGCCCTGCTGCACACCTTAGATGCAGGCCTTGGCAGTTATTTTGACGACTCCGTCAAACAAGCCTGGACCACCGTTTACGGTGTACTTGCCGATACCATGCAAGCCGCCGCCAACGATTCAAACTCATCCAATTCAAGCAATGCCAGGGGTAGCAACATGAACACACATACCGACAATTCAGCTTTCTTCCAGGGTGCCATTGAACAATCTGGCACTGCCAGCGTGATGATTGATCGAGATTTAAATATCACCTACGCCAACAACGCCACCATGGAGTTACTAAAAACCCATGAAGCGACCTTCCAAAAGAAATACCCGGGCTTTGTCGCCGATGCCGATGCGATTATCGGGGCCTGTATTGATGGTTTCCATAAAGACCCTGCCCACCAGCGCCGCATTTTGGACGACCCCAACAATTTACCATGGATTGCCGATATTCAAATTGAGCACCTTACCTTTGAGTTAAATGTGACTGGCATTATGGATAGCGCCGGTAACTACATTGGTAACTCACTGGAATGGCAGGATGTCACCGAGGCCAGAGCGCAGGCAAATAAAGCCGCACAACTGCAAGGCGCTATCGACCAGTCTGGCACCGCTTCAATGATGATCGACCGCGACCTGAATATTACCTACTACAACGCCTCCACACTGGAGCTGCTAAAGACCCACGAAGAAACCTTTATAAAACGCTGGCCAGACTTTAGAGCTACTGAGGAATTTCTGATGGGAGCCTGTATTGACGGCTTTCATACCGACCCCTCACACCAGCGTAGAATTTTAGATGATATTAATAACCTGCCCTGGCAGGCGGATATCCAGATTGAACATCTAACGATCCAACTTAATATCACCGGTATTGTCGATCTGCAGGGCAACCATATCGGCGCCGCACTGGAATGGCAGGATGTCACCGCCGCCCGAGCTGAAGCGAACAAAGCCGCCCAGCTACAAGGCGCCATCGATCAATCCGGTACCGCCTCCATGATGATTGACCGCGACCTCAATATTACGTATTTCAATGAGTCCACCATGACGTTGCTAAAAACCCATGAAGCCACCTTTGCGACGCGCTGGCCTGGTTTTAAAGCTAGCGAAGAGTTTTTGATGGGGGCCTGTATTGATGGCTTCCATACTAACCCGGCGCACCAGCGGAAAATTCTGGGGGACATTAACAACCTGCCCTGGCAGGCAGATATCAAAATAGAACACCTGACCATTCAATTAAATATTACCGGTATTGTTGATCTTGATGGTAACCATATTGGCTGTGCACTGGAATGGCAGGATATGACCGCCGAGCGCGCCAACCAAATTGAAGTCGGACGTTTAAGCTCTGCGGTTGAGGGGATGACCACCAACGTAATGATGGCTGATACCCAGGGTAATATTGTTTATATGAACCCGGCGGTTACCGCCATGTTAAGACGCCGTGAAGCCCAACTGCGTACCGCCCTGCCTTCGTTCAGTGTGGATACTGTGGTCGGCTCCAACTTTGATATCTTCCATAAAAACCCGGCACACCAGCAAAACCTGTTGGGCAACCCCGCCAATATGCCTTATAGCGCAGATATTGCCGTCGCCGAATTAGAATTTAATCTCACCGCTATCGCCCTAACCGATGAAGAGGGCAACCACCTTGGCTCCGGTGTCCAGTGGATCGATACCACGGAAGAAAAAGATGCCCAACGCCAAATTGAAGGTTTGATTTCCGGCGCTATTCGCGGCGAATTGGATAACCGTATCGACACCAGCAACTACCAGGGTTTTATGGCAGGACTAGGCGATGGTATTAACAGCCTGATCGATAATATTGTTGAGCCACTGGCTTCTGCGATTGATGTTACCCAGGCCCTATCCGAAGGTGACCTTAGCCGCAGTATGGATGGTGAGTACGGCGGAGAATTTTTAGCTCTGGCCAATGGTGTTAACTCCTCCATCACTAACCTGAGGGATATGGTAGAAGAAATACGCAACGCCTCGACCAATGTCTTTAGCGCCGCCAGGGAAATCGCCCAGGGCAATAACGACCTTAGCCAACGGACCGAAACACAGGCCTCCAACCTCGAAGAAACGGCCTCCGCCATGGAAGAGTTAACCACCACGGTGCAGCAAAATGCCGAGAATGCTTCCGAAGCCTCCAAACTATCCAGCAGTGCCATGGATAAAGCCAGCAGTGGCGGCGAAGTGGTTAGCAGTGCCGTTGAAGCGATGGAAGAAATTAATAGCTCCAGTAAGAAAATTGCAGATATTATCGGCGTTATCGATGAAATCGCTTTCCAAACCAACTTGCTGGCACTAAACGCCGCGGTAGAAGCCGCTCGAGCCGGTGAGCAGGGTCGGGGCTTTGCGGTAGTGGCCGCCGAAGTAAGAAACCTTGCCCAGCGCAGCGCCGCAGCAGCGAAAGAAATTAAAGGCCTGATCAACGACAGTGTCGATGCCGTTGGCAAAGGAACCAAACTGGTTGATGAAACCGGCCAAACCTTTACAGAGTTAGTCGGCGCGGTACAGGAAGTGGTCAATATGATTTCCGATATCGACAGTGCCAGCAGAGAACAGGCTGCCGGTATTAACGAAGTCAGCTCCGCCGTGGCACAGATGGATGAAATGACCCAGCAAAATGCGGCACTGGTGGAAGAAGCCAGCGCCTCCAGTAAAGCCATGGAAGATCAGGCTCAGGGGCTATTGGAGCAGGTCGACTTCTTTAAAATTGGCGATCAGGGCCGAGGCCCTATCGTTAGCCCAACCCAACGTGCCGGGTCCCCAACCCGCAAGGCAGCCTCGCCAGCACGGCTAAAAGCGGTCTCATCGCAAGATGATGAATGGGAAGAATTTTGAGTCGAGCGGGAGATCAAAGCCGAAGAGATGAGCACACCCTAAGCGATAAAGACTTCCGGTATATCTGTAAGTTTGTTTATGACGCCACGGGGATTGTACTCGACGAACGCAAGCGTGAAATGGTGTATCGCCGTCTTATGCGCCGCACCCGGGAAACCAGGCTGCCATCATTTAAAGAGTATTTAAACTTTTTAAATAGCAACCCTGAAGAGTCGCCTAAATTTATCAATGCGATTACCACCAACCTGACCAGTTTTTTTCGGGAGAACCATCATTTCGAGTTTTTAAAAAGCACGGTACTTCCGGAGCTACTGGCTCAAAGCCAACAGCGCCGCCTGCGCATCTGGTCGGCCGGCTGCTCAACCGGAGAAGAGCCCTATAGCATTGCTATCACCCTAAAAGAGGCGATGGGCAACCGGCTTAATAGCTGGGATGCCAAAATTCTTGCTACCGACCTGGACAGTGACGTAGTGGCCACCGGTAAAGCAGGGATCTATAAAGCCGAACGTATTGATGGCCTGGATACAAAAATGATTAAGCGCTGGTTTAAGAAAAACCCGCAAAACGGCAGGGTGAAAACCGCGACAGAACTGGGGGAATTAATCACTTTTAAACAGCTTAACCTACTGGAACCCTGGCCAATGAAAGGCCCCTTCGATATTATTTTTTGCCGCAACGTGGTGATTTATTTTGATAAGCCCACCCAGCAAAGCTTATTCCAGCACTACTACGATATGCTTAAGCCCGGCGGTTATTTGATTATTGGGCACAGTGAAGGGCTGGGTGAAATGCAGGAAAAATTTACCGCTATGGGTAAAACTATTTTTCAAAAGATTGACCCTCTGTCTGGCAGTTTAAGCAATGACAGTTAATGCAGCCAACAAACCCAGAAAACCTCGTTGCCTACGGGGCTTTGAGCATGTTAATCGCTACTGGGACAAGCACCGTAAAATGTATGTGGCAAAAATTTTGCCAGGGGAGTTTTATGTCAGCCGTGAAGATAAAGGCATCACCACGGTCTTGGGCTCCTGTGTTTCCGCCTGCATCTGGGATGAAGTTAACGCTATTGGCGGGATGAACCATTTTATGCTGCCAATCACCGTAAAAGAGAGCCACGCGGTAACCTGGGGCAATGCCACCAGCGACGCCACCCGCTACGGTAATTATGCGATGGAACACCTGATTAATGAAATATTAAAAAACGGCGGCGAACGTCATAATTTAAAGGCAAAAGTTTTTGGCGGCGGTAAAATTATTGCTAATATGAGCGACGTCGGTGAGAAAAATAGTGCCTTTGTACTCGATTATTTACAGATTGAAAAAATCCCTATACTCGCTCAGGATTTATCCCGAGATTATCCGCGTAAGGTATTTTTTGACCCGACAAACGGCAAGGCCTTTATGAAGCGTATTACGCCAATTCATAACGAAACCATCTTTAGCCGAGAAGAACAATATAAAGACCATATCGCACACGACTCGGTCGATGGCGATATCGAATTATTTTAAATTTTTTATGCAGCGTTGCAACGAAGTCGTATGAGCAAAAAAATCAAAGTCCTCATTGTTGATGACTCACAATTAATCCGTCATTTGCTGGAAGAAATTCTCTCCAGTGATGAGCGTATTGAAGTGATCGGCACAGCGACTGATCCGTTTGACGCGCGGGAAAAAATCAAACAACTCAACCCGGATGTGCTGACTCTGGATGTCGAGATGCCCCGTATGGACGGCATTACTTTTTTAAGCAATTTAATGCGCCTTAAACCTATGCCGGTAATAATGATCTCAACGCTGACTGAAAAAGGCGCTGATATTACCCTACAGGCACTGGAGCTGGGTGCGATTGATTATATTGCCAAACCCAAGGTTAAAGTTAATGAAGCTCTACCCACCCTAAGTAAAGAGATTAATGCCAAAATAAAACTGGCAGCCAAAGCCAATGTACAGGCACTGGAACGGATCTTTAATCGCGAGCAATTTTCCAGCACTGTCGCCGTTAAAGCAGGACAACAGCGCAATCAAAAAATCGAGCTGATCGCCATTGGCGCTTCGACCGGCGGCACCGAAGCGATCAAACAAGTCTTGATGTCCATGCCTACCGATATGCCACCGATTGTCATTGTGCAGCATATGCCACCGGGGTTTACCAAATCCTTTGCCGAGCGCCTGAACAAGACCACGGGCATTAGCGTCAGAGAGTTAACTGAGCAACGTCTACCGCTGACCGCTGGCCATGCCTATCTTGCCAATGGCGATCAGCATATGGTCATCAGTGAAAAGCAGGGGCAATACTTCGCCGGTGTAGAGGACTCGGACCCGGTAAATCGGCACAAACCCTCAGTGGATGTGTTATTTAATTCTCTGGCTCAACATTGCAGCAATAACAATGTCGCCATTTTGCTGACCGGCATGGGCATCGATGGTGCCAGCGGTATGAAAAATATGCGGGATAACGGCAGCCTGACCATTGCTCAGGATGAAAACAGTTGTGTGGTGTGGGGTATGCCCAGAGCCGCGGTAGAAAGAGACGCCGCCGCTGAAATACTGCCGCTGGAAAAAATCGGCCAGTTTTTAGTAAATAGCTGTTACAAATAAAGATATTACTGAGACCTCTCCTATACTTTAGAGAGTTAATTTAAACGGAACCCATAATGATCAAGCCCTTTATCAAGCAGTATGGCATCGCAGTAGCCGCTAGTATTATTGCGCTGGTCATTATTGGGGTCGATATGTCAACACCCATCAATCTGGTGGCAGCTCTGGCAGGCCTTTGCAGCTGGCCATGGGTCACATCCCGGGCCAACAGCACTCCCGCCCCAGTCGAAACTGAAAGCTCACCATTGTCCAGCCAGGCCCGTCATGTAGGCAATCAACTGCATGATATTCTGGCCGAAGAATCCGGCCATATTAGTGAGCACCTAACCCGCATTAAAGAACTGGTCGGTGACTCCATTCTGGTACTGCAAAGCAGTTTTAACAATGTGGTTAGCAATACCCAGGAACAAACCAGGATGTCGATGGAGTTGATCGACCGCGCCACCGGCAGGCAGGGAGACGAACCCACTCCGGATACCACACCCGTGGAAGAGTTTATTGCCAAGACCGATAATATTCTCCAGCACTATGTAGAGATTATGGTGGTGGTCAGTGATAAAAGTGTCGGCGCAATTCACCATATTGAAGATATGACCCAGCATATGGAAGGTATGTTCCATATGTTAGACGATGTGCAAAAGCTGGCGGACCAAACCAATCTGTTAGCCCTAAACGCAGCCATTGAAGCCGCTCGTGCCGGGGAAGTGGGCAGAGGCTTTGCGGTGGTAGCGGATGAAGTCAGGGCACTGTCTGTGGCCTCTTCCAGCCTGAACGAACAGATTCGCATCAATATTGAGCAGGCCAAAACCCGTATGGCGGAAGTTAATAATGTGGTGGGCGAAATTGCCAGCCTGGATATGAATACAGCGATTGAGGGTAAGGCCAATATTGATATCATGCTGGAAGAGTTTAACCAGCAGAGTCACGAAACCAAGTATGTGATGGAGGATGTGTCCAGCGCCTCAGAAGCGATCAATCAGGAAATTAATAACGCCATTCGGGCACTGCAATTTGAAGATATTATTACTCAGCTGGCAACCCATGCTGAAGAGCGTATTGAACATATTAACGAGATTGCCAATGTCACCATGGATATCCCCGACGATGCTGAACTGGCGGAGCAACTCGATAATATAAGCGATACCCTAACCCATTTACGGATCAACTTTACGGACCAAAAGTTGGAGAAAAAAGTCGAACAGAGCTCTATGGAAGAAGGGGAAATTGAACTGTTCTAGGATGAATACCTCTGGCCACTTAACAGGTATTGCATCACCACTTATTTGAAAACGAGATATTATGACCATTCATGCCGTAACCGATGACAAGATCGCCACCATTACCTTAGGCTCAACCTTTGATTTCAGTGCTGTGGAAGAATTTCGTAAAGCCTATAGCAGCCAGACTGCTAAAGAATATATCGTTGACTTTCGGGACACCGAATATATGGATAGCTCAGGTCTGGGCATGCTACTGAATATGAAGCGCCACCTCGAAGGGGCTGCGGAAAAAATCAGCCTGATCAATTGCCGCACCCAAGTGAAGAAAATCTTGCTAATTTCCCGCTTTGAGCAGAAATTTCATATTACTTAAGCCGCCAGCTAAACCTACTTTATTGCTACAGGCATTAACACAGCAGCCAGCGGATGGCTGTACCTTCTATTGTAGTCTCCCCCTCCACTCTGCCTCCATAATCTGCTATCCTTGCCGGCCATTAAATAAGCCACCAACGCGAGTAATCCAGTGACCACCCTGTACGGCATTAAAAACTGCGACACCGTGAAAAAAGCCCGCCAATGGCTAGACGACCATAACGCCGACTATCAATTCCATGACTTTCGCGCTACCCCGATTACCCAGGCTCAAGTTGAAGCCTGGATTGGCCAACTAGGCTGGGATACGGTAGTCAATAAACGCAGTACTAGCTGGAAGCAGCTTAGCGAAGCCCAGCGTAACAGCATGGATCAGGACACGGCTATCGCCGCCATACTCGACAACCCGACACTGGTAAAGCGACCTTTACTGGATATCGACGGTAGTTTTACGGTGGGCTTTAAAGCCAGTATTTATCAGGATCTTTTTTAATCATTTTTTGACATTGACAGGTGCAACATGAGCGAACAACTTTTTAGTATTGGATTAGGCGTAGGTACCCAAAACGCCAAAGGTGAGTGGTTAGAGGTTTATTATGCCCAACCAGTACTTAACCCCGGCGCAGCGCTGGCTGACGCTGTGACCAGCAGCCTTGATTACCAGGGCGGCAACCAGGCAATTGTGCTGGATAAAGCCCAACTAGGTACTCTGGAATCCGCCTTAAGTGCTGCCGGTGAGAGCGAGCAAGCAGCTATCGTCAGTGCATTTAAAAATAGCAGCAGACCCTTAGTCGCCACCGTACTGGCCAGCGATGATAACCCAGCCTCTGTTCCAGAAGGCTACCTGAAGCTACAACTACTCTCCCACCGTTTGGTTAAACCTCACGCTATCAACCTTAACGGCTTATTTGGTGCATTGCCCAATGTCGCCTGGACCAATCAGGGCGCTATTGATTTAGAAGAGCTGCCACAGGCCCAGCTCCAAGCGCGCCTTAATGGCGAACTACTGAGCGTAGACTGCGTCGATAAATTCCCCAAGATGACTAACTATGTCGTGCCATCGGGTGTACGTATTGCCCATACCGCAAGGGTTAGACTGGGTGCCTATATTGGTGAGGGAACCACCATTATGCATGAAGGCTTTGTTAACTTTAATGCCGGCACTGATGGTCCGGGAATGATTGAAGGCCGTATTTCTGCGGGCGTTTTTGTCGGTTCAGGTTCTGATCTGGGCGGCGGCAGCTCGACAATGGGAACCTTGTCTGGCGGCGGTAATATTATTATCTCTGTCGGTAAAGAATGCCTGTTAGGCGCCAATGCCGGTATCGGCATTCCTCTGGGTGATCGCTGTACTGTTGAGTCGGGACTTTATATTACTGCCGGTACCAAAGTCAGCATGTTAGATGACCAGAATAATGCAGTGGACAGTGTCAAAGCGCGGGATCTGGCGGGCAAATCGGATTTATTATTCCGTCGTAACTCTGCTACCGGTACCGTCGAGTGCTTAACCAATAAATCGTCGGTTGAATTAAACGAAGAGCTACACGCTAACAACTAAGTACCCAAACCTCACAAGTCACTCTCCTGTCATTGATGGCAAGGATAGTGGCTTGTGAAGTACCACTTAAAATAGCTCGACCTCCCCTCCCACACTGGCATCATCGCTATAAGAACTTTCAAACTGACGTTTTTCTTCCACCAATTTATCGACCATTGAAACAAACTCGGAACTTAAGCTTTCTATATCCGTAAATAATAGTAATACCTGTTCCAATTTATCCTGCTTATAGCCCCAGGCCGGGTCTTTAATCACGCTCAATACTTCCTGATAACGGTTGTAAATATTTTCATAGGGGGAAAATAAATACTGGAAAGACGGCAAATAGCCATACTCTGTTTTACCTTCACCGAAAAGCCACTGCCCCAGGGGAGTTTGCTCTAGCGGCTGCTGTAATTTAAGGGCAATTTCACTGTCTGGCCCCGACTCTAAAACCCGGTAGCCATCCTGCAAGAAAATAATCATCTCCTGTTTTAATAAATTAAACAGGTTGAGCATGCGTGCCTGACTAATACGCTCAAAAATAGTCAGTGATAAACCGGAGAACTCATCAAAGTTGCTGGAAAACTCATGGGCCACTTCTGAGAAACGTGTCGTAGCATCGCTCATCTCGGCGGTGCCTTCGACCACATCCTTGGCGCTATCCACAATACCAGCCACCATATTGGCAATCTGCTCAGTGGTTTTCTTGGTGGTTTCTGCCAGATTTCTGACTTCGTCTGCTACCACGGCAAAACCGCGGCCATGCTCACCGGCACGAGCTGCCTCAATCGCCGCATTGAGTGCCAATAGATTGGTTTGGTCCGCCACGCTACCGATGGCAGCCACCATCTCATTAATGGCCGAGGTATGATTATCCAACACCGATGATGCCGAGGTCATTTTATCCAGTGTGTCACTTAATGACCCCATAGTAGTAACAATATCACCGGCGCTTTTTACGCCACCGGCAGAAACACTGACCACGCGCTGGGTATCGGTTTCGGTTGTTTCTAATTCACCGGTCACAAAACGTAAATCGTTTTGATTGCCCTTCATCAGAGATAACATTTTATCGGCGCGCAGATCACCCAACTGTGAGCTAACGCTATCTTTCTTTTGCCGCTGCATACTTTCAGACACGGTACCGGCATTGGCATTAACCCGCCCTAACATACGACCAAAGTTACCGGGCATCAGTGATGGAAAAACTTTGCGATAGGATTTCCCTGACGCGGCACTGACTAACACTTTACCAATTTCTTTCATGGTTAATTCAATTTGATCCAGAGCTTTATTGAGGCTTTCAACTACCAGACGCTGGCTCTCACTGCCCTCTGGCAAAACCAGGCGGGAATCCAAATCTCCATTGGCCATTTTTTCAATCTGCTCGGCAATACGCGCACGTAAAATTGCTTCATCCTGCTGCCGGAGGTAACGCACCCAACGAAAACCAAGAAAAGGAATCAATAGTGCGATAAATATAATATCGAAGCCAAGGCGGAAAAAAATATAAGCAATGCTTAGGAATAGTAATACCGCAATAAACTTTTCATCATAAGTCTTGCAAAATGCATACAAGCTCTTCATAGCCCATCCCCGTTGACTCAATATTGTTATGTAGGTGCTGCTGGGCTTTTTCGAGCCCATCAGAGCTGCCGTCTTCTAACTCGGCGAGCTCGGCAAACAAACGATCAAAGTGATCTATCCCCTGCACCGAAGGGCAATAGCCGATATATTCATAACCCAACCAGGTACCGTCGGTGCTATAGCGCTTACCAAAATCAAAGAAAATCCACTCCCGGCTTTTCGTATTGGCCGCCAATGGGTAGCTGGCATAACCGTTATAAAAACCTAATTTTTTCAGTTGCTGGCTGCTAAAACGCTGTATGCTCGCCGGGATATCAGGGCGCCATACATGTTCAAAATTTTCGCCAATCAATTGCTCTTCAGGAGTGTTTATTAATTGCTGGAAGGTTTGGTTGGTATAGGAAATAGTTAACTGCTGATCTGTTTTTATCAGGATATATTCTGACTCATCAAACATGGGTAATACTCCGCTTCACCTACCTGAGTAGACGCTTTTTATGAATATTTTAGTATAGAAGTTTTATCCCTAATCGCCAGAATAGAGCGGGATTTTTCACCTATAAAACCCTGTTAGGTATCTGGCTAATAAGCAGGCATATATCGGGCGGAATAAATCATTTCCGACACCCCCGCCCCCTGATAGAATAGTCCCCAATAACCACCACACTCAGGCCCCTTATGACAGCGCTATCCCCAACACTGGAACTCACCTTTGACTTAATATCCCGGGCCTCCGTAACCCCAGAGGATGAGGGCTGCCAGCCTTTGATGATAGAACGCCTCGCGGCGGCAGGCTTTACAGCACAAACGCTGCGCTTTGGGGATGTGGATAATTTCTGGGCGGTGCATGGTGATGAGGGGCCTATACTATGCTTTGCCGGTCATACAGATGTGGTACCTACCGGGCCTGCAGAGCAATGGCAGCACCCCCCTTCGAGCCGGTGATTGAAGATGGCATGCTCTATGGCCGCGGTGCCGCGGATATGAAAGGCAGTTTGGCGGCCATGGTAACGGCCTGTGAGCGCTTTGTGAGCGCACACCCCAACCATAAAGGACGTATCGCTTTCCTGATTACCAGTGATGAAGAAGGTATTGCCATCAATGGCACCGTTAAGGTGATGGAATGGCTGGAACAGCAGAACGAGAAAATCACCTGGTGTGTGGTGGGTGAGCCCTCCTCAACCACCAAGGTTGGTGATGTGATTAAAAATGGCCGCCGGGGTTCGCTGGGCTGCGAGCTCACGGTCAACGGTATTCAAGGTCATGTGGCCTACCCTCATCTGGCCGATAACCCGATCCATAAAGCTGCCCCTGCACTGGCAGAACTGGCAGCGGAGCAATGGGATAACGGCAATGACTTTTTCCCTGCAACCTCATTCCAGATTTCCAATATCAATGGCGGTACCGGTGCCACCAATGTGGTCCCCGGCGAGCTAAAGATTATCTTCAACTTCCGCTTTTCCACTGAGCTAACTGAACAGGTATTACGCCAACGTACGCAAGCAATATTGGATAAACATGGGCTGGACTACACTATTGTTTGGAATCTTAGTGGCCAACCCTTCCTGACTTCAGAAGGCGAGTTGATTGACGCCACCATTCAAGCGATTCGTGATAGCGCCGGGATAGAGACCGAGCTCTCCACCGCTGGCGGCACCTCCGATGGCCGTTTTATTGCGCCTACCGGTAGCCAGTTGGTTGAACTGGGCCCGGTGAATGCCACCATCCATAAAGTTGATGAAGCGGTAGCTGCGGCTGATTTGGATACCCTGTCGACCATGTATGAAAACATCATGGTTAACCTGCTCGCGTGATGCACATTATTTGTCCGCTCTGCCAACTGCCTCTAACACAGGAACAAAAGCGCTGGCATTGTGACAATAACCATAGCTTTGATCAGGCCAAACAAGGCTATACCCATTTACTGCCAGTACAGAATAAAAAATCCCGCTCACCGGGGGATGATGCTGAGATGGTGGCTTCACGGCAGCGGTTTTTAGACAAAGGGCTCTATCACACCGTTGCTGATGCTTTATGCGAGTGTATAGTGGATTACGCAATACAGCATAAGCTGCAAACCGCCCATATCATTGATGCTGGCTGTGGTGAAGGCTATTACACCCAGAAGGCCCACCAGGCACTAAGCAACCAGCAGATAGCCCCTGCCATTATTGGTGTCGATATTTCTAAATATGCGGTATTGGCGGCGGCAAGGCAGCATAAGGCGATTCAATGGTTTGTTGCAAAAAGCCAAGCCATTCCTGTCGCCGACCACAGCGCTGATATACTGTTCAGCCTGTTTTCACCGATTGCCGATGATGAGTTCCAGCGCTGCCTAAAAGATCAGGGCCTTTTAATTATTGCCAGCACCGGCCAGCAACACTTAATTGAATTACGTGAGATTATTTATCCGCAGGTCAAGGACGAAGCCTTTAATCCACAAACTGCCTTAAGCAACCGCTTTAAAGCGATTAGCAACACCCGGGTCCATCATCAAATTGAGCTTGCGGATAATAAAACTATTCAGGATCTGTTGGCCATGACCCCGCATTACTGGCGCGCATCACCGGAGCGTAAACAATTACTGACGCAGATAGATCAGTTATCGGTCACCCTTGATATTCAGCTACACTGCTTTATCAGTACGCCGTTATAACGAGTTTTTTTATGCGCAAAACCTTGCAGGCACTGATCAATAATCAACGTAAGACCTTAAGGCTTTATGCCTTGGGGGCGCTATTGTTTTTTATTGGTATTGGCTTTATCCAATCGGCGGACAAATTGATGGAGCCATCCATAGCACAGGAAGGCTACGCCCTGCTGGGGCTGCTCATTAGCGGCAGCGGCTTTATCATTGCCCTGACCGCACAACTGTTTTTAATTATTTATCGCTTTCAACATATGGGCAAGCGCGACTAAAGCGATTAGCCGGCTACTTTTTTAACGGATGGTCTTCCGGTAACTGCCGGTGAATCCAAAGCGCGAGTTTATGCTTCATTGCCGGTTCTTTGTCTTCGCCCTTGGCCAGGGGCTGAATTAATTTATCATGTACCAATAAGCGATAAATATAGGCGATTTTATCGTGGGAGGAATCGGTTCCTTCAAACTTACCTACCCCGCGTTTTTGGGCGTAGACATCCCCTACCCTAATCGCTTCTTTAACTAACTCTGCTTCGTTATTTAATTTTTTCAAGGCTTGGTCCTCGAGCTAATAATCTATAAAAAAAGGGTTTTTACCCTGCGGTAAAAACCCTTTTTAATTATCTGGCAATCACTATTGCCTACTCTTCAACTTCCGCTTTCATCACCGCAACCACGCGACGGTTGGCAGCACGGCCAGCGGCGGTATCATTGCTCTCAATCGGATTGGCTTCACCATAACCTTTGGCACTTAAGCGGTCAGCAGCAATACCAAAACGCTCAATCAATACCGCCATCACGGCATCAGCACGACGCTGTGACAAGGACTCGTTATAGCTGGCTTGACCGGTATTATCGGTATGGCCTTCAATCACTGCCGAAACATCAGCATATTGCTTTAAGAAATCGGCCGCTTTTTCTACTTCCGCCATATAGGCATCAGTTACTTCACTGGAATCGGTAGCAAAGGTAACATTAATCGCCAACTCTTCCGTTGAGGTTAAAACAAATTTACAACCGCGCTCATCCACCTGGCGACCGGCCGGGGTGTCAGGGCACTCGTCTTTATAATCGGGCACACCGTCACCATCGCTATCCAGAGCACAACCGTTAGCATCAACAGCGGCACCCGCTGGCGTGTTAGGGCACTGGTCCTGAGAGTCACTGACACCATCACCGTCCGCATCACCATCAACAGGCTCAGCTTGTTTAGCCGCGCCGCCAAAGGCATAACTGAGGCCTACCAATAATAAAGTATCCTGAGTGTCATCATCGTGACCATAGATCATCTTGGCATCAGCTTTTAATGACCAGCGGTCAGTAAAGGCATAACGAAAACCCAGACCCGCATCATACTGGGTCTCATTGTCTTCACCGGCATCGCCATCAAACTCGGCATGACCAATACCGACTGCGGCATAGGGGTCAAATTTGTCCATGCGACCAAAATAGTAAATACCATCAATACCGTATTGCAGCAGATCTACATCACCGTTGCCACTATCCATATCAGGGGAAGAATCCATAATACGAATTTCGGATGCCCAGTGCTCACCGTAACGGTATTCGGCACCGATTGAGAGCAAGGGCTCACCATCCAAATCTCTATCGCTATCAAAATCCTGATAACCAATAGCCGGATTCAGGTACCAGGTACCGTCATTGGCGGCGGCCGTTGTGGATAATGTCGCCGCTATAACACTAGCTAACAGTGTTGCTGATAGATAAGTTTTCATAAGTCGCCCCTGATAGTTTTTATAAATCACTTTATATGGTTGTAAGCTGGCTATTGTAACCACTATGACGCTAACGGCAATTAAAACTTTTAGTCTCAAAGAGGTATAAACCTGAGCTTAGTAGTTACAGAATAGATTGCAATCCCCCACCCCGAAACCCGTGGCAGGCTATATTTACATCCGGCAGTAAGGTGCCTGTTTTCCGGGGACGGCTCTAGTATCTCGCAGCCGTCCTCGCTGCATTTTGACGCCCCTTAAAACAGACACCTCACTACCTTAAGATCACACATGCTTTCACGTCTGTTGAAACCAGTATCGTAGGGTGGATTACAATCCACCAAGCCCAGCCATAAACTGCCATAGAGCGGTGGATTATAATCCACCCTACGAAGAAAGCGTAAAGGTAATGCTAGAGCTATGCTGGGCAGCTCGTCCCAGCCTATAAAGAGCGATAAGAACGCAGTGAAAAAGCCACTCGCTTAGCAGAGTAGATATCCAGCAATAAAGCCGCTGCAAGTAAGACCCTGTATGGCTGTAATAAATAACCGATCTTTTATCAGCCGTTTTTTTTCGATAATGGGTATTTTATGGCTTCTAATACAACAGATTTTATGGCCGCTCCCCAAACAGCATAACCCTCGTCATTATTATGCATACCATCAAACAATAATAAATCGGGGTTGGGCTCTGCCTGTTCAGTAAATAAACCCGCATTGGCATCAATAAAAAAAACACCCTCACGCCCGGCAGCCAACTGCTGTAAATATTGATTAACCACCGTAAATTCCGGCCATAACGCCCAAAAGTGCGTACTGGGTTTTAAGGCGACAATAAAAATGGCAGCATCGGGCGCAGCCTCTTCCAGCCGATCGACTAATTGTAAATATAACGGTTTTGCCTGCTCCAGACTTTTCGGTGTATTGCCATAGGCTGCGGTAAAATCATTGCTGCCGATATAAACCACAATCGCTTTTGGCTGGTAGGGGCTAACGATACGGTTTACATAATAACTAAGGTCAATAATCTTGGCGCCGCCAAAACCTCGGGCCACGACATTGAAGGGCTGCATATCATCAGCCACTGAATCCCACAGCCGAATACCGGCATCACCAATCAACAGAAGCGCATTAGCTGACGGTGGCTCACTCGCGTCCTGCGCTTCAAATTCGGCAATCACGCTATCCCAAACGCGGGGATCATCACTGCGCATTTTTAGCCCTTGCTCACGTATTTGTAAAAATAAATAAGTGAGAATCATCACTAGAATCAACGACAGTATAATCGCGACCCTAATACTTTTCATACGCATAATCTTTCCTGCTAACGATTTGGCTCAGCCAGAAGTATCCGGCTTAAGCGATAAAATAATACCCATGATAAACAACCACAGCCGGTCAGCGTTAACGCCAGCGGCATTGGTTCACCGGTTAGAGACAGCCCTACGATGGCAGCGGCTAACGAGGCCGCCCCCATTTGCGCAAAACCCATTAATGCCGAGGCGGTTCCGGCCATATGCGGAAACGGCACCAGAGCAGCTGCGGTTGCCTGTGGCAGTGTAATACCCACGGCTCCGGTATAGAGCGCAATCGGCAGTACAATGGTCAAGGGATGATAAATCTGTAACCAGGATAAAACCACCATCACAACCCCTGCCAGCAAACCCAGCAGGGCACCAGTCAGCATTAGCTGCTGGACGGCAAAGCGATGGGAGTAGCGAATGGTAAACATATTCCCCAAAAAGTAACCGGCAACAATAAACGCAAACCAGTAACCAAATTGATCTTTAGGTACCTGCATAAATTCAATCAGGATAAAGCTTGAGCCTGAAACAAAGGCAAAAGCTCCGGCATAGAGAAATGAGGCCGCCAATATCGCCGTGCGAAAGCGCGTATTTTTAATCAGCAACCAATAATTGGCCAGAATATTAGCCGGCTTTAGACTTTGCGCTTTTTTCAGTGACTCCGGCACTTTAAATACCAGCATCAACAGGGCTAATAACGCATAAAACGCTAAAAAGAAAAAGATACTGGGCCATGGCCAAAACAACAACATAAAGCCACCCAAAATAGGGGCAATCACCGGTGCCAGCGCCATAATGGCATTCATGGTTGCCAGGGCTTTGGGCAACTTTAGTGGTTGGTACATATCCCTGACCATCGCCCTGGCCAGAGTCGGCCCGACACAGGCCCCTACCCCCTGTAGAAATCGCCAGGCACTTAACTCCGTTACTGTGGTCGCTAGCGAACACCCCAGAGAAGCGACAAAGAAAATCAGCATGCCTCCGGCCAAAATCGGTTTACGGCCAAAGCGATCGGACAGCGGCCCGCAGACCAGATGAAACAATGAAAAGCCTGCCAGATAGAGGCTTAATGTGAGCTGAACCTGGGTAATATCCGCAGCCATCACGGCAACTAAGGTCGGCAGCGCAGGCAGATACATATCCGTCGACAGGGGCCCTAAAGCAACAAACGCAGCCAGCAGAAAGAGCAACTGCGGCGATTCTTTCTTTAAGAATTGAGGCATGGAGCGTCCAGGGATTGATTGAATAGCCAACATCAGCAAAAACACTGATTTCCATCGGTGTCTAGCTTGGGCCTCGCAGTGTTTTGGCACCAGCCACAATTAAAACAGAACAATGGCGGGCAGGTATTTTAGCACGTTAGCAGAGCGCATCGGCTGTCTTATTGCGCATAAATCCCAGACATAAAAAAACCCGGCATTACCGGGTTTTTTTATGTCTGGTTAACCAGCTTAATTTAAGCGGGCTTTCTTCGTGTCACTACCAGCGCCACTACACCGATGGCCAATAACACCAAACTGCCGGGCTCAGGAACTGTGCCAGTGGTAGGGTTGCTGCCACTGGGAACCGTCACCATCCCTTCAATAACATCATTGCCGCAGCTCATCACCCAGTGCAAGCCCAGCTCGTCACCGGCCATAATACCCAGCTCTTCATAATTAATAACATAGGTATAATCGTAGACACCGCCTAAACCTGAGGTGGCGACAGCCGCTTCTGTATAACTAACACCAGCATTGGTAATATCAGAGGCCAAATAGCCCTCAACCATGGTTTCCTGACCATGACGACAACATTCTGGGTCATTGCCAATCACATCGATATAACCGGGGTTGCTAATCTCGATAACGACACCAGCGGATGAGTCATAGGCAAATTCCCAGTCCTCTCCATTATAGGAGTCATCATACATATAGGCATTAGCTGCGCTGCCGAAGGGCGACCAGCCATCGGTGCTGATAAAGAGATCACCGGCTATATAGTTGTCGTAATTTTCTTCATGGCTCTCGATAAAATCGGTGTTGACGGTGACGGTCATCAAGGTCTCTGTAAAAGTGACCTCCATGCCATACACTTCATAGATATTACCGCCCAATACATCGCGCCCAATACCCCAATCGGTAAACGGGTCATCGGCAGCACCGATATAATTATCATCAATCACCACAGCCTGAGCCGCACTCAAACCGATACAGGCTTGAGCAAGTCCCAGTAAAAACAGCTTTTTGATACTACTTCCGAACATTAAAAAAACTCCGTTGATATTGAGCTCAAAGCCTTAGGCCAAACCCAATGTATCGGTTAAACAACCGATTCAAACAATAACCACTTATGATTTGCGTAATTTTCTGGCACCGAATAAACCGACCAGAGCAGAAGAAAACATCACGACAGCACCGGGTACAGGCACGGCGGTAGGGGCTATTTCAAAGTGACCGTGCCACTCTTTATCGCCACTTAATATCGGATCAAGTTCAACGTTAATGGTATTGCTGGCATCAATAACAACGGTTAAGTCCAGGCTAACCATATTGCCTAAACCATCATGATAAATAGTCGCGTCACCAAAGCTTTCATCGATATACTCACCGGGCACTGGGGCACCGACACCATCGACATAATCAATATAATAAGAGTCGGCAATCACAGAACCGGCCGTGCCGCTATTGAAAGCCGCATCGTCATACACCAGGTTGCTTGAGGTGCCAAAAGGGTCGAATGAGACCAAAGGCACACCACCTTCGGTAGCCGACAAAAACAGAGTCACTGTGACGGTAGCTGCCTGAGCCATGGAAGCCGTAGCCAATAGCATGGAAGCCATTAGTAGCTTCGAAGGGAGGGCACTTTTTATTTTCTTATTCATCGTACAAATCCTTAAATACTGATTACCTTGTTATATTGCAATAACCAGGCCAATATAATTTATTGTTATATTTCAGTAGCTTATGGAATTTTCGATGGTATAAAACTGTGATTTGTAAGAATAGCCGACACTATTTTTAGTTATAACAAAAAGGGCTGCTAATAATGTAAATAGTTTGCAAAACAATAAGAATTTCAGGCGGTTTTTTAGGGGTTTTGCTAAGCACTGCTCAGCTAACATGTAAGCTTTTTCGACAAGAAGATCACCCGAAAACAGGGAATAATTATCCGGTCAGGTGCCAAAGATCCCCATCTCGCGCGGCGCGCAGCTCTTTTTCAAGCTTTAACAAATGGGCCAGTAAAGAATGCTGGGCAACAGGGTGCAAACTGGGGTCAACATCGTCGTAGACATAGGAAGTTAAACGCTCAATATCAATCACCCCGGTTTTTTGCAGGGTCGCTAACAACTTGGACTCGCGGCCAAGCCGGTGCTTAATAATGCCCTCTATCTGGGCAACCGGGTCATCAATAATATGGCCATGCCCCGGCGCCAGAGCGCGCAGTGGATAATCAAGCAGCAAAGTCAGCGACTGGATATAGTCTTTCATATCACCATGGGGTGGGATAATCACCACGGTTGAACCCTGCATAATATGATCACCGGTCAATAACAGGCCATCTTCTTCAATCAAAAAACAGAGGTGGTTATTGACATGACCGGGGGTATGCAAGGCACGCAAAGTAAATTCCTTGGTTACCCAACACTCGTCATGGGCAAACGATTTTACCGGCGCAAAGCTATCATCCTGAAAGCCATCGTTCTGGCTGAGTGTATTCCCCATCACCACAGCACCACTAGCTTCTGCCAGTGCCACCGCCGCGGGTGAGTGATCAGGGTGGGTATGGGTGGCTAAAATCCAGCGTAGTTTATCGCCGCAGGCTGCCAGTATGGCCTCGATATGAGCAGGCTCTGCAGGCCCCGGGTCAATCACGGCAATCTCGTCGTCGCCCACCAGATAGGTATTGGTACCAGGCCCGGTCATTAAACCGGGGTTAGGAGCAGTAATACGCCTTACCCGCCCACTAACCTGTATCACTTCGCCCGGTACGATGGTCTTGCTCATAGCGATTCACCGATAATAAAAACGGGATAAATAGTATCCCGTTTTTATTATGCTTGTGGTTTGTTGAATGGTGCTTGTGGTCGTTAAACCGCGCTTACACCAAATTGTTGATAGGCACGACGGGGTTAACATCTGCCTCGTAATCAACACCCTCAATTTCAAAGCCGAACAGTTTTAAAAACTCGTGTTTGTAGCCAGCCATATCGCTAAATTCAAACAGGTTGTCGTCGTTGATATTCGCCCACAGGTCTTCCACTTTATCCTGAATTTCGGCGCGAAGTTCCAGATAATCGGCCCGCAAGCGACCTTCATCATCGAGCTTGGGGCTTGCACCATAGAGGCTTTCGCGGAATAGCAGGTCAATTTGCTCGATACAGCCCTGGTGACTGCCGTCTTCTTTCATCACTTTAAATAGCAGCCCCAGATATAAAGGCATCACCGGAATAGCCGAACTGGCCTGGGTAACCACCGCCTTGAGTACTGACACTCTGGCATCACCGCCACTGGCAGCGAGCTTCTCACGGATATCAATCACCCGCTTATCAAGATCCTGCTTGGCCTGACCAATAGTGCCATGCCAATAAATATCCCAAGTAATTTTCTCACCGATATAGGTATAGGCGGTAGTTTTTGCCCCCTCAGCCAGAACACCCGCCTCATCCAGCGCATCGATCCACATCTGCCAATCTTCGCCACCCATCACCGCGACGGTATTATCAATTTCTTCCTGACTGGCTGCCGTGACAGAGACATCTTTTAGGATACCCTTATCGGTATCGGCAGCACGCTGCACAATATCCTGGCCGATGGGCTTCAAGGTTGAACGATGCAGCTCACCGGTTTTAGGATGCTGGCGCACTGGCGAAGCCAAGCTGTAAACCACTAAATCTACCTGCCCCAAATCCGCTTTTATGGTTTCAATCGTTTTCTGTTTTATCTCATCAGAAAAGGCATCGCCGTTGATACTTTTTGCATACAGGCCTTCGGCTTCGGCATATTTATGAAAACCGGCAGAGTTATACCAACCTGCTGTACCCGGTTTTTTCTCAGTGCCTTCTTTTTCAAAAAACAAACCCAGGGTTGAGGCACCACTGCCAAAGGCCGCAGTAATGCGCGAAGCCAGACCATAGCCAGTAGATGCCCCGATAACCAAAACCTTTTTGGGGCCATTCTCAACCGGGCCGTTGGCCTTTACATAGTCGATTTGGCTTTTAACATTGGCTTCACACCCAGTAGGATGAGTGGTCACACAAAGGAAACCGCGCACACGAGGTTTGATAATCATAAAGAGTCCTTATTGGTTTATGGGACAGAACATTAAGCGGTAAACAATACCAAAATCAATGGCTCGATATTATAGACGCCTTGCGTGAGTAAACCACCCCTTTATAATGCCTTGTCTGTTAATTACCCGGTTTAGCCCTAACGAATATGAGTCACATTAAACTAGCTTACGCGACCCCCAGCGCATGGACTGAAGCCGTGCTGGCAGATTTTGACCGATTTTTGCTCGATCATGCCGCCGCAGAAAAGAAAGCCTCCGGCATGGCGGTATCCATGCTCTCTCACTACCCGGACCGTGTTGAACTGGTTGAAGCGATGGCAGACCTCGCCGTTGAAGAAATGACCCATTATCGCGAGGTGGTTAAGCTAATCCATAGCCGTAATAACATCACCGCAAAAGATGAAAAAGACCCCTATGTTAATCAGTTCCGCAATGCCTTACGCAAAGGGGCCGATCTGTATTTTTTGGACCGATTATTAATTGGTGGCATTATCGAAGCCCGAGGGGCCGAACGGTTTGGCTTGATTGCCGAGGCACTTGAACCCGGCCTACTGAAAAATTTCTATAGCTCGATCACTCGCTCCGAACAACGTCATGAAGGTCTTATGGTCGATATGGCGCTGTTGTATTTTGATCGGGCTGAAGTGATGGCACGTCTGCAAGCATTGATTGAGATTGAAGCCGGTATTGTTGCCGCCCTACCCATTCGCGCCGCCCTGCATTAAGCACCATGAAGGCGCTAACCCAATACTTAAGCACCTATGCCGAGCCGGAAACACAACAGCTAAGCAGCTTTCCGACACAGTATTCACAGGCAGTTGTAATTCCCTTTTATCGGGAGCCCCCCGTAAGCCTGCAGCGATTTTGTAACCTTGCAGCAGATCAGGGCCGCTGCTTGCTGGTAGTGGTGATCAATCGCCCGCAATCTGACAGTGATACTCAGTGGGCACAACAACTGCTAACAGGTCCGCCTGTTCGTCAGGGAAAAACGCTATGGCAATCAACAGATAGCCTGCTTCGCCTGATTGAGTTGGAGAATCAATCCGGCTTGCTTTTAGTCGACCGCTGCCTCCATGGGCTTGCCATTGATGATGAGTACGGCGTTGGACTCGCCAGAAAAATTGGCGCCGATATTGTTTGCCAGTTAATGGCAGACACTAAAGTCAGTTCGCCATGGATTGCCAATACCGATGCCGATGCCATTCTGCCCCAGACCTATTTTTCCAGCCTGCAACAGCAGTCCTCTACCGCCGCTGCTCTGGTTTTTCCTTACCAACATATTTTTATCGACGATACACCCAAGCTGCCCACAATATTGTATGAATTTTCCCTGCATTATTATGTCGCCGGTTTGCAATGGGCGGGCTCACCTTATGCCTACCAAACGCTGGGCAGCACGATAGCCATTCATTATCAGCATTATGCGATGGTGCGCGGTTTTCCTAAACGCGCTGGGGCTGAGGATTTTTATCTATTAAGTAAGCTCGCTAAAACCGGTGCTATTGTTTCACTCAAGCAGCCAAGCATTGACTTACAAGCCAGAGAGTCAACCCGCGTTCCTTTTGGTACTGGCCCGGCCGTTATTAATTTGGCCGCCAGCGAGCAGCCATTAACTATGCCACTTTACCACCCAGACAGCTTTAGTTATCTGCGATATTTTCTCGAACTCTTAGAACAACTGGCACAGCAGCCGGTAGATATTCAGCAGGCAGTTGAACAACTGGCTCCACCGGAAAGTCTGGATAGTGATTTATTACTGCGTATTTCAGATCAGCTAAGCATTTCAAAAGCACTTGAGCATTGTTATAAACAAGGTAAAACACCGGCTATTCGATTGCAGCACTTGCAGCATTGGTTTGATGGTTTTAAGACCCTGAAGTTTATTCACTTATTACGTGATCAAGGGTTGGAAGAAGTGAGTTATTTACGGTGGCTGGAAGGGGGGTATGCGTTTTCAGGGAATAAGCGTATGGCTGAGTTGAGTTTGAGGGTAAAGGAGTTGTCTGGTTTGGGGTTGGGGTGAGCAGTGCTTTCTGGGACCGTCAAAATCGAGGATGATTTTGAAGAGCTTTCAGGGACAAACTTGTAGCGTGTCCCAGAAAGCCCTACCCAGCTCAGCTCGTTACGGAGCTCAAAAAAATGCCACCCCTAAAACCCTAAGCATCCAAACTCTGATAATAATCCATCAAAATCCTGGCGCACTCAGGGCGAGAAAACTCAGGCGGTGGCGCAATACCATTACCTAACATCTCACGCACTTTAGTACCGGACAGCAAAATAAAATCTTCTTTGCTGTGGTCAGGTGCATCTTTCATCATAATCACTTTATCCAGCTTTTTAGAATAAGCTGTGTGGTCAGCGCGATAGATTTCGATATCCAAAGCACCGGCAGGTACTTTCTCATCAAAAATGGTTTGCGCATCAAAGCCGCCATAATAGTCGCCGACACCGGCGTGATCGCGACCCACAATAAAGTGTGTACAACCACAGTTTTGACGGAATACAGCATGTAATACGGCTTCACGCGGGCCTGCGTATAACATATCGAAACCGTAGCCAGTGATCATCACGGTATTCTCCGGAAAGTACACCTCAACCATTTTACGAATACAGTTATCGCGAACATCCGCAGGGATATCGCCCGGCTTCAATTTACCTAACAGCATATGAATCAAAATGCCGTCGCTGCCCAAATCTTCCTGTGCCATACGACATAGTTCTTCGTGGGCCCGGTGCATGGGGTTACGGGTTTGGAAAGCTACCGCTTTATTCCAGCCGCGCTCTGCCATTTCGTTGCGAATTTCTACCGCAGTACGGAACGTATCGGGGAAATCAGTCTGGAAATAGCTAAAGTTTAATACCTGAATAGCGCCGGATAATAAGTTGTTGCCCTGACCTTTAAAAGCAGCCACACCGGGGTGCTCCGGGTCCAAGGTGCCGAAGATATTCTCTGCCATAAAATCGATTTGCTCATCGCTAACCGTTTCAATCGCATCAACATCCATAATTGCCAGCACAGGATTGCCTTCAACATTGGGATCACGCAGTGCAATACGCCTGGCATCGCCAATACTGCTGACATCGTTAGCCAGATTAACAATGGGCACGGGCCAGAATAAGCCATCAACCGTGTGCAGGTTTTCAGCCACGGCCAGTGAATCTGCCAGGTTCATATAACCGCTTAAGGGTGTGAAGTAACCAGCACCCAACATCACTGCGTTGGCGGCAGCAGCTGAACTTAGCAGTAGTGAAGGCAGTGTTTGTGCTTCAGCGGTAAGAGCGCTGTGCTGCTCAGTATCATAGACGAATAATGGCTTTAGCTCGTCTGCGCCATGGGGTTTAATCATTGTGTTTCCTTTAACGTTAAAATAATGGGCGAAGGCGTGTTATCAGGCGTCTAAAAGGCCGCGCTCTTCCAAGAGAGCAAGCAGTACATTCACTTCCTCTTCTAGAGACATTTCGTGGCTATTAAGCACCACTTCTGCGTTTAGCGGCTCTTCATAGGGGTCAGAAATACCGGTGAAATTTGGAATTTCACCGGCGCGGGCTTTTTTGTATAAGCCTTTGGGGTCGCGACTTTCAGCCACATCAAGAGGAACATCAACAAACACTTCGATAAACTGCATACCCGCCGCCTCGTGTAACTCACGAACCAGATCACGGTCTGCACGATAGGGGCTGACAAAACTGGACAGGGTAATAACACCCACATCAACAAATAATTTTGAAATTTCACCAATGCGGCGAATATTTTCGGTGCGGTCTTCGGCGCTAAAGCCCAGGTTTTTATTGATACCCAAACGGATATTGTCACCGTCTAAACGGTAAGTCAGCTTAGCTTTTGCCGCCAAGGCCTGCTCCAGAGCCACGGCTACAGTGCTTTTGCCACTGCCAGAAAGGCCAGTAAACCATAGGGTAGCGCCTTTTTGCTTAAGGATTTTGTTGCGGTCTTCGCGGGTAACTTCACCCTCATGCCAATGGACATTGGTTGCTTTTTGTTCAGTCATGCTGGTATCTCAAGGCTGCTTTGTTAGATTTTTGGAGCGCGGATTGTACATGATTTGGCCGCATATAGCCAAAGGCTTTACCCCCCCATCCAGTGCCGAATTAAGCCGAGCACCAACAGCAGCATAATCAGTACCATGGCTAAACGGGACATATTTGCCTGCTGCCGCTCATCCACGGGCTTGGCAAATCGCTCTGTTAGCTTGACCACAACGACCAGAGCGACGAATAAAACCCCCAGGATCAACAACAAATTGCTCATCAAACCGCTCCTATCCGTTGCTCTTCCCGACGCTGGGCCAGAATTTCCCGCTTTTGCGCGTACCAGCCAGAGGCATCAATAATTTCGCCATCCTCCCTTAAAGGTGGATAGGCAAAGTTATGGCTGCGGCAAAAGTCCCTGATTTTGGGATGGGCCCACTCAAAGAACAACAGCTCATACTCCGCTTGATCGATTCGCTGCTGTTGATACAGCCCCGCCAATTCACGCTGGTGTCGGGCCTCGCTAAGGATAATACCCGCCGCTACCGATACGTTAAATGACTCTACCATGCCCACCATCGGCACCGTTACATGAATATCAGCCAACTCACTGGCCTCATCACTGATACCGTCCTTCTCCGCCCCCATCAACAAAGCCGTCGGTTTGGTAAAGTCCACATCGTGGTAATCCACCGCCTGCTCGGATAAATGCGCCGCCACAATTTGAAAGCCCTTGGCTTTTAATTCACTGACCGGGCTTTGCAGCTCACGATACCGGTGCACCTTGACATAGCGATGGCTGCCTAAAGCCGTCCCCCGAAAAGAGCGGTAATCTTTATCGCCAATCACACAGTGCACATCTCCCACTCCCACGGCATCTGCGGTACGGACAATAGCGGATAAATTCCGCCCCTTATGGACGTAATCAGTCAGCACCGTTAAATCGGGCTGGCGCTTATCAAGGGTTGCACGTAGTCTGTTAAAACGTTCTGGGGTCATGGTATTAATGGGCCTGCTAAAAGCAGCTATTATAGGTTGTAAGAGCATGATACAACGTCGTTTTGATAAATAACAAAGATCAGCCTCAATCGTGCGCAGTAAGCTGGCTTAACCAATAAGACTGAGAGACCGACTATGAAGCCGTTTAATCGCAGAGACTTTCTGAAAACTGCCAGTACCGTTGCCGCCAGCGGTCTGATTCATCCTCTGTGGGCCAACCCCAGCCAATACGATGTAATTGTTATCGGGGCCGGTTTATCCGGCTTGCATGCCGCTTATTTATTGGAGCAACAAGGGGCCAATGTCCTGGTCTTAGAGGCCAATAATCGTGTGGGAGGCCGTGTCCATACACTCGATGATATGGAGGGCCACCCCGAGGCCGGTGCCAATCAAGTAGGCCTGGACTATGACGTGCTGCGCGCGATCAGCAACCGCCTGAATATAAAATTTGAAGCGGGCTCAGACATGATGGCCCCTGGTATGACCTTCGCCATCAACCAACAATTATTGGGGGCCCGTGCATGGGGCAAGCACCCAGCCAATAAGCTGTCGCCATCAGAGCGAGATTTTCAACCCAATTGGCTTTTATGGCATTACCTTAACCAGGGCGAAACACTGGCCGAACCACAGCAGTGGTTATCGCCAGACTTCAGCCATCTGGATATTCCGCTGGCCGAGCATTTGAAAAGTCTGGGCGCCAGTAATGAAGCCATGCGCTTAATTAATAGTAATTTTATGGCCAATGACATCAGTAAAGTGTCTGCCCTGCAAATGCTGCGCAAAAACGCCATTATTAAAGGGGCCTTAGGGGCAGAATTTGTTCAGGGCGGAACCCAAAGAATACCGGAAGCGATGGCCGCTGATTTAAAACAACCACCACAACTCAATAAACCAGTCAGCCAAATAAAGCAGCAAGGCACCCAAGCCGTTGTCACTTGCCAGGACGGCAGTAGTTACACGGCAAAACGCTGCATAGTAACAACCCCCTTCTCTACCTTGAGAGAGATGGATCTACAGTTATTAATTAGCGCCCCCAAACGGCAAGCCATTAAGTCTATGGACTACAGTAGAGCCACTCATGTGTTTTTTAAACCTAAAAGTGAGTTTTGGCTGGAGGATGAGTTAAGCCCAAATATGTGGACCGACACCCCTATTGGCATGGTGTTTAGCCAGCAGGGGCCCGACAAAAAAGTCACCATGGTAAGGGCCTGGCTAGCGGGCAATAACGCCATGGCAGTGGACTCCCTGCCCAGCGAGCAGATTGGCCAGCAGATATTACAGGCGTTTGAAAAGGCTCGCCCGTCGGCAGCGGGTAAGCTGGAAGTCAGCAAGGTTATTTCCTGGCAAAACAACCCATTTAGCCGTGGCGCCTATGCTCAATATAATGCTGGCGATATCAACCGCTTCGCCCATGCGGTGCCACTGGTTGAGGGACCATTGCACTTTGCAGGCGAACATACTGAAGCGAGAAAATCCGGCATGGAAGCGGCCGTATTATCTGCCGAGCGCTGTGCGCCAGAAGTCATTAATTCTATTTAACCCCGGATAAAACTGCCTGTTATTGGCAATAGCATTGGCTTAATAGCAAGCCTTGAAATTAAAGACATTTAAAGTGAATCATCCTATAATCTGCCCGCTGTTTTAGCATCCGAATAAACAGCCAGCCCGTTGCCGAGGCAATAAATCACCCAATAGTGAAGCATGAATCCAAAAATCGTCTTTTTACATATTCCCAAGTCAGCTGGCACCAGCCTGCGCCGCACATTGTATGACGTATTGGATAATGACAAGCTGTTTTGGTTGGGCCTCGATTCAAGGCCACCTCATTTTTTCTACCCCAGATTAAAAGTCGCTAATAAACTGCTGATGGGGGCCATAAAGGCATTGCTTTTTATCCACGCAAGCTAAACCCCCTTTACTGCGCCATCGTTAGAAACCCTATAGACCGCGTTATCTCCCTTTATAGTTACTACACCCGCCCGGACCTTGCGACAACAGTGGAAGCAAAGGCAGAGCGAGAAAAGCAACTGGCGCGTTGGATTAAAAAAGGCATTGACCCAGACAGCCTGTATAACTCCATCAAAAACTGCCGATCATTTCGCAAAGAAATAAGGAATATTCAGTGCAGTTATCTATCCCGCTACAGCGCCAGCTTTGAAGGCGTGAAAAAAACGCTGAAAAAACATGATTGCCTGATTGGTGATGCCGGCCACCTGCTACCGTTTCAAACAGAAATTGCTCGCCTACTGAATATGGACTCCATCCTGTTAGACAATGTCAATAACAGCAAACAAAACTATACCCACAAAATCAGTATTGATGACAAGACATCCGCCCTGATTAAACAGCTTAACCAGGAAGACATTAAACTCTATAACTTTGTTTGCGAAAACAGCGACAGACTGATCAACACCATTAAAGACCCATTAAAATACCAACAGATGGGCAACTTTATAAAAGCCCCAACAATCACAGCCGAGCAATTTTGGAGCAAGAACAATGACAACGGTATGCCCTGGCCACTCGCCGGCGCAATGATCTCCACCCCCTACAAACTGCTTTACACCCCCATCGCCAAATGCGGCAACACCTCACTAAAACAACTGATGATTGACCTGAGTGATATCCAGCATAAAGACCAGCTAAAGCACTTTAGTCTCGATATCGTTACCGACCAATTTAATACGGGTGCACAACTAAAAGACATTCCGTTAAAACAGGCGCGAGAAATTGCTCACAGGGATGACTATTTTAAATTTTCCGTAATTCGAGAACCCATGGACAGAATGATTGATGTCTATATTGATATGTTTGTTGAAAATAGAATGACCACCATCAATCATTTTCATACTGACAAAGTATTAAAAGTCGTGCAGGGCGAAGACGCCATCGACCATAAAAAAGGCATTACTTTCAGGGAATTTATTGATGCCATTATTGCAAACCCAATAAAAACCCGGGACCCACACTGGGTAGCGCAGCACTTTTATTTAAAAGGCATTAAAAATTTTACTAAGATATACCGATCAGACCAGATCGAACAGCTGCAAGTGGATTTACAAACAATAACGTCGCAATCCATCGCCATACTGAAAGATCAAAGCGCAGACACTCATTGCGATAATATTAGCGCCGACGGTAACAATCAATTATTGGTTGACCTTTTACCGAATAAATTAGAGCCCTATGATCACCTTCCCCTCAGCCGTTTTCGAGATCTCAGCATAGAGCAAAAACTCAAAGAGTCCTTCCCTGAAGATTACCAACTGTATCAAACAACCTTTAATAAACCCTCAACTGTGAGCACAGCGCCCCATGAATAAAACTGGCAACCGCCTGCTGGATCAGGTGAAAAAAAATATTCAGGAGCGCCCCTCATCGCCATTGAGTAACAACAGCAATCACAGGTCTGCTATGTTTGATATCGAAGCGCTAATCTTGCCTGGTTCTGAAATCGATAGAACAGATAATAGGAAAACCTATCAGCTGGAAGAATTTCTCACATTGTATGATGGTGAATTTGTCCATTTTTGCTATCAAGCGTTATTTAAAAGAGCCCCCGACAAGACCGGCATGAGCAATATCCTGAAAGCATTGCGCGTCGACAAGGTACCAAGGATTGAGATTATCAAAAGCTTAATGAATAGCGATGAAGCACAACAGCAGCAGGTAATCATTAGCGACTTTGCCACAGCCCACTTATTTTATCGTATAGGCAGAGTACCCGTCATAGGTTTTCTGATTCGCCTTGCCATTGGCTTGAGGAAAATAGCCCGGTTACAGGAAGAACAGGAATATCAGCGGGGTTTAATTGAAGCAACTCGCCATGATGCCGGTGAAGTAGATAACATGATAAGTAAGCACCAAAACCGTATCGCCGAATGGCTGGCTGAAGAAACGGGCAACGCCTCGTGGGCGCCACCTGATAAAGAGGCCAATAGAAAGCCTAACAAAGAGCCCAAGTAATGAATATATTAATACTGAATACGCAAGTACCTTTCTGCTATGGCGGTGCGGAAGTGCTGGCGGAAGATCTTGTTGCGGCTCTGCTTGAACAAGGCCATAACGCCGAGATAATGACAATACCGTTTAAATGGTATCCGCAAGAGTCACTGGTTAATCATATTCTGGCCTGTAAATTACTCGATATCGATAGCAGCGTTGATAAAGTGATCGGGCTTAAATTTCCAGCCTGGTTAGTCAACCACCCCAATAAGTCCTATTGGATTTTGCACCAACATAGAACCGCTTATGATTTGTGGAATACACAATTTTCTGACCTGAATCATATGCCAGACGGCAAACAAGTGAGAAACCTGATACGCAGAGAGGATACCGCCTCCCTCAGCCAGGAAAAAAACATCTATACCATCTCCAACACCGTCTCAGAGCGATTGCTACAGTACAACGGCATAAGCTCAGAAGCGTTATATCCCCCACCCAGAAATATTGAGCATTTTTACTGTGGCGAGTACAACGATTATTTTTATTTCCCTAGCCGCATCAACCCGATTAAGCGTCAGGAACTGGTCATCGAAGCTCTGGCCCATACCCAAGAGCCGGTTAAAATTGTTTTTTCTGGCAAAGCAGATAGCGACGATTACTTTCAACAGCTAAAACAGCAAGCGAGTTCATTAGGTGTAGAGCATCAAATCACTTGGCTGGGACATATTTCCGAGCAAGAAAAATTTGAACTGTATGCCAATGCTTTAATGGTGCTATTTACCCCCTACCAGGAGGACTATGGCTATATCACACCGGAAGCCATGTTCTCTAGCAAAGGAGTTATTACGCTGGAAGATGCCGGCGGGGCCATCGAGTTTGTCAAAGACCAGCAAACCGGTTTAGTCGCCAAAGCCGATGCCATCGATTTGGCGGCAAAACTGGACCAGGCCTGGTCCGATCGCGCTCTGGCCAAGCAGTTGGGCAACCATGCCAAAACCATGGTTGAGGCCATGGATATTAACTGGGCTAAAGTGATAGAGGCTTTGCTCTAATGGACATACAGTGGTTCTCCCCGCTGGATGCGGATCAGACCGAGATCGCCAGATATTCCCAACAGGTGCTGGCAGCACTGCATACTTGTACGGATGCCAATATCGTCGCGATCTCACCGGGACAGGACCAGACCAGCACCCCGGAATGGACCCGGCAATATATTAGCCCCAACAACGCCATCAGCCCAACGGGCGAAGCACCATTGGCTATCTACCATCTGGGCAATAATCGAAACCATGCTGATATCGTCAAGCAACTGTTTGAACAGCCTGGCCTGATAGTTTTACACGATACCAACCTGATTAACCTGGCTCAAACCTGCACAAAAGAAATACCCGGCTTTGACTGGCTACACCACCTGGCTGCGCAATATGGTCCAGAAGCCTTGCGATTGGGCAAGGCTGGCCTGACATCGCCACAGCAGTATGAGCAGCTCATAGTGCAATACCCTTTGTTTAAAGCTTTTTTAGCGAATGCTTTGGGGATTATTGTGCATTCTAATTATGCCCGGGACATCATCTCAACCGTTTATAGCGGCCCCATTATTGTCGCCAAGCTACCCTACCCCTGCCAACCGGCACTAACCAGGGCCAATTATGATGACGAGGTTTACACGCTTATTTTTTGTGGCCATGCCGGCCCCAACCGCAGGCTGACATCCCTGTTCAAAGCTTGGGGAGCTATTAGCAAACCCGGGAAATTTCGACTACAGATATTTGGCCATCTTGATGACGAGGAATCACTACTGGAGGCCGCCGCCACTAATGGCTTATCAGGCTATATCGATATTCGGGGTTTTGCGCCAGAATCCGAGCTTGCCCAAGCACTGCAGTCCGCTCATTTGGCCATCAACTTACGCTACCCCACCATGGGAGAGAGCTCAGCCAGCCAGCTGCGTTTCTGGGATATGGGCCTGCCTAGTCTGGTCACCCAGATTGGCTGGTATAGCGAACTGCCCGCCGATACCGTCGCCCATGTTAAGCCCGAGCATGAAATTGAAGACATTCAGCGAATATTAGAAGACTTCCTTAACAATCCGAATTATTATGCCGCCATGGGCCGCCGCGCCAAAGCATATGCAGCCCACCAGCACGATAGCGCCAATTACGCACAGCAAATGTATGAATTTGCCAAGACCTGTTCAGAACTTAGATTGAGTCATCATTTTCTGGATCGCTCTCTGGCTCGCTTAATAGGTAATATGTGTGCCCACGAGCAAGATATCGATTTATTTAAAGATGCATCACAGCTATTGGTCAACACCCTGGAACCACCGACCGATTAACAGCAAGGTAACTTATGAAAAGCGCAGTTATTACTGGAGTAACAGGACAAGACGGAGCTTACCTTAGCAGCCTATTATTGGAAAAAGGCTATACCGTATGGGGAGCTCTTCGCAGAACCAGCTCCGTCAACCTATGGCGCCTGAAAGAACTAGGCATCGATCAACATGAAAACCTGAAATTAGTCGACTTTGACCTTACGGACCCCGGTGCTGCAATGCGCTTGATGGCCCAAAGCCAGGCCGATGAAGTCTATAATTTAGCCGCACAAAGTTTTGTCGGTGTCTCATTTGACCAGCCCGTTACCACCGGCAAAATAACCGGGCTTGGTGCGGTTAACCTGCTTGAAGCCATTAGAACCATCAAACCCGAAGCACGCTTTTATCAGGCATCCACCTCAGAGATGTTTGGCAAAGTACAAACGGTTCCACAGACCGAAGAAACCCCCTTTTACCCCCGCAGCCCCTATGGAGTGGCAAAACTCTATGCCCACTGGATGACCATCAATTATCAAGAGTCCTTTGATATCTTTGCCAGTAGCGGTATTTTGTTTAACCACGAATCTCCACTCAGGGGGATTGAATTTGTTACCCGTAAAATTACCGACGCCGTCGCCAATATCAAGCTGGGCCAGCAAGATATTCTGGAACTGGGCAACCTCGATGCAAAACGTGACTGGGGCTATGCCAAAGATTATGTTGAAGGCATGTGGCGCATCTTGCAGTCTGACAAACCCGACACGTTTGTATTGGCCACTAACCGCACCGAGACAGTGCGCGACTTTGTCGATATGGCGTTTAAAGCCGTGGATATCAGCCTGGAATGGCAGGGCAAAGAAGAACATGAAATCGGCATCTGCACAGCCACTAACAAAACACTGGTCCGGGTTAACCCACAGTTTTATCGGCCCGCTGAAGTCGAGCTGCTTATCGGTGACGCCAGCAAAGCCAAGGATATTTTAGGTTGGACCGCAGAAACAACTTTAGAGCAGCTATGCTCAATGATGGTTGAAGCGGATTTGCGACGCAATGCCAACGGCCGAGGTTATTAATGTCGCCACCTCGGGCGCTTATCACCGGTATCAGCGGCTTTACCGGTGACTATATTGCCGCAGAATTAAGCCAGCGCGGTTATGACATATTTGGCTTTGGCGCCGAGTCCGCACAGCAGCAGAACAACCGATACTCGATAAATTTATCCGATCAAAAGGCGATCCGCGAGCTGGTTGAGACCATACAGCCCGATGTAGTGGTTCACCTGGCCGCCATTTCCTTTGTGGCACACGGCGATATAGATGCCATCTATCAAGCCAATATCACCGGCACCCGCAATCTGTTATCGGCGCTGGTTGAGGCTGGCGTCAACCCGGATCTGGTGGTACTGGCCAGCAGCGCTAATATTTACGGCAATACCCACGCTCAGGATTTAGATCCGTCAGCCGTCTTAAATGAAACGACCATCGCCGCGCCCGCTAACGACTACGCGGTCAGCAAACTGGCCATGGAACATATGGCGCGCTTATGGATGGAACAATTACCCATCACAATCGTTAGGCCCTTTAACTATACTGGTGTCGGTCAATCTGAACGTTTTTTACTCCCCAAGATTGTTTCACATTTCCAAAGAGGGGATCACCGTATAGAATTAGGTAATATCGATGTCGTCAGAGACTTTTCTGACGTGCGTGATATTGCTGCCGCTTATGGCGGCTTAATCGACGCAAAACCCGCCGGTGAAGTGTTTAATCTATGCTCTGGTAGCGGTCATTCCCTGACCGAGACCCTGGATATGATGAGAGACATCGCGGGCTATTCCATTAAGGTTGAAGTCAACCCGGCCTTCGTCAGGGACAACGAAGTTAAACAACTAGTCGGCTGCAATGATAAGCTAAAGGCGACTGTTGGTAACTACTCCCCAATTCCATTGCGCCAAACACTGGAATGGATGTATAAAAAAACAGACGGCTAAATCATTGAAAATCATCCTGGAAGCCTCGGCGCTTCACCCCCCTTTAACCGGTATTGGCCGCTACACCTATGAGCTGGCCAAAAGACTGCCAGAGCAGGACGATATTGACGAGGTCAGCTATCTGTTTCGCGGCCGCCTGGTTAAAGAGATTCCCTATGACCCCAAGCAACCCCATGCTGTCAGCGAAGCCCCGGAACCATCCCATACAGCCGGCAATACTAAGACTAAACAAGCCTTTTATACCCGCTTTAGATGGCTGTACTATAATCGACTAACAGCCTTTTTACTCCGGGCCTGCTTTGCCCTGATCGCCCGCATCGGGCATTGGATACTCTATAGCAAAGTACACCTTAAAGCGCTGTTACAGCCGCTGTTATTATTTATCAATAGCCCGGCCTCAAAAGACGTGGTACTTCACGCACCCAATTTTGTTGCGCCATATATCAGCGCCACCAGTATTCTTACGATTCACGACCTATCAATTTTTAAATATCCCGAGTGTCACCCCGCCAGTCGGGTAAAATACCTCAGTAAAGCCATACCCAAATCCGTGAAACGGGCCAGCTATATTATTACTGATTCAGAATTTACTCGCTCTGAGGTTATCGAGTATTTTAATTTTGACCCCAAGCATGTGATCGCTATCCCGCTGGGTGTTGATCCTGCTTTTAAACCCAGAACAGCGCCAGACATTCATCAGGCCCTGCAACGTTACGACCTTGAATACGGCGGCTATGCCCTCACCGTTTCAACGCTGGAACCCCGCAAAAACATTACCCAATTAATCCAATGTTATCTGCAACTACCGGAGGAAGTTTCACGCCAACGGCCGTTGGTGATAATTGGCGGCAAGGGTTGGGGCAGCGCCCCTATTATGGAACTTATCAAGGAAGGGGAAGCCCGCTCTGCCCTTCGCTATCTAAATTACGTCCATGAAGATGATTTACCGCTGCTGTATGCGGGAGCCCATGCATTTATGCTACTGTCATTATATGAGGGTTTCGGCTTGCCGGTGGCGGAAGCCATGGCCTCCGGGGTGCCGGTTTTATGCTCAAATGTCTCATCGCTGCCGGAAGTCAGCAATGGCGCCAGTTATCTGGTAGACCCCCATGACCCGGCGACCATCATGCCCGGTCTGGATACCGTGTTACATGACCAGGCTTGGCGGGAACAGGCCATTGCAAAAGGCTTAGAGGTCAGCGCCAACTACTGTTGGGAAGAGGTCGCCAACAATGTGGCAGCGGTCTACCGTTTAGTACAGAAATAGCTATTGCGCTTGTAGTATAATCGTCGTTTGATTACATGTAATTGAAACCATTTATTGAGTTAGCAACTATGAACAACAGCAAGGTCAGCGGATGTTAGGTTTTTTTCGCCGTTATTGTTCTAGCAACAATGTAAAAGCCATAATCACTGCATGCCCTGCATCCATTGCCAGGATCAGTGTATTGTGAAAATCGGAGTTGATGCCCGCCCTCTTTGCTACCCTGGTACCGGTATCCACCGCTATACCATAGAGCTGTTAAAACGAATGACAGCCCTGGGGGGGGACGAGTGGTTTTTATATTCTGACCGGCAATATGATAAAACTGAACTGAGCGGGGATAATATTCACCACCGCTGTGGTAACTACCAACTACCCAAGCTCAGCACGCTGTATGCACAACTGCTGTTTCCGCACTGGGCAAAAAAAGACCAGATTGATGTCTTCTGGTCACCGCGCCATAATCTGCCCTTAGCGCTATCAAGCAGTACGCCCTCAGTAGTGACTATCCACGACCTTGTATGGATCCACTATGGCTCAACGATGACGCAATTTGGCAGGCTTCTGGAATCTATTTTAATGCCAAGGGCCATCGCATCTTCCAAAATAGTCGTCGCCGTCTCAGAATTTACCCGCTGTGATATTAAACAGAACTTTCCCTATGCCGAGAACAAAACTCAGGTGGTCACCGGAGCCAGCTGTTTAAGCCCAGACACAGTGACACTGGATAAAACCGTATCGGACCAAAAGAATTATTTTCTGTTTGTCAGCACACTGGAGCCCAGAAAAAACCTTAATCGCCTGCTTTTATCCTACAAACAATATCTGGATAAGACCCCTGAACCCCTGCCCTTAAAAATTGCTGGCGGAAGCGGCTGGGGAGGCGTATCTATTGAAAGCGTTATCGCCCAACATGGCATAAGCGCCCACGTCAGCTTATTAGGTCAGGTGACAGATCAACAATTGGCCCAACTATACAAGAACGCCTATGCACTGCTTATGCCTTCATTATATGAAGGTTTTGGCCTGCCCATTGTAGAAGCGATGTCACAGGGTGTACCCGTTATCACCTCCAACCTGTCTGCCATGAAAGAAGTTGCCGGGGCAGGTGGAATACTGGTCGACCCCTACTCTGTTGAAGAGATGTGTGATGCCTTAAGTAAGATCACCTCAGACAGCGAGCACTACCAACAATTAGCGGCAGCGGCACTGCTGCAGTCGCAAAAGTATAACTGGGAGAAATCCGCGGCGACGATGTTAAACATACTTCATCAAAGCACCAAGCTATAATAACCACAAGCAACAATAAATAACGATTAGCAACCAAGGCCCTTTTAATGTCCATCAACTATACCGAACTCATCTTTGTCAGATCAGTTATGAGCTTAAAAGCAGAAGCCTCGAAAAATTATTTGGGCTTATTATGGTGGGTTATCGAACCTACCTTGTATCTCGGTGTATTTTATTTTGTGTTCGGCATGGGGTTTCGTCAGGGTGGTGAGGGCTTTTTAAGTTATTTACTCTGTGGCCTGGTGGTGTGGAAATGGTTTGATGCCAGTATCAAAGCTTGCACGGTATCCATTACCCAGAACGTCGGTATTATGTACCAACTCTATCTACCCAAATTGATATTTCCGGCAATCGCCATTGTTGCCGCCAGCTTTAGGTTTATTTTTATTCTGGCAATATTTTTAGCCTTTTTATTGTTAACGGATACTAATATTCAGGCAAGCTGGCTATGGCTGCCATTACTATTGCTGGTACAAATGTATTTTATTGTCGCCGTGGGCTTTCTAGTCGCGGCTATTGTGCCCTTAATCCCCGACCTGCGACTGGTGGTCAACTATGTCATGCTGATGCTATTTTTTAGCTCGGGTATTTTCTTTGATATCTCACTAATGGATGAACGTGTTAGGGATATTCTTGCCTATAACCCATTTTTAATGATTATTAATTTTTATCGATCCGTACTGCTCAGCGGCACTCCCCCGGCCTTTAATGCCATGGCGGGTATTGCCTTATTCAGCACCGTGCTCACTATCATCAACCTTTTTATATATAAGCGCTTTGACCGCGTTTATCCACGATTAGCAGGTTAATATGAGCCAGGAAAACAGCATATTAGTTTCCGTAGAAAACGTTGGTATTTGCTACCAGCGGATGTTGCGACGTAGCGCCGGTTACTGGGCGTTAAAGGATGTTAGCTTTACCATTAAACGCGGTGAAACCATTGGTATCATCGGGGGCAATGGCGCAGGAAAAAGCACACTGTTGCGTCTGCTGGCTGGCATCATCAGCCCGGACAAAGGGCAGATAAGCATCCCGCCATCAATAAGAACACAATTACTGGCTTTACAGGTGGGCTTTGATCGCGACCTCAGCGGCCGCGACAATATTATTTACTCCGGTATGCTGCTGGGAAAAAGCCGCAAGGAAATGCACGGCTTACTCGATGAAATTATCGCCTTTGCGGATATTGGTGAATTTATTCATGAAAATGTTAGAACCTATTCTACCGGTATGTGCGCGAGACTGGGCTTTGCAATTTCCAGCAACCTGTCGCCGGATATTTTGCTGATTGATGAAGTACTAGGGGTGGGCGATAGCGCCTTTAAAGAAAAATCCAGCACACTGCTTAAAGAACGTATAGCCTCTGATCAAACCGTGGTATTGGTGTCACACCAACATGACACCTTGCAAGAACTCTGTGATCGATTGGTATGGATAGAAGACGGCGTATCACTGCAGCAAGGCGACCCGGAAACGGTATATGCTGCCTATACCGCATCCATGAACGAAAAAATCAGTGCCAGCAACAGCGCCAACACCAGCAACGCCTAATGAAAACCTAAGCTCAGGATAATTGGGTCAGCGGAATGCTGCCCGGACTAAATTCGCAGTTTTTACACAAGTCATTGCTTACCTGCTTGCTCTCAAACTCTTCGCGTAAAGCCTGCATCGGCTTGTCGTGCCAAATTTCCAACAACGACTTTTCTCTTACATCACCCACGGTATATTTGCCGTCATAATCATAGCAACAGGGCACGACCCTGCCATCCCACAGTACCGCCATTTGATTCCATGGCAGAGAACAACCACCGCGCTTTTCAATCGTCTCTTCAATACGCCGCCCGGTATCATCATCGGCCAGAGCATTGACTGAATCAGCGGAGCCATCCCATTTCATAAATTCTTTATTTCTAAACTCATCAATACCCGGATGCTGCTCCCAGTAAGCGTGCATCTTGGCAATGCTTTCACGGTTAAGCTTAAAATCGATCATGGATAATTCAATATGAATCGGCAATTGCCGCTCGGTTTTTTTCGCCAGAAAAGCTTCCAGCCGCGCTACCGAATCATCATAGGCATTCTTTAAACCCCGGAGTTGAAAAAACGATTCATCATCATGACCATCCAGTGAGATATACAAAGAATCAATGCCGGAATCGAGCAGGCGATCGGCAATAACCGGCTTTAGCAACACAGGGTTAATTGATAGCGCCACGCGAAAACCTTTGTCAGCGGCATAGCGAATCATGCTGTCAAATTCCGGATGCACCAGGCTTTCGCCAAATTGATGCAACCTGAGCAAGCGGTTTTTCATTTTTCGCGGCGGGGAAATCTCGCATAAGTCATCGACAATACGGGTATAAAGTTCCATGCTGATATCGCCTTCGGCCCGCGTCATATGCTCGGTTCGGGCGCACATCACACATTTGAGCGGACAGCGATTAGTCAACTCAATATTAAATAGCCAGGGAGTTTCTTCTAATTTATGGGTAGTCATTGTAGTCATTCAGGCTTGTTTCCAACAGGTTTAGGCACACCCTTCAAACGCTGCCTTAAAGCCGGGGACGGCCAATATTTTAAGGCATAGCGGTAGAGAGGCCGTTCAATATAGTGATAGTTTAGGGCACTAATAGCAATGATAAATAACAAAAACGCCCAGTAAATTATCCATACCAGAGGCTGCCCCAGAGCCAGGTCCACCCCCTTCAGGAATGACATCAGCAAAGTAATAACAATAAAATGACTGAGATATAAGGAGTAGGAACTATCCCCCAGGAATGTCAGCCAACGCCCAGCTTGGTATAAGCCGCGATTCTCTAATAGCACCATCAGTGCCACCAGGCTGATGGCGACCACACCAAAGCCCTCAATTCGGCCCATATTGAAGCGGGAGGCATAGTTCACGGCGTAGAACAGGGCAGCCACCATCACCACCACCAGAGCTGCTATGACCACCCTCGAGTTCATACGCTGCATAAAGATAGCAATCAAACAGCCAGCAAAAAACTCAATCAAATACGGGCTAAGCACAATGCCAATACCCAATTTATGGGTGAGTACAAGTTTGTTGATAACAATCACAACAACCAACATCACAATAATCAGGTTTCTCGCCGTATTACGCGATAATAAGAGCAGCGGCGTAAACAGAGCATAAAAGTACAGCTCATAGGCCAGGCTCCAGGAAACGCCTAAGACCTGATGCTTAATGGTTGGGTTGATTAAAAAGAAAGAGCGCCACCAATCAATCACCGCCGGGTCCCGCTCACCAATATAGAGCAGCGCCAGTGCGGCCAGTAAGTAATAGGGCCAATACCCAAGATAGATACGAAAGAGGCGACGCCGGACAAATGATAAACAGTGGATAGATTTACCGGCTTGACCAAAGGTAGTGTGCCAAATAACAAAGCCACTAATAACAAAGAAGATATCTACGCCAAAGCCGCCATATTGAGCCACTGCCATCAACCAGTCGCTATCGCCACCCAAGGCAGTAAAGACTTTTCTTGAATGGTAAACCAGCACCAGAAAAGCGGCAATAAAACGCAGTAGCTGTAAATTACGAAGCATCCTGACCGCCACTATCCAGAGACCATAACAAAGACTCCAGGCCAAACCCCAACTCTCTTTTATCGTCATCCCCCTGCCGGGTAAAAGGCGACTCGGTACCTTGGTGTAGCAGCACAATATGAACCTCTGGCGCAAAAAAATCGGTAGCAGCCAGCGCGACACGATAATCACTCAGGTCCTGCACACCCAAACTTTTATCATTCACTATCAGTTCAGTGCTGCCCTGCTCAACATAGTAGCGCCCCTTTATTGCCAGATGCACCGTCCCTGTCATTACAGATTCGCTAACAGAGAAGCGAATCACCGAGCGTTTGCCGTCAGACCAAATTCCCCAGGGCTCAGGCACAGACCAGCCCTCAACAAAATAGAGGTATTGGGCAAATAATGCGGGGGGGCATAAAGAGCCATCCCAGGGCTGATAGATACTTGCCACCAGATAATCGATTAATTCATTCTCTTTGCCATCGGCACAGTGTTGAACTTGCAGTGCCGCTGAGCTTTCGATCGCCTTGCCACTACAGACTAAATTAACAAAGCCCTCCGAGTCATGATCCATCTCAGTAATTTTTGCCCAAGCAAGTAATTGCGATAGCGAGCAGCTGAGCAAGGTATTGCTCTGCTCAATAAAGACATACAGATACAGTTCCAAATCAGTTAACAAGCCAAGTAACTCACTAGAACTACCCCCAGAGCGTTTAAGACTATTCGGCGAGAACTCTACAATCATGGTTAAGGCAGGGACACTGGCGGCAATAAATTTACGCATACCAGTAAGCACCAACTGCTCCGCTCCCTGCGTATCGATTTTTATAAAATCGGCTCTGGCTGTGTGCTGGCTTAAAAAGCTGTCTCCCCGAGTCACGGCGATAGTCCTTGAGCGGGCAGCCTGATCGGCGCTATGCAGCGCGTTATCACCCAGGTTATCCTCATTGATATACAGCTGCGCTTCTCCCTCAAAGTCGGCCAGAGCTACGTTGGCCGTTATCGCCCGACTATTATTCAGCCGACAATTTTTTTGCAGCAGAGAAAAGTTATCAGGGTCAGGCTCAAAAGCAATCACCTGCCCTTGCTCACCAACCAGCTGCGCTGCCAGCACCGTGAAATAACCGATATTGGCGCCTATATCAATAAACACATGACCAGGCTGTAAAAAATGCATTAGTAGCGCAGTCTCACCCGGCTCCCAAATACCTTGCGCTTTAATCTGCCTGGATACCAGCTCCTCAGCCTCGCCATGCACCAACATCCTTAAGGATGAATCTAAGCCGGGAATAGATAAGGGGCAGCTTAATAAACTCGCCAGACCTAAACGTCTGGCGAGCCACTGAAGCATCGTATTATCAATCAATTTAGGCATAGGGTTTCTTCAGTCACCTTAATCTATGACTTGGTAGCTAAGTTTTTTCAAGGCATAGGCCAGTCGTCGAATATCATCTCCCGCACCGATATCCGCTGGCGAAGTGGGATGCTGATGACATAACTTAATCTCCACGGTGCGATATTGATCCAGCGCCGGAATTGATACTCGAAACTCATGCTCTAGCAGTGACACCGTCTCATCGATTTGATCATTAATGATCACTCGGGTCTGGTCATTGCCTTCAAAATAATCACCGGTCAATGTAATAGCCAGAGTGTGTTTAAAGGGTGATGTCGTCGTCACCGGTAATCTAAAGCGTAAAAAAGATTCATCATTATCCGACCATACACCCCAGGGCTCTGGAGAAGACCAACCATCAGCCGGAGAGGCCAAGGACTGTAAATCTTTGCCCGTCAGCTCGACCCCCTGCCAACTACGGAACTTATTATACTGGTTTAGAAACTCCAGTGTCTCAGAGCCCATCGCTGCAAACTGCTCAAAATTATCACAGTGCGTTTTTTTACTGTAGGAAAACAAATCCTGATAGTCACTACTTTTTATATAGCGCTGCTGAACATAGCGGTTAGAGGCGGTATAAAATTCGCGAATATAGTCGGTATTTTCCCGGCTTAGAAAATACTTACCCTTGGCACCTTCATTAGCAATGCGCGTCAGCAGGGTATCAACCAGTTTTTCTCGCCCTTCTGCATCATTGAAATAACCATCCAACATATTCAACAGATAGACAGCCCCAGGGTCCAGACTGATATTCTGCAAAGTCGCTGCTTTAACAAAGTTATCGTCTTTTTCAAGCCCCAGAATAGCGAGAAAATCAACTACGACATCCTGCTCTTTTAAAGCCTCTTTTTCATAAACATGGATTATCAGCGCTTCACGACCAAAAACACCTTCAAATTTCTCCAGTGTTGTTTGGTAATTAATATGTTTTGGGGTAATCAGTTTTTTATTGCTATGGTAATCCGCAATAATTCTTTTTTGGGGCCGTTGCTTGGCCGCTTGAAAATAGCCCGACTGCACAACTTCCGACTGTTCTCGAATATAGGCGACGATAAAAATCTCATGTTCCGATAAAGCCGCATGGATTTTTTCAAGTTTCTTGCGACCTAAGGTTACCACGCCTTCAAATGATAAAATAACATGCTCAATACCTTGAGATTGCAACTGGTCAATTTCCTGTTTTAAGCTATCCAGCAGCGACAGTGCCGGATCTTCAAATAGCTGCACATGGCCATAACCCTCTGAATGCCCGGTATCGGCAAGCGCATAACCCCGGCTACTCAACCATTGCCGGTTCATCACCAAATGAGCCTGAATGGCTGTACTGCCGGTTTTTGGAAAACCGATATGTAAATAGATCCGCATGGACTAACCTCAACAACGATTGATTAGGCGGCATAGATTGCCGGGCCATATTACTGTATTCGCACTTTCTGTTTTGCTTGCCGCTTGCTTTCTGCGTCTTTAACAAACTGCTGATAACTCTCTGACTGACTGGATAAAAAGCGATTTCTAGATTGCTTATCCAGGCGTTTTTTGTGCTCCAGGTTTTGTGTATTCAGGCAAAACCCCAGCGTTAAATCTTCGCCTCCAGAGCATGACGCTTGCAAATCCGCCATCATAATTTTACCTAAATCAGGGCTAAAGTGGACCAAGTCCTGAAACCAGGGATTGAGTCTATGCTGGTTAGCTTTTGAGGGTAGCTCTTCGGCCATTATCGCCTGATAGCCAAAAAAATCCATCACCGGGAAAGCAGCCTGGCCATACTGACCGGCCAAACGTTCATTAATTTCTACTACTCTTTGCTTCCAATACAACAAGCCCTCTTCTAAACCTGAAACAGCAAGATACTCACGGTAAAACACATAAGAAGGATTGATAAACAGGTTTAACTTCACCTCGTTCTGGTAACTCAGCTCAATCACCTTCTCTAACCAAATGAGATTTTGGTCAATCGTCGACAATAGATCAGTATCAGTCCGTACTGCCTCCAACTTTAGCTCATCATAATGATCGTCAAAGAAATTATATAAAAAGATAAAGCGTCGATACTGGCGTTCAGCGGCCTTGATGGGACGTTCACGATTTAATCGCTCAGTGTCAAAGCCCCACCCTCCCTGCCTAAAAACAATGGGCATCCCCCCGCACTAAAGTTTACCGCTACTTTCCCCTGAGCACCCAGCGTTTTTACACTATGTTCTGTCACCTCTAATGACACCAGAGCACTGAAATAATCGGTGATAAACTGCTGCCAGAACCCGGCGTTCAAACCACCTTCTTGATTGGTTACCAGCCGTGAGTCATCAAAAGGCTGCATTGATAGTTTCTGGTAGGGATAAGAGTAAAAATCCAAACCATAATAGAGAGCGTCCAGCTTCCCCGACTCTAACTTCTGCTGTGCAATACGGTATAAGTCATAAGATGAGGTACTGGGTATAGCTGCATTAAAGCAATCCTCTGAGGCCGCTACAAAAGAACAGTTCAAGCCCCTACCAACACGGGATGAGCCAATAAAAAGCGCACTAAACTCATTAAAGGCCAGTTTATAAGGCACCGTAATACGCAAGTACTGCTTGGCATAGGGTTTATGCTTAGCAATCGCAGTATCCAGTGGCGAATGAAAAAAGCCATAGGGGTTAATCAAGTAATTAGTCAGTGACAAACCGACTAATGACAGACTAACAATCAGTGTAAATGAATAGAAATACGCTTTCATAGTCAAAACTGAAAATACAAAAAGGCTGAAAAGCTGTTGAGCTTAAGGGTACAGGCAATCAAAAGCATCGCTGCGTAGCCCCCCATAAAGCGTTGCCACGCCATTGAAAAAAGCGCCCCATCATGGATTGCAGTGTCGTTTTTGGGTATTGAATAATTTGCAGCGAATTGGGCATCACAAAAGCCACCGCTAAAGCCGCAGCAATCATGCCGAGGGCTGAAGATAGTTTATCGGCAATATACAGCTGGCCAGGCACCAGAGAATACATACTTTGGTATAAGGCCATCGCATCATCTATAGACGCAGCCCTAAACACAACCCAACTATTAAGCACACAGAAAAATGTTAATAGCAGGGCTAACAGTTTATATATACCGCTGTCTGCCAGCGATGACCGGCCCAGGCTATTTAACAGATAGCGCCAGCTATGATTGATCACCAGGTAGACCCCGTGCATCGCCCCCCACATTACAAAGGTCCAATTAGCGCCATGCCATAGCCCACCCAACAGCATGGTAATTAGCAGATTGCTATAGCGCCTAAGCCCCCCTTTTCGGTTACCGCCTAGGGCAATATATAAATAGTCCCGTAAAAAAGCAGACAAGGTCATATGCCAGCGCCGCCAAAAATCAATAATGGAGATCGCTTTATAGGGGGAGTTAAAGTTGATCGGCAAATACAAACCAAACATTAATGCCAGACCAATGGCCATATCGCTATAGCCGGAAAAATCAAAATAAATTTGCAGGGTATAAGCCGCTGCGCCCACCCAGGCATCTACCGAACCCAGAGTTAACTGTTCAGGATTATCAAATACCGCATTGGCAATCGGTGCCAGAGAATCAGCGATCAATACTTTTTTGGACAGACCGATAGTGAAAATCGACAACCCTTTGGCTACTTTAGTCGATAGATTCTTCTTGATATTCTGGTAGCTAAACTGCGGTATAAGCTGCGCGTGGTGAACAATAGGTCCGGCAATCAACTGCGGGAAAAAGCACACAAACAACACATACTTGGTAAAGCTATATTCATGGGTGATGGACTTGTAACTATCAACCAAAAACGCAATTTGCTGAAAGGTAAAGAACGATATCGCCAGAGGTAAAACAATATTCAGAGTGGCTTTATCAATCAGCCCAATCGCCGCAACGTTATCAATCAGAAAATCGGCATATTTATAATAACCGAGCAAGCACAGGTTAAAGGTTACACCCAGTATTAACACGGCCTTTCTGCCCCCCCTTTAAATCGGGATAACAGCAGAGACAGGCCATAGTTAACAATAATAGAGGCAATAATAATTAGCAGATAGGCGGCATTCCACCAACCGTAGAAAAACAAAGAAGCCGCGATAAGAAAACCCATCGCAGGGGCCATAGTATTTTTACGCAGCAGCAGGTAATAACCCAAAAGGGCTATAGGGAGAAAAAGAAAAATAAACTCATACGAGTTAAATAACATAAAACCTAACCAGTATTGCGGCGCTGCTTATAGCGTTCGCTCATTGTTCGATGGTCATCAAAAAATGCGCGTAGCTTATCCACCGTGACCCTAAGCGAGCAGTGTTGCTCAAGTATTTCGCTGGCACGCCGCCCCATACTGGCATAGGTTTGTTGATCATTAACAGCTACCTGGTAACTGGCCTCGTAAGCTTCAATCAATGATTCCCAATTAATACGATGCCTTAGTGTTCTATAGGAATGGCGAGGATCATGGGGCCAGTGACTGGGTTCCAGACTGGTGCGTACAATAAAGGCCGCGGACTCATCGATATAGTCCTCCATCCCGGTATGTTTTGGCGCAATAGCCGGTTTACCCCGGGCCATATATTCCATTAGCGGCAGGCACTGCCCCTCCCCCCGGGAGGCGTTAACAATATATGTCGTATTATTTAACAGCACATCATAATTAACCTGATCAAGATAACCGGCAATAACAATTACCCGACATTTAAAAGGTGTGGCACGGCTCAGGTCGGATAATAAAGCATCCACCATATCGTCGGCGCGGTGTGCTGCTAACTTAAGAATCAGGGTGGCGTTTTCCTGTTCTTTAAAAGCCCAGCAAAAGGCCCACATCAGCTCAGGCCAATTTTTACGGCCATCAATAGGATTAAAAATCGTGGTATAGGTGATGCCAGTAATATCAAACTGGCGAGCTTCGTTGCTGATTGCCTTGGAAAGCTCACCGCCGTTCAGATGGTCATCGACAGCACAATCTCTGCTATCGAAAGATAATCCCTCAACCGCAAGGCTAAAATTATCCACCACCTGACCAATCTCGGCAGCAGATTCAGGGGCATAACCGTCCCATACCGGGGCAGGTACTGAGATAACCGGGTAATCAACTCTAACCGCAGTCTGGACTGACTCAACGGTAAAACGCGAATGGGTTATCGCCCAACCCAGTTTACCCAAGACAAAACGCCAGTCATTGCTGATATCACCATCCCAAAATTCGTCAGGGATATTATAAAACTCCCAGGCAAATACCGGGATGGTTGGGCACTTAAGATTGATCTCTGTTTCATGGGGAGCCGTAAAGGAAAGAAAGACGCAGTGCTCGCCGTTAGCCTTGGCATAAATTTCATCGGCGTCCTGTGGTTTTTCAACCACCATCACTTTACCCAACTGTTCTAGCGCGGGAAGAAAAGATTTTAAGACAAAGTAATAACTATAAGCAGGAGCACCAAGGTTATCCTTTATAGAGTCTTCGTTTTCTTCCGAGTACACAATAATAATCATTTCAATGATGACCTGTTAAAACCATTTAATACACAATAAAACAATGGGCGACATAGCATAGCGAGCTTAAAGATCAATGCTGGCAAAAAAATCCTGCAATTTGTTTTTTACCACCGCATCGGAACAATACTGTTTTAGTTTATTCATATTATTGTCTGACATGGCTTGATAGCGGGCCGGATCTTCTTTGGCGACACGATAACTTTCCAGATAGGCATCTCTTAAGGACTCCCAATCCAATCGATAGCGCATCGTTCTAAATGCGTCACGGGGATCCTGCGGCCATACATTTTGCTCCAAACTTGAGCGCAAGGTAAATGCCACATTATCATCGACATAATCTTTCATAGCAGTATTGGTCGGCGCAATGGCGGGAATGCCGCAGGACATATATTCCATTAAAGGCAGGCAGAGACCTTCGCAATTGGAGGTATTGACATAGTAGCTGGTTGCAGACACCAAACGCGCATAATCTTCATCTTCGATAAAGCCGTGTATAGCAACAATTCTGCATTGGTAGGGGGCCAGCTCTGACATCAATAAATTCAGCTTACCCATATAGTTAGACAAATCTTTATTGGTCATTTTTAGCACCAGAGTGGCGTCTGCACAATCTCTAAACGCCCAACAAAATGCAGTCACCATATCCAGCCAATTTTTACGGCCATCACTGGGGTTAAATATAGAGGTGTAAACTACCCCATCCAGCTTTAAGCCTGCATCGGCATGTTCATCAGCACTGGCTTCAACCAGATCTTCTGCTGCTCCCTCGACCAACGTCACCGAGCAAATACCAATAGCCAGTTTTCTGCGATCTTCAGACCCTTCCACCGGTGTCATATCAAGCCCACTAAAACTGATGCTATCAGCGGGGCTATCAAGGTCAAAAATCAGCTTATGTTTTACTGGCGCATCGGTTAGCGTTATCTGGCCTGTTTGTGCCCCCAAAGATACGGTAATTTCACGGCCAATATTGGCACCATATCCGTGGGCCTCTACCGTTAACTCCACTAAGCCGCTGACATTAAAGGGCAGCTCCACCCAGGGTGTGGTAATCCTCGACCATGCGCCCCAGTGCTCCGGGGCATAGAAGCCATTAAGGCGATTAAAATCTTTATCTCTGAAACTAAAGTTAAGAGTGACCTCTTCACCGTTCCACTGATAGGCCCCCTGGTCTTTTTGGGCAATAGGGTTAAGCTGCTCGTTTGACAGGCTACGCTCCCGACTGTCAACAATATGCCCGCTAAAATCCAGCTGCGCCGGATTAATCGCTGTCTTGCCCTGCAAACGATCACGCAGGGACTGGAAGCGATCCCAAACCGGCACGGGAATAGCCACCACAGGAAAGTCCTCACCCATAGCCTCCTTGATGGCGGTGACGGAGTACGTTGAAAGCGCAATAGCTGAACCGTGCTTACCCAGTACATAACGCCAATCATTCTTTGGATTATCATCCCATGTTTCACTGGGGATATTGCTAAACTCCCAAGCTAGAACACAAAGCGTTTTATAGTCCAAATCCACCGGAGCGTGGTTGGGCGGCGAAAAGGACAGAAACACGGGCTGGTCTTGCCCTTTGTTACCAGAGGGTAATAGTCGCTGTAGCAGTGAGGAATTCGCTTTGCGGTGCGCTTTAACCAATTCATCAAGGGGTGTTTCGGTATCTTTTACCGTAATGATTTCGCCCATATCTTCCAACACGGGCAAAAAACCTTTTAGCACGAAATAATAGCTATATTCAGGCAAGCCGATATTGTCACGGATTGAGCCTTCATCGATAGCTGAATGTAAAATAAACACCATAGTGAATCGCCAGGATCTTTTATTGTCTGCACCAATTTATATGGCAGCTTTATAGGGCAAAGTGTACTAGATAACCGCCGTTCAACCCACTAGTGCAGGCATCTTTTTAAGCCGCTCTAATCTTTTGTCCTGCTACGATCAGCCGGCCTAAATAGTTCTTTCAGCATATAATCCCTGAAATCCTGCTGGTAAGGCTGCTGCGCTAAAGCCCGCTCCATACAAGCCAGCCAGGCATCCCTTTCTTCAAGCCCAATATCCAGATGGCTGTGAGCTTTGGGGATTTGGATAGGGCCATACTTTTCCCGGAACAGTTTTGGCCCACCCAGCCAGCCACATAAAAATCGCGCCAGCTTGTCACGCAGAATATCGATATTATCACCATGCATCTCATGGATGGTTTTTGCTTGTGGCAGCTCGGCCATCGTATCGTAGAAAGCATCCGCCAAGCGCCGGATACCGGCTTCACCCCCCGCCGCTTGAAAAGAGGTATCACCCTCACCGTAACGTTTGACGGCCTTATCGCCTGCCGTATCACTCATTCGTTAATACCCAATAACTCGACATCAAAGATCAAGGTAGAACCGGGGCCAATACTGCCCATAGCTCGATGACCATAGGCCAATTCTGCCGGGATAAATAAACGCGCCTTTTCACCCACCACCATAAGCTGCAAACCTTCGGTCCAACCGGGAATAACCTGATGCAGGCCAAAATCTATCGGCTGGCCACGCTCTACCGAACTATCGAAAACCGTACCATCGATCAGGGTACCGTGGTAATGCACTTTGACCTGATCTCGGGCACCGGGGTGAACGGCACCAGTACCAGATTCCAAGACTAAATATTGCAAGCCTGATGGCAGTACCGTTACGCCATCGACCGCCTTGTTTGACTCCAGAAACTCCCGCCCCTTGGCAAGATTTTCTGCCGCAGCTTTTTTATTACTCGCTGAGCGCTGCACCCAGAAGATAACAATAATAATAGCGATAATAACAATGACAACTTTTGACACTTCAATCCCCTAAATAATGGCAACACAAGAAATAGAAAACGGATTTTACAGTAAATCAGTGACCGATGCCGAGCCTCAAATGCATTAACCACTTTTGCTTAAGTCTGATAATATGGCGTTTTAGACTATTTAGCGAAACCGCAACCATGAGCGATAACAAAACCCTCGACCTTAACCTTGTTGAACTTGTCAATTTGGCCGCCAACCTGTTTGACCGCCTGTTTATCAAGCCTCCTAAAGACAAAGCCAAATCGACCTTTAAAGAGCTGAAACAAGGTAAATCTCTGGATCTGGGCACCGTCACCATCAAAGAGACCCTTAAATCCAACCTGAAGCTGGCAATGGATTATTCGGAATTTTGTGGCCCGGGTTTTAACTATGATATTTTTGAAGCCAGCCTGAAAGGCATCCTGACGCAAATCAGCCAGAAGTTTCAAGCCAAGGCCGACCTGAATATTATGACCAGCGAAACCGGCTCAGTGCTTGTCCACCTGCCGGGTATGACTCAATTAGATGAGCAACTCAATGTGATGGTATTAGCCTTTGAATTAGGCGATATAAAAAATATCACCATTAAATTGATGTTTTTGGAACCGAGTCAATATGATGCCTTTAGAAGCGATAATACATCTGAGGCGACGGACTCCTAGGTATTAATCCAGCAGCCGAATACCCTTATCCTCTATCGCAATACGGCGCTGTTTATACAGTGCCCCGATGGCTTTTTTATAGACTTTTTTACTGATTTTAAATACGGAACGAATGGTTTCCGGTGAGCTTTTATCGGTGATCATCAGGTAGCCGTCATGCTCTTTCAGTACCTCAATAACCTGCTCAGCCACACCCGATATTTTTTCATAACCGGGCTGGGTCAAGGTAATATCCAGACGATTATCGTCCCTGACACGTTTCACATAACCGCTAATACGCTCGCCCTTGTTGAGGGGCTGGAATAGTTCATTGCTGTACAGCATACCCCAGTAAGCGTTATCGACAATGGCTTTAAAACCTAATTCGGTTTTATCCGCAATCATCAGGTCAACCATCTGGCCCACCTGATACCCCATTGTTTCTTCCTTAAGGTATTTATCGATACGTGAGGATGCCGCTAAACGGTTACTATTATCCAGATAGACTTTAACCAGCACCCGCTTACCTTCAACCGGGCTAAATTTTTGTTGTGCAAAGGGCAGCAGTAAATCTTTTGGCAGCCCCCAATCCAGAAATGCGCCGACCTTATTGATCTCAACGACCTTCAGCCAGGCAAAATCACCTTCACAGGCATGGGGGGTTTCTGTGGTGGCAATCAATCGATCATCGGAATCCAGATAAACAAAGACGGTCAACTGATCCCCTAGCTGGGCCTCATCCGCCACGAACCGTTTCGGCAATAAAATATGCCCAAACTCGCCGCCATCCAGGAATACGCCAGCATCGCTATCTTTAACGATGTCGAGTTGATTAAACTGCCCAATGGCCACCATAAGTTTTAAGCCTACACTTCGTAATCGATTAAGCGGCGTTCGCTAATAATACTTTTGATAAAGGGTAATACCGCCTTATGCTCAGGATGGCCAGCATAGACCTGCAAAGCTTCGCGTGATTCAAACTCTGAGTACAGCGTCATATCGGCAGAATCGGGGCTGTCGGAAAAATCCACACCCACTTCTACTTTGATCAGGCCGGGTATTTTACCGTTCATACCTTCTATCAAGGTTTTTGCCTGAGCAATACTCTCAGCTTTGCTGCGGCCTTCTACGCCGTCTTTAATTCTAAATAACAGTACATGCTTAATCATTCTTGCTTCCTCGTTTATGCTATCAATCAGCGGCTTAAGCCGCCTCTATGGCTTCGCTATTTTCACCACCAAAGACCTCAATCACCGCGGCAATGAGCGCAGCCAGCTCCAGTGTCATAATGGCAAAGTCCACATCAAATTGCTCCGCCGCATCATGGGCATCCACCTGATTGGCTTTTTCCTGAATCAGGTCAGCAAACGCCAATCGCTTAATCGCCAAGGTATCATCAACCACAAACTCAATACCACCACTAAAACTTAAACCCAGCTTACTGACATACATACCGGCCTTGATATGGTTATTAATCTCGCTGGAAGTCAGGTCCTGGTGTTTGCAGCGAATCACGCCACCTTCATCGGTCGGGTCTTTTAGCTCGCACTCATGGCCAAACTCAAAGCCTTTCGGTGCATGGCCGCTTTTCAGCCAGGCAGTCATTACATGCTGAGGAATATTATTAGGTGTTATCGGTATCACCGGCACTGTACCAATCGTTTCCCGCAAATAACTAATCAACTCTTCTGCCCGCTTACTCGAAGCACTGTTAACCACTAACAAACCTTCTTTGGGGGCAATATAAGCAAACTGCAATGAAGAGCGAGCAAAGGCCTTGGGCAATAATTCAAAGGTAATTTCTTCTTTCAGGTTAGCCCGCTCTTTGCGACCTACTGAACGCCCTTCTTCGGTTTGTATCGCCAGAGCCTTCTCAACCACCTGCTCATTCACCACCGATGCAGGTAAGACTTTGTCCTGTTTTTTAGCGCAGATCATTATATAACCAGCCGCAGCGTGCACATATTCACTACCGTGATGGCCTAAGGGCGACACCCAACCGTAACGGGATAAATCCTGGCTACCGCAGGGCTGGAAAGCATACTCTTCAAGCTGCTCACTTAATGCTTCCGGGCTTAGGTCGAATGGCTTGGTAAAACGGTAGACCTGTAGGTTTTTAAACCACATGTTATTTAATTCCTATTATGGAGATTTGGCACTGAATAAATGAGAGCGTCCAACGAATACAAGACCAAAAGCAGCTGAAAAAAGTCAAAAACTCAATACCAAGGCCTGGTGTGGGCAGGTGTTTTCTGAGGCGTAAAAATGCAGGGAGGCATTTTCCCGAGCGTCCAGGGATGGTTTACAGCGCCCCCGGAAAACACCTGCCCACACCAGACCGTTCCCGCCCCAGCTACTTTCCAAAAATTAGCCAACAATAGCAATCAGCTCAACATCAAATACCAACGTCGCATAGGGCCCAATAGCACCACCGGCACCACGTTCGCCATAGGCTAACTGGTGAGGCAAATATAAGCGCCATTTAGAACCCACACCCATCATCTGCAGGGCTTCAGTCCAACCGGCAATCACGCCGTTAACCGGAAATTCTGTTGGCTCACCGCGATCAACCGAGCTATCGAAAACGGTGCCATCGATTAAAGTACCGTGGTAGTGAGTGCGGACGGTTGAAGTCGCTTCAGGCTTGTCACCATCGCCAGCTACCAACACTTCATACTGCATACCGCTTTCAGTGACGGTCACTTCATCGCGCTTGGCGTTATCAGCTAAAAAGGCATCACCCTCAGCGGACATGGCCTTGGATTTTTCAGCTTCCTGGGCTTGCATACGCTGGTTGATCTCTTCATAGGCGGCGCGCAGCAATTCGCTATCAACCGCGCTAGCAGCACCATTAAGGGCATCTTTAACACCCTCGGCAACGGCATTGATATCAAGGCCTTCAAAGGGATTGCTAGCAAGCTGGTCGCCCATTTGGCGGCCTACACCGTAACTGACACGTTGTTCTACTGTGGTATATTTCTCAGACATAAGTTTTACTCAACCGGATAATCAAAAGCCGCGCATTCTAGCATAAGACCCGCCCTCAGAGGTAGGCGGGGCATAGCGTTCATTGTCTGCTATGCTTACCTAATGCCTTTTATTAATAGCTGTGCACATTTAGCTAAACCCGTGAAGCCAACGCTGTGAAAAAACCCATTTCCAAAGCCGATATCCGCAATGATATGGAGAAGCAAATTGCCGACTTCCTTGAAAAAGGCGGGGAAGTGGCAGAGATCGAACGGGGCATTAGCGGCAGGGAGAACCCCAACGGCCCCTTAAAGCCGCAGACTACCGCTTTCCAAGAGCCCAAACAGGGCCGCACCTATGTGCCAGAGGTGGTCGCCGCCATTGATGCACGGCGCAATAAGAAGCCCGAAAAACCCAAACCAGCCATTCGTCGCCCCAGAAAGAAAATTATCTATGACGATTTTGGTGAGCCGCTAAGGGAAGTCTGGGTCGACGAATAAAGGCCTTTGGCCCGCCGCATAAGCTGACGGATATCATCCACAATAAAACACAGCACCGGAATCAGCAACAACGTCACTACCGTGGCGAATAACACACCAAAGGCCACTGATATCGCCATCGGTTTTAGGAACTGTGACTGGATGGAGGTTTCCAGCTGAATCGGCAGCAGCCCGACAAAGGTCGTTACCGAAGTCAGGATAACAGCCCGGAACCGCCTGACACCGGCGTCCAGTACCGCATCGCACCAGCCGATACCCTCCCGCACACGCTGATTGATATAATCCACCAGCACCAGACTGTCATTAACAACCACACCACTTAAAGCCACGATACCGATAAAAGAAATAATACTAATGGGCATGCCCATAATCATATGCCCCAGAAATGCCCCCACCACACCAAAAGGAATTACTGACATTATGATTAAGGGCTGACCATAGGACTTTAAGGGAATCGCCAAAGCGGCATAGACCATAATCAACATCACCAGTGTACCAATCACCAGACTGTTGGTATTTTCTGCCTGCTCTTCGGCTTCACCACTGAGGCGATAATCTACAGCGGGGTATTTGGCTAAAATACCTGGCAGGGTTTCTGCTTCCAGGGTGGCAACCACTTCAGAAGAGGTGGTTTTTAATTTATCGACATCGGCCTGTACATTCACCACCCGATGGCGATTAATACGGGTAATCGTACTGACTCCGGTGCTTTCTATAATTTCACCCACCACATCAAAGGGCACTTTTTCTGCCGTGGTATTGGCACTGGCGGGCAACTGAATCCACATAGAGCGCAAGGTTTCCAAACTCTGGCGCTGCTCGGCGGGGAAGCGAACATAGACACGCACTTCATGCCGATCACGTTGCAAGCGCTGAATCTCAGCACCAAAAAATGCCTGGCGTACCTGACGTGCCAACTCTGCTTGCCCCAAACCCAAGGCCTGACCTTCTGGAGTGATCCGAATATCGACCTCAGGACCACCGGCATCAAAGGTGTCTCGAACATCGTAAACACCATCAAACGGCAATAAAGCCATTTTCACCTCTTCAGCAGCCAATCGCAGCTGAGTCAAATCGTTACTCTGTAATTCTATATTAACTGGCAAGCCACTAAAGCCGGCATTGGCCGTGACCGATAAGGCTTTAACCCCGGGCAAGTCGCCAATCTTTTCACGCCAGCGATTGGCCAATTCTACCGAGGTAATATCCCGCTCAGTACTCGGCACTAACTCGACGGAAATAACGGCCTCATTATCCTTTTTGGCTTCAACCTCTAAAGCCAATATCACATCTTTATCCCACCGCTCACGGTAATTATCGTTGACCGCCAGAGCGGCCTTTTCAATATCCAGCGAATAAGCATGGGTCTGTTGATAGGAAGTACCCTGAGGCATTTGCAAGGTCACCTTCATACCATTGGAGGGCACCGAAGGAAAAAACACAAAACGCAAAATGCCGGAAGAGAAAAACGCAAAGGTAATAATAAATACCGCAATAAAAATCGCCAGACTTATATAGCGATAAGTGACCGCCATTTTTAATACGGGTTGATAACGGTACTGGGCAAAATTCTTTAAACCACTACTAATACGCTGCTGAACACGGGAAAGACTGGCGCCAACACCGCGCTTGTTATCTGCCGTATTTCTAAGTTTGATATGGCGTAAATGCGCCGGCAATACCAGCTTGGTTTCTATCAAAGAAAATATCAGGCAAAAAATAATCACCGGCCCGGCATAGCTAAATAGACGCCCAATCCCCTCTTCCATCAGCATCAAGGGCATAAACGCAAGAATGGTTGTTAGCACGCCAAAAATGGTCGGCACCGCGACTCGCTTAACTCCGCGAATAATACTTTCCATGCCTTGATCTTCTTTTTCCAACTGGTTATAGGCGCTTTCGCCCGTAACAATGGCATCGTCCACCAATATGCCCAACACCAGAATAAAACCAAACAGCGAAACAATATTGATCGAGAGGTCGACCATCGGAAAACTCATTACCAACAGTGCACCGAGAAAACAAAAGGGCAAACCCATCACCACCCAAAATGCCAGGGTGGTTTGTAAAAAGAGTGTCAGCACTATCATGACCAGCAACACACCCTGTGCCGCACTTTTCAGCAATAGGTTCATCCGACTCTCAAGCACCTCGGTACGATCGGCCCAAACACTCACCTCAACACCTACCGGCAAGCGCTGCCGCAGCCTTTCTGCATAGGCATTGACCCGGTCGCTGGTCATTAGGGCGCTTTGCCGCCCTACTCGCATAACTTTCAGGGTAATGCCCGAGCGACCATTAAGGCGGCTCAGGTAAGGCTGGTCTTCAAAACCATCAATCACGCTGGCCACATCGCCAACCGTTATCCGGGTGCCGTCTTCCCGGCTAACTAATGTCAGCGCTTCAAACTCTTGCTCCGTATAAGCCTGCCCCATAGAACGCAAACTGATAGAACCGGAATCGGTGCGCAATTTACCGCCGGGTAAATCCTTCGATTGATTGCGCACCGCATTGACTACATCGTCAAACTGTAAACCGTATTGACGCAGGGCAAGGTTGGACACCTCAATGGCTATTTCATAGTCCCTGCTCCCGGTTACATCGACCTGAGTAATATCAGGCATGGCCAGTAACTCATCCCTTGCATTATCGGCTAACTGCTTTAACTGCTCTTCTCTTAAGTCACCATACAAGGTCAGGTTAAGCACACGGTTACGGGTAATGCCCTCTTCGATAACCGGTGGTTCCGCATCAAGCGGAAAGGATGCAATACTATCAACCCGCACTTTGACTTTGCTGGTCGCCGCCGACATATCAGTACCCGGATCGAACTCAACCCGCACCACACCACTGCCCTCATTAGCCGTCGAGCGAATTTCCCGAATACCGACAATATCCTGAATTTTCTCTTCAACTTTAATCAGAATGCCCTGCTCAACCTCTTCCGGCGAACTGCCCGGATAGGGGACGGTAATGGTGACCACCTCATTAGAGAACGTGGGGTAAACTTCTTTGGTGATAGTGAACAGGGACTGGATACCCGCCACCATTACTACCAGCATCAATAGATTGGCAGCCACAGGGTTGCGGGCCATCCAGGCGATAATGCCGGTTTCCAAGGGAGGGGTTGGCGGTATTGCTGGAGGTGTACTCATTTATGCCTCCGGGGCCGGTGAACCCACCGAGAGCTGCTGTTCCGGGACCACCGTAATCTGCATACCTTCTACCATGAGGTCCAGCTTGGTCATAACGACTTGATCACCATCTTTCAGACCATCACTAATCACAATCGCATCACGCTCACGCCTGGCTACCGTAACCTGTCTGGATACCAGAGTGCTGTTATCGACCACATAGACAAAGTTATCGCCATGCAGTGCCGACCGGGGAATACGCACGCCACTCTCAATCGTAATACCATCGATCACGGCATCCACAAACAAGCCTACCGATAAAGGGATCGGATATTGCTCAGCATTATAAGGCTGGTCTACATCGGCAACGACAAAAAAGGTGCGGGTATTGGCATCAACCCGACGCTCTATTCTAACCAAGCGCCCCTGCCATTGCTGGCGGGTCATACCAAAATTGGCACTGAGTTCGACCTTGGGCAACTCGCCACCCTCAGCAGGGATGGCTTCAATAAAATAGATTTCAGCGGCGGTGACCGGCAACCTGACCTCGGCGGTATTGGTACTGTATAAGGTAAACAGCACGGCATTGCTGGACACATATTGCCCCAGATCAACCTGCTTGTTATCTACCACGGCATCAAAGGGTGCCCGGATCTCCGTCGCCGCCAAATCGGCTTTTGCCTGCTTGAGTTTTTCTTCAGCGGCCTTATAGCGTGCTTCAACCAAAGCCAATTTGGGCTGGCGCAAGCTGGCAGTAGCTGACTGCTTATTATTACTGCGGTAAGTCGTGCCCCGGCGAAACTCATTGCGCTCTTCAGTCAGGGATAGATTGGCATCAGCCACACTGGCCTCGGCTTCAGCCAGGGCCACTTGGTAATCAGTCGGGTCCAGCTTCATTAGCAGTGTACCCGCCTCAATATGGGCCCCTTCAACGAAACTCGGAGATACCCATATAACACGTCCAGCGACTTCACTGGCCCACTCTATCGTTCGCCTTGCACCTACCGTGCCCTGCGAACGGACACTTAGAGTCAAGGGACCATTCTTAATGGTACTCACTTCTACATTGGGGCTTGGCTGGACATTAGGCTTTTTGGCTGGAGCGGTCTGCAGGGCAATCATGGCCTGGGCAATCAACACAGCAACAATAATAATGGCAACAGGCAATAAACGTTTTAGCCAAACCTGACTCATTCAAAACTTCCTCTAATTAGTGCGAAACAACCGACTGGCTGCGCATTATACGCAGCTATGACTGATTTACAGGGTATTTAGTTGCAGAAAAGCATCATAAGCCGATAACAGCCCGCCCACGTTGACAAATATCAACGCTATTTAGCTGCTATCTATTTGATCTTATTGACTATTTTATGTCCAGCAATGCAAGAGCTGAGTATCCTCAGCAAAAAAATAACGCTTTTTTTCATGTTAAAACTTGCAGGATAAACAAAGCCCACTAAGCTGTATAGTTATACAGTACTGATTATTGATACAGACATGTTAATCAATACAGTACTTCGCCACGATGATATTAAAGACCAGACAGCAGAGAGCAAAGAGAGAGAAACCATGAAAAATTCAGCCAGCAATAGCGTATTTACCCAAGTCGACTACCGTCAATTCCGTCAACACCTTGCCGATATCACCACCAACACCGTCAAAGGCAAAGGCTACGAAACCGCCATCTACGATAGCAAAGGTGATATCCAGGCTATCGTTCACGCCGCCTCTATTGATACCAATGGCCACTGCTACCCGGCGGAGTACTTTATTCGCAGCTCGGCGCTGCCAGCGGCTTCTGAGTTGGAATGGCTATATGCGGCCTAATTGGGTTATTGCGGCTAAAGCAAACCGTCAGTTCCGTTAAGGAGCATTGCTGCCCAGAATAAATGGGGGGCTATCGTTTTTTACATAGGCTTGGCACGATCTGCACTGGGTAGGGGGTTGCGCTTTCTTCAAATGGTTAACCCGTAGGGTGGATTATAATCCACCGGTATATGGATGCTCATGGCTGGGCTTGGTGGATTGTAATCCACCCTACAGTATTCGGCTGTTGGTGGAGGGGTGAACGTCTCCTTGGCTTGAAAGACACTGGCCTTATTTAAGGCATTTACCCCTTACAGCAATGCGCCACTATCAAAGCTATAAACACAGGAGTACACGCCACCAACTTATGGTATGATCCCGCCTCTTTTATAGCCGTTATAACAAGCCCAGATTATGTATGTATTTTCCGTGAATGCGCGCACACCAAAAGCCTTTGAGGGCTTTGCCAAAGGCGCTGAAGTCCCCTTTATTATGTATATCAATTTCAAAGATCTGTTTGGTGCCGAACAACTGTGCCAAATTTATTTAAAGCAACAGGGCTTTGAAAGACCCGCTATCGAAAAAAGAAAGTTGATCGAAGATAAATTTCTTGTTGACCAAAAGCTAATCGATGCCGACCCAGCCCTTAAAGAAGCCCTTGCCTCGGGTTACTCCATCCAAATCTTTAGCTCTCACTAATAGACCATCATGACCTTAAAGCACTGTATTATTCACCAGATTGAACGGCCCGTACCCGGCGCAGACCTCACCACCACCCTGCGTGATGAAGAGAACAGCAGTTCCGGCCCGCCTATTCATTATTCGAGCAATTAAAGCAAAGCTACCAGCGCAGCAGCCAAAAGCAGTATGGTCACTTTGATCAGGAGCTATCTGATAACCCGGTGCCCGGTTGGCTACAGGAACATCAGCAGGGTAAATCTCCCTTTGCCAGAACCAGCCAGCGCTTGTTAGAACAGCTGCAACAAAAGATGGGGGATAATGACGAAGCTTTTTCCGCACATATTATGATTGCCCTGGAAACCATTATGGACCAGGACCAGCTCTATATTTTCTGGTTTAACCATATCGAAGCCGCCCATATCGACAACACACTGGATATCGCTCCCAGCCGCTATATCGACAGCAATAAAATGCTCTACAGTGCACGCCTGTTTATTGAAGAGTGGTTAGAAGAAGATTCACAAAAATATCTTTCAATTATTACCAGCCGTGGTAATAAAAACCTTAGCGATGCTTTTAGTGGTTTTCTGGGCTTTTCTACCGGGCTGGATCTGGTGGTTGAAACCAGCGAGTTTTTAACCATTGTCGACCAGTATGCCGACTCACTGCCGGAAGAGAAAGTGACCGACTACAAAGGCAAAATTCTCGACTACTGTGTTGAGCAAGACAAACAAGGCGCCCCTGTGGTCTTTGAGGATATCTCCACACAATTAAACGAACAACAGCCAAAAGAGTTCGCTGATTTTGTATCGTCAAAGCAAGAAGCCCCCAAGCCTGAGATCTATACCGACCGGGGCAGTCTAAAACGCTATGTGCGCTATTTTGGCCGAGATAAAAATATGAGCATCAGTTTTTCTGCCGATATGTTTGGGCAAAATATTGTCTATGATGAAGCCTCCGGTACTTTAACCATTAAAGAAATCCCCAAATCCCTAAAGCAGCAGCTAAAAGGCTCTAATACCCCCACTACAGAGTAATATTTACTATCAGTCATAGTGTGCTATAAATAATAGCCAGCACAGTAATATCCAATATGGATCATTAACACTCTAACGGGATAGCAATAGCATGCATGATATCTGGGTTAACGACCTAATGACCCGCGAGGTCACCACTTGCAAAGCTGAGACATTATTAACCGATGTGGTCAAAATGCTGCACAGTGAAAAATTCTCTTGTTTGGTTGTCACCAAAGACGAGGCGCCTATCGGCATTATTACGGAACGGGATATGGTTACTATCCTGGCGGATATGCTAGCGGATGTTAGTTGGGACTCGCTTTCGGTAGCAAACTTTATGTCTACCAACCCGATTACTATCCAGGAAGATCACACCCTGTTTGAAGCTGTTGATATTATTCGTGAAGAAGGTATTCGCCATGCACCGGTGATTAACCGGGACAATAAGCTGATTGGTTTGCTGACCCAAACCGATATTATCAACGGCCTTTATCAGGCTGCCACCTTAGAAGAAGCCTGACACCCCGAAACGACACCTCGAAACGACACCTCGAACCTATGTTTGAAAAGGAAGACTTAGTAACCATCGCCAATATGGCTATGCCCTTTGGCAAATATCAGGGGCGGCCTCTTATCGATGTGCCCGAAGAATATTTATTATGGTTTGAGAAAAAAGGCTTTCCTGAAGGCAAGCTGGGCATGCTGATGCAATTGACACTGGAAATCAAAGTGAACGGACAGGATGAGATTATCCAGCCGTTAAAAAAAGCTAACAAGCCCTAACAACAGCGAACAACCCCGGCCAAATTAAACATCATAGCCTTAGATATTTTACCCTGCACTAATCATTGATGCGGTAGGCATCCATTTGAATTTTCTCGACAAAACGACCTAGCATAATCACCTGGCCCTTATACCGCTCATTCCCTGTGCTGGTAAATTCAAAATTATAGGAGCGCCACAACATTAAATTGCCATTGTTATGGCGCTTAAACCAAAAACCTTTGAGCGCCACACCGTCATCCAGCAATTGCACGTTCATGCGCTTGCAGTGGTCCCGGGTTGCCATCAACGCTTTTTGCTTTACCCCCTGGGCATTCCACCACAACATCACAAACGCGATAAAAACAAAGCCGACAAAAACATCTCCTAATTCAAACATCGCCTTACCACATTAAATCGTCGGGGATTTGATAATCGGCATAAGGATCATCTTCATCAATATCATTGCTGGCGACTTCGTTGGCAACAATGACCCGCGCCGGTAAACGCTGCTGTATTTTTTCCGCCACCCCTGCTGGGACGACTTCGTACTTATCGTTCAAACTGACAATGGCTAAACGGCCACGGCTCAATTGTTCCAACATGATGTGGTCGACCAGTATCTTCTTAATTTTTTTATCGTCGGTAAAATTATAATCAAGCTCGGCACCTTCGCGGGATAAGCGATTGACTTCGATCAGCTGCTTCACCTGTGCCGCAATCGCTTTCTTATCCGCCTCCGCCATACGCTCTTCATTGAGCTGGCGGTCACGCTGTTGTTTTTCCTGCCGTGCTTGCTCTACCTGCTGCCTGGTTTCATCCACCACAGATTCTTTGGATTTACGCTGCTGCTGGGTTTGCTTGGTCTTTTGCTTTTTAATTTGTTTCGCTTTCTTTTTATCCGCCAGACCCGCTTTTAATAATTGATCCTGTAGTGAACCGGCCATTACGCCACCTCCTGCGTCACTTTGTCTAACACTTCAACCAGAGTATCCGCCGGTTGCGCACCGGACAAACCATAGCGGTTATCAATAATAAAAAAGGGCACACCAGTAACCCCTTGCTGCCTGGCGACTTCAACCCCTTCGATAACTGCATGTTCGGCATCAGCATTCGCCAGCGCAGCAGTCACAGTAGCCCTGTCTAAACCTACCTCCACCGCCAAGCGAGTGAGCACGTCACTATCACCTATATCGTCACAATCCGTAAAAAAAGCTTTGAATAAAGCCTCTGACATCGCATCCTGCTTGCCATGCTCAAGCGCCAACTGGGATATCACATGGGCCGACAGGGTATTAGGAGAGCGCGAGCCTTCCTTATAGGCGATGGTAATACCCTCCTCACGGCCTATTTCCCCCATACTCCCCATAATCGTCTCGGCACGTTCAGCACCAAAAATACTGATCATATGCGCTTTGCGATCTTTGCCCTCTCGGGGCATATCCGGGTTTAACTGAAAGGGACGAAAGCTGACTTCAACGGCCAAATCCGGGCGTTGGGCCAGAGCCTTTTCAAGGCGGCGTTTACCCACGTAGCACCAGGGGCAGACATAATCTGAGACGACTTCTATTTTTATCGGCTGTTGCTGTGACATGATGGCGATATTCACTGTTATTTTAATCGTTCGATAAGGCCATAGTTTACTGTGAAAACGGCCTTATAAACACCGTAGACTGTAAGGAATATTCACTGCTGATGAAAAAACCATCAATGTCACAAAATCACCAAAAAGCTCGGGGTGATTAGTAGAATTATCAGCAACTTGAACCATACTAGAAGCACAATAGTGATAAGGATCCACCATGGTTAGAAGAACCAAAATTGTTGCCACCATAGGCCCCGCCTCCGGCAGCGCTGAAATGATAGCCCGACTGTTAGATAAGGGCGTCAACGTCTTTCGTCTTAACTTTTCTCACGGTTCAGCGGATGGCCACCGCGAACAAGCCAGTATTATTAGAGCAGTCTGCGCCGATAAGAAGATCAATGCCGCGATTTTGGGCGATCTGCAAGGCCCTAAAATTCGCATAGGTGATTTACATAAAGAGTCACTGACACTGCTTGATGGTGGCGATATCACATTGACCATTGACGACAGCAAAGCCAAAACAGATAACTGCGTATCGGTAGGCTATAAAGCCCTGCCCGGCTCTGTCGCGGCCGGTGATACCCTCTTGCTGGATGATGGACTGATCCAGCTAACCGTTAGCGGAGTCGAAGGGGATGACGTCCATTGCAAGATCAAAGTCGGTGGTGAGTTAAAATCACGCAAAGGCCTTAACCGTTTAGGGGGCGGTCTCTCTGCTCCAGCGATTACGGAAAAAGATGTAGCCGATATTGAGCTGGCGGTGGAGCTTAAACTGGACTTTTTGGCAGTTTCCTTTCCCAGTTGTGCCGATGATTTAATTCCGGTGAAAGACAAACTGGCAGCGCTGAATGCCAATATCAATATTATTTCCAAAATTGAGCGGGCCGAAGCCGTCGCCTCGGATGACACCCTTAATGCGTTAATCGCTGCCTCAGATGGCGTGATGGTAGCCCGTGGTGATCTGGGAGTTGAAATTGGTGACGCACAATTAATTGGTGTGCAAAAGAAGATTATTCGCCAGGCCCGGCGCGCCAATAAACCGGTGATTACCGCCACCCAAATGATGGAGTCGATGATTCACTCCCCGGTACCGACACGAGCCGAAGTGTTTGATGTGGCTAACGCAGTGCTCGATGGTACCGATGCGGTGATGCTCTCGGCCGAAACGGCCACCGGCAAACACCCCACAAAAGTCGTGGCTGCGATGGCCGATGCCTGCCTGGGTGCAGAGCAACATCCGGAAACCCGCACCTCCCGTTATCGCATTGATAAAATGATTGAAACGACTAACGAGTCGATTGCCTTATCGGCGATTTATGCCGCCAACCATTTGGAAAATGTCAGGGCCAGTATATGTTTAACTGAATCCGGTGAAACCGCCTTAATTATGTCGAGACTAAGCTCAAGCTTGCCGATCTATGGTATGTCCCGTCACCAGCAAACCTGCCAACGAATGGCCCTCTATCGCGGTGTAGTCCCTATTCTGGTCGACTTAAATGATGGCGAAGACAATGTTTACCACAACGCGATGATGACCATAGCGGATACCGGCGCTCTCCAAGCCGGTGATCGAGTGATTATCACCTGTGGTGATATTCGCGGCTCTGGAGGTATGACGAACACCTTAAAAATTCTTGAGTATCCAGGTTAGGCCAGAGCATGCTGACGCTTTCCAGCCACGTTATTATTCCCGGCTCCGAATTGGAAATTACCGCCATTCGAGCACAGGGTGCGGGTGGGCAGAACGTCAACAAAGTCTCTTCTGCGATTCATTTACGCTTTGATATCAAGGCATCATCGCTGCCGGATTTTTACAAACAGCGGCTATTACAGCTTAGTGACCAGCGCATCAGTAAAGAGGGCATTATTATTATCAAAGCCCAAACCCATAGAACTCAGGAAAAAAACCGCGAAGATGCTCTGCAACGGCTAAAGGAACTGATTAAAAAAGCCACCAAACTGACCAAAGTACGCCGCCCGACCAAGGCCACCAAAGGCTCACAGAGGCGACGTATGGATAAAAAAACCCAGCGCGGTAAAACCAAGTCCCTCAGGGGCAAACCCAGCTTCTAAGCCCATTATCCATCCCGAGCTGGGATAAACGGAAGAACTGCTAGATAGACGGACGGACAAAAACCGTTTTAACGTATAAACTTAGTGACATATTGATGACCCCTAAAGGAATACCTGTACCACGATGAGCGAAGCCGATATCTCGACGCTAATGGAGCTATTACCCAAATACTCCCCCTTTAACAGCCTCGACCATGAGCTATTAACCCTGCTTGCCAAAGATATCAATATCAAAACCGGCGATATTGGTCTATGCCTGTTTGAACACGGTGACTTTGATAGCAATGAATTCTATTTAATCAGCGGCACTATTAGCCTGATTGCCCAGGATGGCCGCGAAAACCTGATCAGCACTGACAGCACCAATGCCCGCTTCCCTATTGCCCGCCTTCGCCCGCGTATGTATACCGCTAAAGCTGCGAGCCCCATTAGTTATTTTGTCATTAGCGCCTCGGTACTGGATGAACTGCAAAGTAATACCCGTAAAATTGACAGCAGGGTTGTGGTCAAAGAAATGCAACAAAAGGCCGGCGAAGAAGGCCACTCACTGATTTATGAATTTGAGCAGGAATTAAATACCGGTCGCTTTGTACTACCCAGTTTGCCAGAGGTTGCCTTTCGTATTCGGGAATTGATTGATAACCCGGAATGCAGCATGGAGGATTTGGCCAAACTGGTGAATACCGATCCGGCGATTGCCACCAAGTTAGTCAAAGTTGCTAATAGTGTGATGTACCGCGGAGCCAGCCATTGTGATGATACGCAAACGGCGATTGCCAGGCTCGGCCTGATTACCACCAAACAACTGGTGACCAGCTTTGCCGTGCTGGCGCTATTTGAAACCAAGTCCCATTTATTTAAAGACCATATGCACAGATTATGGGAACAAAGTATTGAGGTGGCCGCTTATAGCTATGTATTAGCCAAACAACTACCGCGCTTTAATGAAGAAGAAGCCTTATTAGCCGGTTTAATTCACAGCATTGGTGAGATTGTCGTACTGACTTATGCTGAGCGTTTTTACGATTTATCCACCGATGAAAACCGTTTAAATATTGCCACCACCAACCTGCGGGGCAAACTCGGGGAAATGGTACTAAGCCGCTGGGACTTTACCGAAGATTTAATTACCGTCGCCAGAGAATCCGGCGACTGGATGCGGGGCAATGGCACTATTGCTGAGGATGGTTCAGATTTTGATTACTGTGACTTGGTGCAGGTGGCCACTTTATATGCCCTGCAAGGGAAAGACGATGTCAGCCCTTCACTGCCAGAAATTAATTCTGTCCCCGCCTTTGAAAAACTGAAAAAACGCCAGCTAAGTTCTGAGCAAACTACGGCTATTATTAACGAAGCCAAAGATCAAATTGCTGAGTTAAGGGCTATCTTTAATCAGTAGCTTTAATCCGTCACCAGGGCAACCCGCACCGCATCCAATTTTAATTGTGCGCCCTGCAAATAACGCTGCAAACTCACCGCCGACTGTTTTAAGTACTCAACCTCTTCCTGACGGATATTAGGGTTAACAGCAGCCAGTGCTTTTAATCGTCCCAACTCAGCCACTTGCTCGGTTTGCATTTTTCCTGCCGCCTCTTCAATAAGCCCATCCTTTTTGGGTTCAGCCAATTGTTCAGCACGGCTAATCATCGCGCTGATTTGCGGGCGGGCATGGCGGATCAAATCCTGTGCACTGCGTTTCGGCACCTTTTGCCCCAACTTATCCAAATGCGCTGGTGTCAGCACTTTACTCAAGTCAGTATTATTACTGTCGACGACTATACGCATAGTGGTTAAAGGTAAATAACGTTGTATTTGCAGCTCACTGGGGGCCGTACAATGGACAATAAAGATGGCTTCCAATAGCACGGTGCCCGCTTTTAAGGGCGGTAACTTCAGGGTACAAAAAGCAGTATTACCAAACTCACCGCTAAGTACCATATCCATCGCACCGGCAACCATCGGGTGCTCCCAACTAAGAAACTGCATATCTTCTCGGGATAAGGCGACTTCGCGGGAATAAGTGGCGGTGACACCTTCTTCAGTTAAGCCGGGAAAGCTATGCTCCAACATATGATCACCAGGGCGCAAAATAACACTGGCGGCACTGTGATGCTCTTGCTCGACACCGTACTGGTCAAACACCTGCTCCATATAATTGGATAATTCCTGGCGGCGCTCTTCTTCAATCATTGTCTCGACAATGGCATCCGCTTTTTCATGATTACAGGAATTGAGCTCTAACAGGCGATCTCTACCTTGTTGCAAGGTCTGCAAGGTAGCAGCGGTTGCTGTTTTAGTTTCGCTGATTAATTGCTCCATGGCAGCACCATTATCACCGTCGTTCAAACACTGAATCAGCGCCTGTTCAAACTGCTGGTACAACGCTAAACCCGCAGGGCAGGTACGCTCAAAGGCATTGATACCTTCGTGATACCAGCGCAACAACACCTGCTGGGCGGTATCTTCATAAAACGGTACATGAATATCGACGGTATAACGCTGGCCAATACGGTCCAAACGACCAATCCGCTGCTCCAGTAAATCCGGGTTAAGCGGTAAATCAAACAGCACTAAATGGTGGGAAAACTGAAAGTTACGCCCTTCACTGCCAATCTCGGAACAAATTAATACCTGTGCGCCCTCTTCATCGTCGGCAAAAAAAGCCGCCGCTCTGTCTCTGGCCACCAGCGATAAGCCCTCATGAAAAACCGCCGACTGTACCCCACCGCGCAGCCTGAGATGCTCTTCTAAATCCAGTGCGGTTTCTGCCCGAGCACAAATCACTAACACTTTTTCTGAGCGATGATCTTTGAGCCAGCTAGACAACCAGCCGACTCTTGGGTCTTCGGCAATCCAGCTACTACCCAATAACAGTTCAGGAGCAAGTAACTCTTCCATCGCAGCATGCATAATCGCATCGTTATAACGATCAGCGGGCTGCAATGGGTATTGATGTAATTGTCGATCCGGAAAACCGGCTACGGATGAACGGGTATTGCGAAATAACACACGGCCGGTGCCATGACGGTCCAGCAGATCACTGATTACAGTAGCAATTGCCTGATCAAATTCTTCACCGCCCCCCCCTGATAAAGCCTGCTGCAACGGCGCTACCGAGGCATCCCCCAAGTAAGCACTAAGCTGCTGTAGTAATTGCGGGTTGCTTTGCAATTGCTCAAAGACATCATCAGCTAATAAATGCTGCACCAGCTCATTAACCGGCTTATGTTTCTTTTCATCTTCAATAAAGGTTGCCAGATCGTAGTAGCGATCGGGGTCCAGTAAGCGCAGCCGGGCAAAGTGGCTGGCCACCCCTAACTGCTCCGGGGTTGCAGTCAGTAGTAACAGGCCCCGAGCCTGGCGGGCCAGAGTTTCTATACAGCGATAAGCCGGGCTGGTTTCAGCCTCACTCCACTGTAGGTGGTGGGCTTCATCAACAATTAACAAATCCCAATCCGCCGCTGCCGCCTGGGCCTGGCGCTCTGGGTTATTGGTCAAAAATGATAAGGTACACAAGACCAGCTGTGCGCTTTCAAAGGGGTTATAGCTATCGTCTTGCGGTGTCGGTTCTTCATCGAAAAAGGGGTCATTTTCCACATCGCCCAACTCTTCCAAACCTTCACAACGCGCTTCATCCAAAATGGTAAAGGACAAATTAAAACGGCGTAGCATTTCAACTAACCACTGGTGTAGCAAACTATCAGGCACCACCACCAGAACCCGCTTGGAGCGGCCACTGATAAGTTGCTGGTGCAAAATCAAACCCGCTTCAATGGTTTTACCCAAACCGACTTCATCGGCCAATAATACCCGGGGGGCATGTCGGTTAGCGGCCTCACTGGCAATATAGAGCTGGTGGGGTAACAGCTGAACTCTGGGGCCCAATAAGCCCCTTACCTGTGATTGCTGCTGGTGGCGAATATTCTCCAGAGTCTGGCAGCGCAATTGGAAGGCGCGGTTTTTATCGATTTGACCCGCAAACAGGCGGTCCTGTGGCTTGCTGAATTGAATAAAACTGTTGAGATCAATCTCAGGCAAAATCACCGCTTCGCCCTGCTCATTCACCCCGTTGTAGATCAGGCAGCCCTGGTTCTCCAATACATCATTAACCGTAATCAGCTCGCCCAGCTCATTGTGGATTTGTTGCCCTGCCTCGTATTGCACGCGGCTGATAGGGGCATTATCCACAGCATAGGTGCGGCGCTCACCGGAGGCGGGAAAACTAATTTCTACCCGCCGGTTGGCCAGCTCTACCACGATGCCAAGACCTAATTCAGATTCGGTATTACTTATCCAGCGCTGGCCGGGGACAAAAACGGGTGAGGGCACAAACAGTTCTCGCAAGTCAGTTAATAGCTTCACAGCCACCGTAGGCAACGCTGCAATGGGCGCGGATAATAAGGGATAAGAAAACCAACAGCAAAGGTTTTATCTACTCAATATTCCCTATAAGCTTAACGGCTTTTCAGTACCCCATTTAACACCTTAGCAGGAAAAACCATGAGTTCAGATATTGGCCACCAAATGCAGCAACTTTATAGCCAGTTTGGCCAGTTAGAAGGCGTGGTGATTGAATTACATAAGGAGCTGCTGGCGGTGCGTATCACCAATAAGGCCGCTACCGCTACGGTGTTTTTACAGGGTGCCCAGCTCAGTCATTACCAGACTCCGGGGCAGCCTGCGCTGATCTGGTGCAGTGACGAGAGTGATTACCGTGAAGGCACCCCCCTTAGAGGTGGTATTCCTGTCTGTTGGCCCTGGTTTGGCGATATTGCCCGCAATCCCGAGGCGGTGCAGCAGCAAATCCCCGACCATGAGGGTGTCAGTGCCCACGGCTTTGTACGCAGCCGGTTATGGGATGTAGTCTCGGTAGCAACACCCGACCCACACACCACCCGCCTGCACCTGCAATTGCAGCTTGCCGCGGACCAGGAGCCGCTATGGCCTTCGGCCTGCGAACTGAATATGGTTATTAGCGTTGGTGAAACCCTAAGCCTGGATTTCTCTGTCACCAACCTGAGTGATAAGACTGTTCACTTTGCCAGCGCCCTGCACAGCTATTTTGGCGTCAATGCCATTGACGATACGATAGTGGGCGGCCTTGATGAACACAGCTATATCGACAGCCTGGACGACTGGCAGGAAAAGCAACAGCATGGCAGCCTGGTGATTGATCAGGAAGTCGATCGCATTTACCGGGGCACCAACCACGCGATCACCATCAAAGATGCCCAGCGACGGATGACTATCAACAGCGAGGGCAGTCATAGCTGTATCGTCTGGAACCCATGGATAGAAAAATCCAAACGCTTGTCTAATTTTGCCGACGACGATTATCTGCGTATGCTCTGTATTGAAACCGCCAATGCAGAGCAGGATTATATCCAACTGGCGGCTAACGATAGCCACCACCTTAAGCTAACTATCTCAAGCTCTACCGAATAAGCTATGCTAAGTTAGACATGCAGCACTACTAACGGCACTACCTAACCGACAAAGAACGACTGGATACTGGGCATTATGATTGAACCGATTAAAAACTTTCTAAGACTGGAAAGCGCCGGTGGCATTATGCTGGTTATCGCCACCGTACTGGCGCTGATTTTTGCCAATACCCCGCTACAAGCGATGTATGGCGGTTTTTTAGATATTCCGGTACAAATACGCTTTGCTGAGTTTGAAATCGCCAAGCCCCTATTACTTTGGGTTAACGATGGTTTAATGGCGGTGTTCTTTTTCCTGGTTGGTCTGGAGCTAAAGCGGGAACTGGTCGATGGCGAACTGTCATCCCCCAGCAAGATTATTTTACCCGCTATTGCTGCTGTCGGAGGTATGGCAGTACCGGCGTTGGTCTACAGCTGGTTTAACTGGGATAATTCAGCCGCCATGCAAGGCTGGGCCATCCCTGCCGCTACCGATATAGCCTTTGCACTGGGCATTTTGACCTTATTGGGTAAGCGTGTACCTACGGCCCTGAAAATATTCCTGGTCTCACTGGCCATTATTGATGATATTGGCGCCATTATTATTATTGCCCTGTTTTATACCAGTGATTTGTCAGTGACTTCACTGGTGATCGCTGCAGCCTGTTTAATCACTTTATTTGTCTTAAACCGGCGCGGTGTTACCAGCCTGACGCCCTATATCATATTTGGACTGATCCTTTGGGCTTCCGTATTAAAGTCCGGCGTCCACGCTACCCTGGCCGGTGTCGCACTGGCCTTCTTTATCCCCTATTTAGATGATAAAGGCGGCTCACCGGTTAAAGAACTGGAGCACGACTTACATGGCACCGTCGCCTTTTTTATCCTGCCTTTATTCGCTTTTATGAACGCCGGGGTGGTGATGAACAGCGAGGCGATGGGTGAAGCATTTACCGCCATTCCACTGGGCATTGCGCTGGGCTTGTTTTTCGGCAAGCAGGTGGGTATTTTTGGCTTAAGTTGGCTGGCAGTAAAAATCAAACTGGCACCGCCACCCAGCATTAGCTGGTCACAACTTTATGGTGTTTCAATCCTGTGTGGGATTGGTTTTACCATGAGCTTGTTTGTGGGTTCACTCGCCTTTGAACAGACAGGAGAAGATTATTTAGCCGTGGACCGACTGGGTATCCTGATGGGGTCTTTTGCCTCGGCTATTTTTGGTTATTTTTTCTTGCATTTCACGCTACCTAAAGAAGATGCCAAAGATCTGTAATGGTAAGCCGCTATAACATTATTTAGCAGGCAGCTCTCTTAATAATTTGGGTATCAGGCCGCGCACACTTTTTTTAACCGCGGCCTCATCTTCCATCTGGTTTTCTATCACCTTGGTCATCGTGACCTGCCACACTTCATGCCCCTGTTTAGCGTCACTAATACTCAATGACAGATTACCGCGCTGGATTTCAGCGGGTATATAGTGGTTGTGTAATGAGGTGCCATTGATATCGCTACCATTATCCCAGGCGGCATTGCTTTCATCCCGGGGAGAGATAATACCTCCACGGTCTGGTGAAACACTTTGGAAAAAACTGTAGTCCAATAAAAATTCCGCCTGCTCTTTAGCCACCTGCTGATAACCCTTTTTGACCAACTCGGCGCTTATGCCTTTGCGAATGGAGCGATCGAGATTGTAGTAAGCACTATTGCGGCCATCGTTGGTAATGGCCTCGTGCATCCAGGCAAAGCGCTGGTAGTTGGCTGCGTCAAAGGTACTGTCGGGCTTGACCACGACTTTGCTACCAATACAGGCTGTCAACAATAGGGTGGTAATAACGATAGCTAGTTGGTGTTTCACTGTCTCTTGCTCCAGGGGTCCGTTCTATTATCAGGGCCAAGGATTAATCAGGGCGAAGAATTAATCAGGGCTAAGTCTCCGCAGTGTAACGCTAGCGTAGCTAGTGGGTAAATAGGGGCAACTGCTGCGGGTCATCCATACTGCTGTCCTCGAAACGCACACCAAGCCCTAATAAGCGCACAGGCAAACCATCACCGCGCTGAAAGGAATCACTGCACAATTGTTTAAATACGGCGATACGGGGCGTGCCTGCGGTCACACACTCCATCGTTGTAGACTGGAAGTTATTAAACTTCACTTTGACAAACTGCTTATGTACACGGTATTGGCTAGCCGCGGCGCCATCGGTTAATTTGTGCAGGCGCTGGCTTAGTTGCTGAAACAAAGCAGGCAACTGGCCTAAGCAACCCTGTACTGAGGGCAGGTCTGCCGCATAAGTATGCTCTACGCTCAGGGATTTTCGGTTACGGCTGGTTTTGACTGGCCGCTGGTCGATACCCCGGCACAAATCATAGAGTCGCGGGCCAAAGCTGCCAAAAAGCTCTGATAGCTCATAAATACTATAGGCCCGCACATCACCACAGTTCTGTATGCCTAAGCGGTGCATTTTTTCCGCGGTGACTTTGCCCACGCCAAATAGCTTATCTACCGGCAGATACTGGACAAAATCGTCCACTTTAGCCGGCGGAATAACGGTGATGCCATTGGGTTTATTCCAATCACTGCCAATTTTGGCGAGAAATTTATTCGGCGCAACCCCCGCTGACACGGTAATACCCACGGTCTCAAAAACACGTTGGCGAATTTCTTCGGCGATTAGGGTAGCGCTGCCATAACAGGCAGGGCTGCCACTGACATCGATAAACGCTTCATCAAGGGATAAGGGCTCTACCAGCTCGGAGTAATCGAAGAAGATATCGCGAATTTGCAGGGCGGCTTCTTTATAGCGCTCCATCCGCCCCGGCACCACTAGCAGGTCCGGGCATAGACGATGAGCCGTCGCGGTAGGCATGGCGGAACGTACCCCATAAGCACGGGCTTCATAATTGCAGGTGGAGATCACCCCGCGTCGGTCAGAGGAGCCTCCCACCGCAATAGGGCGATTTCTCAAACTGGGATCATCCCGCATTTCTATCGCCGCAAAGAAGCAGTCCGCATCGCAATGGATAATCTTGCGCTGGGGCTCAGTACTTTTATTATCCTTATGGCGTGTTTGAATCCCTACTCGCGGTAGCAATATGGTCATTGGCAGGCTTTGACTTCTTATTAACTGTATAGATGCACAGTATATCTAATATGGTGTAAATGGCCAGTTTTTGGCAGATTGGGCAAGCTGGCTCGTTGCCACAGCCGTTAAAATGCTACAATCCCATGTCAAACCACCCAATAACAGGAAGCCCTATGTCCATCGGTAGCTGGGACCCATCACTTGAAGCATCGCCACAACCTACAGCCATTAACAGTGACAACTTACTGCATTTTATTCAATTGAGTGAAAACGACCAATTAGACGATCTAGCCACCCTGCTCTCCCCTGAAGAGCAACAACAGCATGCAGGCTTAATGCAATTGGATAAAGCGCTATGGTTTAGTGCCGCAGAGACGCTAACCGATCAGCAAATTCAGTCTTTAATGCAATTTTTTACCGTAGCGGAAAAATTGCCCGGCTGGGAAGCCGAAGCAAAATCACCGGTAATCTGGTTAGGGAAAATACTCAAACAACGCGGTACCGGAATAAATCGCGAGCTGGTGCTGTGGATTAAAGCCCATAGCAGCAATCAATATTTACCCCATGGCCCACTGCTCTAGGCAAGCGCTTAAATCGGCAGATTAAAGGACAGGCGCCATACTTTTAAGCGGTCGCCAGTACGGTAGCCGATACCTATGCGCTTTAACTGAAACGGACCATATTCCAGGGGCTGGTCCCAACCATAAGTAAAACCGGCCTCGTAATTTTTATTAATACCCACCGCCCGCTCACCCGGCACCGTAAATTCAAGTCGATTAAAATTCCAAATAGCCAGACCGTAGGCGGTAAAAAAACTGCGGCGGCCCAGTGAGTCAAAGGATAATGGCAGGCGATAATCGACACCTGATTGCATAGCCCCATAGGCATCATTGATATCGACCGATAATCCTCGATAAGCGGCATAAAATAGCCGGTTAACCCATAAGTGCTGATTATTCCCTCCCCAACTGTATTGACTGGATACACCGGTAGAATAAATCATCACTTGCTCACCCGTGCTGAAATTATTACCCAAACCCAAGTCGATATAGGGGCTAATCAGCAAACGCTCATTCAGGGGAACACGCCACTCGATACCGGGTACAAAAGTGAAGGTATCAGCCCGGTTGGGAATATCGCCACCAATCACATCATCAAAATCGAAGTTATAAAAACCCAGCGATACCGGCAGGCGAAAGAAATAACTGGTGGCTTCAGGGTCATTGGCCGACAGCTCAGACTGGGCCGGAGGAATATAATCAAAAGGCAGATTAAATACCGTCACCCGCTGCCCGGATGCGCGATAAATACCATTGCCAATATAATTAGAAAACGCGTAATTGGCCGGTTCTAAATCATCATCAGACGCGGCAGCGAGCTGAACGATCATCAGCAACGATCCAATAAGCACCATATAACAAAGCTTATTTATCATTGAGACGGCCTCTGTAAGCATAGGGCTAACCATTAGCATCAATGATTCAGGAGGATTGTTTGCTCTCAAATTGTGCTAATTGCTCAGGGGTCGCTTCCAACTGGTGTTTATCTTTCCACTCGCTATAGGGCATGCCATAGACAATTTCACGAGCCTGATCATAATCCACAGACTCTCCCAGCTCTTTTGCTTCAGCCATATACCATTTGGATAAACAATTGCGGCAAAAATTTGCCAAAATCATTAAATCGATATTTTGCACATCTTTATTCGCATCTAAATGGGCTAGCAGACGACGAAAAACGGCCGCTTCAACCTCTGTTGTTTTTTCCTGGTCCATATTGGTGCCTCTTTTTTTATTTATCGATTCAGTCATAACACAGTTTATGTCACCGCAGTGTGTCAAAGTGTAACAAGCAGCCGTTCAAATTTCTGGTTATAACGCAAAAAAGAATAATAACACTGATTTAATTTCTGGATTGAATCACTGCATATTTGTTTTTTATCCGTATCAATAACGATACCACTAAGGTGAAACGGGTCAATAAAAGTGAATTTACGCCCACATTGTAAAATTAATTGAAAAAAAACAAATGTTTTGAACTTTTTTTCACCATTTTAGTAGCAAGCCTTTGAAAAATGGCTATAATTCGTCCGATTTTTTTAATCACGTTTATATAAACTTTTTATTAATTTTTCTTTTTATTCATAGATAAGGATCCACACAATGGCAGTAGCAAAGAAAGCAGCAAACCCTGTTGCTCAACTTGAAAAAGAAATTGCACAACTTCAAGCCAAACTGGCTAAAGCAGTTGCCAAGCAAGCCGCTGACGCAGCCAAGAACGCCGCTAAAGCAAATAAAGCAGCCGCTAAGGCTAAAGCCGCTCTGACTTCAGCCTCTAAAAAGCTGGCCAGCGCCAAAGCCAAGAAAACTCCAGCTGCGAAGCAACAAGCTGCTAAAGCAAGCCAGGCTGTTGCTGCTGCTAAAGCTGCCAATGCTGACGCTAAAGCTGCTGCTAAAGCTGCCAAGGCTGTACTGGCTGAAGCCAATGCTGCTGCTAAAAATGCCGCTGCTAGCGCTAAAGTAGAAGCTGCTGCCCAGAAGGCTGCTGCTAAAGTTGCTGCTGCCAAGGCCAAGAAAGACGCCGCTAAAGCCAAAGCCGCTGCCAAGAAAGCCGCTGCCAAAGCTAAAGTAGCCGCTAAGAAAGCCGCTGCCAAAGCTAAAGTTGCTGCCAAGAAAGCCGCTGCTAAAGAAAAAGCTGCTGCCAAGAAAGCCGCTGCCAAAGCTAAAGCCGCTGCCAAAAAAGCCGCTGCTAAAGAGAAGGCAAAAGCCAAGAAAGCCGCTGCTAAAGCTAAAAAGGCCAGCAAAAAAGCTGCTCCTAAAAAGGCCGCTAAGAAAGTAGCCAAAAAGCCTGCTAAAAAAGCTGCCAAGAAAGCCGCTAAGAAGCCTGCCAAGAAAGCCGCTAAAGCTAAAAAGAAGTAAGACCTTTAGCTAAAGCTAAAAAGGCCGACTATCTTGCGATAGGCGGCCTTTTTTATGCATAACCTGTAAGAGTTAGCGCCTTCTGGCACCCAGTTTGATAGTGCTGCGCCCATTGCCACCCACACGGCAATCGGCCTGGTAATGTAAGGCCTTGCCCATCGGGTTAGTGGCATCAAAAGGGATAATACCGACATAGCCAGATTCTTCATCACCTGCCAAAGCGGGAATTTCATCTTCCAGAATCACCACCCCTTTCATTTTACTGGTTTTACGCTTTACTTCACCAATACACACGGCCACTATCGCGTCGCGATCAATTTCAGTGCTGACATAGGCTTCACCTTCTTCATCCACTTCGCAGAAGGCTTTAAAATTGCGTTGATTACCATCAGGGTCATTGGCCTTAAATGGGATCTCAAAATTAAAGCGGTTGCCATTGATACCCTCGGCCGAAGCCTGCTCCGCGATTGTTACCGATTTCATCAACAGCGTCTCGGTTAACAGGCCGTCTTTACAAATAGCGAGAGCACCGGCAGGCAGCAAATGAATAGTCACTTCGCTATAGCCTTCGGCATCAATGGTACAGCGGGAACCATAGCGAATTGTCGAGCCGATCCGGTTGGTCACATCGAAGGGGAGTTCAATCATATAGCCACCCTCGACTTCAGTAGGCAGCGACTCAATGGCCTCAGTATCAATATTAATACGGCCATAAAGAATAGCTTCGGCCCTTAAGCTGTCGCGACAAATAGCAACCGCGCCCATTTCTTCCAAAACCAGCTCAATCTGGGTTTCACCTTTGCTCTCTACCTGGCAATGGGCACTGTAAAGCACATCGTTGCCCAGCTCGCTTTGGGCAGTAAAGGGCAGGCTATAGCGGTAGTTGGGGGCCAGTTCCACGGGAGCAGGTTGCTCTAGCACCTGTACTTCGTCTAACTCATCAGTGGCTTTATTAAACGCATTCAGACAAAGCTGCAAGGCCTGCGCACCACTAACCCCGGTTTCTTCAATTTCTACCGTTTTGTTTTTCTTCTGGGCTTCTTTTGAACGCTGCTCTGCCACTAAATCGGGGGCTGTGCCCGCTACAGGGTATTGGTAGGTTAAATTGTAGGTTTTCAAGTTGCTATCGCGGCAGGTAATCACAAAGTAGTAGTTCTCTGCGGTGTTTTTACGCACAATCATTTCACCGGCCACCACGGTGTTGCAACGCTCAGTGCTTTCGGCATCTCTGGCTGCATGCAATAGTTTGGGTTTTACGGCGGCATATTTTTTGGGCAGCCACATACGCTTGGCATCAACGGCCAGGGCACTGTGAGCCAATAACAAACTTGCTACTAATAACAGGCGTAATAACAACATATCAGGCTTCAATTTACCCACTCTTTAAAACTACATTCATAACTACATTCATAACTACATTCATAACTACAGTATAGACAAACAGCCCCAAAAAGCTGTGATCAAAGCCGGTGATTCAATCCCTAAAGGCATAAGGAACTAACGCAAAGATTGAATGCCTTACTCAAACTTACGTAGATACACCTATTTTAACGAATATTTAACCTTACAATAATGGTGGAATAACGCTTCGATGATATATAATTAGGCAATTCCAGAGGCCGTGTCCATCGGCCCGCCTGCTACACCTGACTTATTCTTTACATTTTCAAGCTATTCATTCAAAGGATTATTAAATTGCCAGCGAATTACGCCGTTATTATTAAACCCGTTGCCATTATTCTGGTTGCCGTTCTGATAGCCACCGGGCTGTATTTAAACCGCCCTGCCCCAGAGCAGGTCGAGATCAAGCATCGCCCACTGCTGGTCAATGCCGCCAAAGCGGTTAAAGAAGATATTCGGGTATCGGTTCGAGCTCAGGGTATGATTACCCCCGAACCAAAACCACCTTGATTGCTGAAGTCGCTGGCCGAATTACCTCGGTGGCCAAGGATTTTAAAGCCGGTGGCTTTTTCCATAAAGGCGATATTATCCTGGGCATTGACCAGCGGGATTATCTCGCCAATCTAAAACGTGCAGAAGCAGCGGTGGCCAGTGCCAAAAGTAATTTAGCCTCGGAAAAGGGCCGCGCAGAAGTCGCCTATCAAGATTGGGTAAAATATAAGAGTTCCGTCCAACGCAGCGAAGCGGCCAATGATCTGGCCCTGCGCAAGCCGCAACTGGAAGATGCCCGGGCAAAACTGGAGTCTGCGATTGCCGACCTCGACAATGCCCGCGACCAATTGGACCGCACCACCATTCGCGCCCCCTATGATGGTCTGGTCAGGTCAAAGCAGGTGGATATAGGCCAATATGTCAATGTAGGAAGCGCCCTGGCAGAAACCTTTGCTATCGACTTTGCTGAGCTGCGTATGGCCTTGCCAGAAAATAAATTACATTATCTGGAACTACCCACCCTTGCCGATCGCGAACTGGGCGTACACCCCAAGGTAGATTTGTATGCCGAAATCGGTGGTACGGTCAGACACTGGCAAGGCAAGGTTATGCGCACTGAAGGTGTGTTTGACGAGCGTAGCCGAGTCTTGTTTGCGGTGGCAGAAATTGACGACCCCTACGGCATTAATAGCGACCACCCGGAAGAATTGCGGATTGGCACCTTTGTCGATGCCAATATAGAAGGCCGCTTAATAACGGGCTTAATCACCCTGCCACGCCATCTATTGCGAGCGGGTAATTATGTCTGGGTTATTGATGAGCAACAGCGCCTGCAAAACCGCAAGGTCAATATTTTGCGCACCGAAGGGACGGAGATTTATATTACCCAGGGTTTAAAAGAGGGTGAATTAATTAGCTTGTCGAATATTGTTGGCGCGATCCCGGGGACTGAGGTACGCATTTCCACGGTTACAGCAACCAACCAATTATTGGAGCAACAAACTCTGCCGGAAACATCACCGAAGCCCGCCGAAAAATCACTCAATCTGGCCCCCGCAACACCGCCAACGTCGCTGCAAGATGAAAATACCAGCGACAATGGCACGGTTAACAAGGATCAGGCAGCATGAGTGAAACCAACCACAAAGGGATTATTGCCTGGTTTGCCCGCAATCCTGTAGCGGCCAATCTATTAATGCTGTTTATTTTTATTGTTGGGGGCAATGCCGCCTACAATATTCAACGGGCGATTGACCCGGAAATCGTCACCAATATTATTACCATCAATATGGCCTACCCCGGCGCAGCCCCTCTGGAAGTGGAACAGGGCCTGGTACTAAAAATTGAAGAAGCGGTTAAGGATATCGAGTCGATTAAAAAAGTGGAGTCCACCTCCAGTGAGTCGATGGCCTCCGTCAGCCTTTCTATTTATGAAGACTTTGATGTGCTCGCGGTACTCGATGAAGTTAAATCGGCGGTTGACGCCATTAGCAGTTTTCCCGAAGAAGCCGAAAAGCCGGTTATCAAACGACTGCAATTACGCGACCACGCTATCTTTATTCAAATCTATGGCAATCTGGATGAAAAAGCACTTAAAACTCTGGCGGATGAAGTAAAAAATGAATTATTGCAGGAGCCAGATATTGCCTATGCCGAAATTCTCGGAGCCAGAGACTATGAAATTACCATTGAAGTCACTGAACTGACACTGCGTAAATATAACCTGACCCTGGACCAGGTGGCACAGGCTATTCGCCAATCCTCCGTCGACCTGCCGGGAGGTTCCGTAAAAACTGCAAACGGCGATATTATGCTGCGCACCAAAGGCCAGGCCTACGAGCAATATGACTTCGAGCGGGTCGTATTAATTACCCGGCCCGACGGCACCCGGTTAACTCTGGGCGATATTGCCACGATCAAAGATGGCTTTGTAGAAACTACGGGCTTTGCGCTCTTTGATAACAAATTCAGTATGTCGATTAAAGTGATGACCGTAGGTGATCAGGATGCCATTACTGTCGCCCGCGCTGGCAGAGACTATGTTGATAAAAAACGCCCCACCCTACCCGCTGGCGTTAGCATTGATCACTGGGCAGATATTACCTATTACCTTGAAGGCCGGCTGGATATGATGCTAAAAAATCTGGCCCTGGGAGCGCTGCTGGTGTTTATTGTGCTGGCACTGTTTTTAGATATTAAGCTGGCCTTTTGGGTTATGGCTGGTTTGCCGGTGTGTTTTCTGGGCACCTTTATTTTAATGCCGCTGGCGTTTATTGACGTCACCCTCAATATGATCAGCCTGTTTGGATTTATTTTAATCCTGGGGATTGTGGTCGATGATGCCATTATTATCGGCGAAAGCGCCTATACAGCCACGGAAGAAAAGGGCCACAGTGTCGACAATATTATCGAAGGGGCTTTACGGGTTGCCACCCCCGCCACCTTTGGAGTGCTGACCACCATTGTCGCATTTATGCCCACATTGTTTACGGAAGGCTTATTTGCGGTCTTCCCGGAGGCACTGGGCTGGGTTGTTATTCTATGCCTGATCTTTTCACTGATTGAATCCAAATGGATCCTGCCCTCACATTTGGCCCATAGCAAACCGTCACATGAAGGGGTTTGGGGTATCTTAAATCGCTTTCCCGATAGCAATAACCGGCGCCTGAGTCACTTTGTTCAAAATAGCTATATGCCATTTTTAATGCGCTGTATCCGCAATCGCTACACTACCTTTGCGGTATTTTTGGCCATGCTGATTATTATTGGTGGTCTGTTAGCCGGTGGCATTATTCGCTTTGTACTGATCCCCGCTATGCCGGGGGATTTTCTCCGCGCTGAGCTGGAGATGGTAGAGGGCACCACGGATAGCCAAACCACCGAAGCACACAATAAGGTTATTAATGCGATCTATACACTCGATGAACGCTATAAAGCCGATACGGGGAATGAGATCGGTCTGGTCCACCATATTTTTTCATGGGGCAATGACGGCCGTTTTTCCAACTCGATGATGGAACTGACTAAAGCGGAAGACCGCAGTATGTCCAGTGGTGAAATTTCTGAACAATGGCGTGAGCTGGTCGGTGAGATCCCCGGTGCCAAGGTCTTATCGATTAGCGATATGCAGGGGCATGGCGGCGCGGCGGTTGCTTTTAAACTGATTGGCCAGGATTTCGACCAACTAAAACAAGCTGGCACCGAGCTGGAACAGAAACTGGCGACCTATAACGGTATTTATGATATTCGCAATAATGTCAGCCCGGCGCAGGATGAAATTATATTAGCGGTAAAACCGAAAGCTGAGGCCCTGGGAATTACTCTGGCTGACTTAGGCCGACAAGTTCGCCACGCTTTTTATGGGGCCGAGGCACAGCGTATGCAGCGGGAAACCAATGAAATCAAAGTCATGGTGCGCTACCCCAAATCTGAGCGCAGCAATATTGCCAGTCTGGAAAATATGTATATCAGAACCCCGGACGGCGACGAAGTCCCTTTTAGTTCAGTGGCAGAATTAGAGATTGCACCGGGCTATAGCAAAACGACCCGTATTAATCGCGAGCGCGCGATTAAGATTAGTGCCGAACTCGATAAAGCCGTGTCTGAACCCTCTGAGGTGGTGGACGATATTACTAAACACTTTATGCCGGATTTACAGGCACGCTATCCGGGCACCAGTTATAAGCTCGATGGTGAAAGCGAAGAGACGACCAAATTATTTGGTAGCTTATTCAAAGGCTTTGCCATCGCACTTTTGGGTATTTATGCCCTGCTGGCGATCCCGTTAAAATCCTATACCCAACCGCTGATAATTATGTCGGTCATACCCTTTGGTATTATTGGCGCCATGGTCGGGCATATGGTGGTCGGAATTCCCTTCGATATGATGTCATTTTTTGGCATTATCGCCTTATCCGGTGTGGTGGTTAATGACAGCTTGATTATGGTGGACTTTGTTAATAAAGCAGAAGCCGGGGGGCTAATAAATTTGAAGCTATTGTTAACTCGGGGGCCAAACGCTTTAGAGCGATTCTTATTACCTCCCTCACCACATTTTTTGGCCTGCTGCCTATGCTGCTGGAGACCAGCACCCAGGCACAGCAAGTGATCCCTATGGCCGTTTCACTGGGCTTTGGTATTATTTTCGCTACAGTGATTACTCTGCTATTGGTGCCCTGCCTTTATATGGTACTCGATGATATTGCCAGACTCTGGAAGGGCAACAGCACTATAGCTGGCAGCGCTGCTGAAAAAACTTTAGGGACATAATAAAGCGCGGCCACGGTTTATTTCCTGTAAACAATAGCTGCGCAAAAACAACTCATCGACTTCATCAACGTCAATCAACTCGACACCGTAGGCAAAGCCACACTCCGGATATAAATCGGAAGTCTCTGCGGTGTTACGCACCTGAGCCGTTAAGGTCATATCACGCTCTAAACCTTGCGACTCCAGCATGACCCCCAGCGAAATTTTTGTCACCATGGTCGTCAGCTCTTTTTCCAATACCAGACGGGCACCGCTGCGGCTGATATCGAGCATATTGCCGTGGATTGAACTAGTGGTCATCCCCATACCGGTATGCCCGGTTACCTCCACCGGTGTATCGACGGGCAAGCGGCTATGCTGGCGCATAGGGGTAAAGTTAACGCCTAAAGGATAATCCAGTACCACATAGAGAAAAGGAGATTCATGAATATGCTCTATTTCCGTTTCAAATTGCACACTGCCTTCTGGTAGCTGCGCCGCCAGACTAACCGCCTGCCCTTGCTGTAATAAAATTTGCCCGGGTTTGGCCAGCAAAGCCACCATCAGGTTTTTGCCTTCATAGTAGCCAAGTAACTGGGCATCGATCTGGTGTTTTTTATAATCCAAACCCACCACATGCATGGACATTTTTTTGCCTACCGGCAACGACAGCTCGTTAAAACGCATAATTGTTAAAACCTGTTTAAAACACTTTTTGTCACAGCAACGCCAGGTAAGGAACAAAGACTAATAAGCCTACTAGCAATGCCGTTAGTGAAAATAATAGCACAGCGGCCGCAGCCACATCTTTTGCGCGCTTGATTAATGGGTGTTGTTCGGGGTGACAGGCATCAGCCAGATATTCAATCGCCGTATTGATCGCTTCAGCCAACCATACGCCGCCAATAGCCAGTAGTAATACCGCCCATTCCCAGCGCTGCACAGAGCATAGAAAAGCCAGCATCAGCACCAGCAGCGCGGCAACCGCATGCAAGCGCGCATTGTGTTGATGACGTAATAAATCCGCCACCCCTGCCAGGGCGTAGCCCATACTCTGGAAGCGGGATTTGAGCGTAAACGGCTCTGGCTTGGACTTAGGCAAAACTGCCCGCCTGTAAGCCATTTAGCACAAAGGCATGTAATAGTATTCGCTGCTCGTCTGCCAACGGTAAAAACTGCACACCAAAAATATTAGAGTACTCATGGCCTGCCACCGTCCCCAGGCGGGCACGGATCACGCCCTTGATCGACAAATGCCTTTCTTCACCCGCAAAATGCATCGCAATATGAATGGTTAACTCGTCCCCCACTTTGCCAATATTGGTATCCGTCGCCAATTTCAAACCCGTGACACTAATATCCAGCACATGGGACTTAAAATGACTGGGCTGGGCATGACCGCTGAGATTGGCCACTTCCGCGGGTAGCTCAACTTTGACTCTGGCCGCTCCACGGACTTCCCGAAATTTAACCTGATGTGGGTAAGCTAAATGCATATAGCTATAGGGCCGTTCGCCAATAGCATCAATTCGGGTTTTGAAGGTGGCGACACCGGTAGGGACCACCACGGTCATAGCAACATTCATACCGCTACGCCAGATCACCTCAGTGTGTTTTGAGGGCATCGCTACAATCACCGAGTGCAGCGACAGGGAGCCAATATAAACCGTATCTAAACTATAGCTTTGGTGATCATTACCCACCACAAGCACCTGCACCGAGGCCCCGGGGGATAAACTTAGGTCTTCAAATAGTTTCACTAACCGTCTCTTTATTGGGCACTAATGAGTGTTAGTTTAGCAGAAGATTAGAATCTTTAAGGTGATGATTAAAAAGGACTTATTATGGCATCAAGGCTTGCAACTGATTCCTGCGCTGCTCTGAATCAAGAGCCGCCAGCTCAGCCACGCGCTGATAAAAACGCGGCAGGTCATTGGCCTGCATGTCCAGCAGCTGCTGGAAAGCCGGTAACCATTGGTTATAGCTGGCAAGGGTAAGCAGTTTGGCATTGTTTAAATCGGTGTTAACCCAGCGGTCGTAATCGCTAAGACCACCCCAGCGTAACTGAAAGCGGGCATAGTCTTTTGCCACAATACGGTGCAGTAACTGCTGTTTGGCCTGACGTTTATTATCATCCGTTACATCGTACTGATATAAAGCCTCCAGATTTTCCCGGGCGGCTAACATCGTACTGACAAAATCTTGCTGGATGGCGCGGTGTTGTAAATAGCCTGCCAATAAGGGCTCAGCATCAATACTGGCCAGCCAGCGCTTAACCCCTTCAATCTCCACTGCGGTAGCAAAGCTTTCATTAAACTGGGTATCACCGGGTAAATAAACCTGTTGATGCGCCAACTCATGAAATAACAGGGCCGCCAGGCGCACATCATCACGGCCCATAAAGGTGCTGAGTACCGGGTCGGCAAACCAGCCCAGAGTTGAATAGGCCGCCACCCCGCCGACATAGGTGTCGTAACCCTGCGCTGTCATCTTCTCGGCATACTGCCTGGCAGCCTGCTCAGAAAAATAGCCGCGGTAGCTCACACAACCGGCAATAGGAAAACACCACTGCATCGCTGTGGTAGAAAACTCTGGCGCCGCAAAAACATTCCACACCACATAGGGTTGCTCTAAGGCGGTGTAATAGCGATAACTTTTATTATCGGGGAGGGCAAGGTCGGAGGAGGCAAAGTCTCGCATTATCAGGATTTGTTGCAGACGCTGCTTTAATTGCGGATCAGTTGCCTTATCCGCTAACAGGTCCTCAATCGGTTCACGTTGCCACCATAGTGACCACTGCCCCGCCGCTGCTTGCGAGTAGTACCCGAGTGTTTCACAACCGGTCAGTAGCAGTAAGCAAATCATAGCCACACTGTATCGGGCCATTTGCCGGACCATCGCACACATATCAGGCGCGGGATATAAACCGATTATCTTCGGTATTAATTTTAATGCTTTCACCCACTTCCAGATATTCCGGTACTTGTACAACCAGACCTGTGGCCATGGTAGCCGGCTTGGTTCTGGCGGAAGCAGATGCACCTTTAATCCCCGGCGCGGTATCGGTGACTTTCATCACCACGGAATTGGGTAGCTCAATACCGATAAGCTGCTCGTCTACAATCATCCCAACGACACTGTCCATGCCCTCGTAAATATACAGCTTGCCATCACCCAGATCAGACTCACTGAGGGTATGCTGACTGTAATCTTCATCGTCCATAAACACATAGCTCTCACCGTCCATATACGAGTACTGCATTTTGCGGCGTTCAAAATCAATATCCGGCAGAATATCACCGCCCTTTAAACTCTCATCAACTTTCTGGCCGGTTTTGGCATGGTTGAGACGAATTTTATATAAGGTAGCCGCGCCTCTGGAAGAGGGATTGTTAACCACAATACTTTTAACAATATGGGGGCTCCTTTATAATCAACAACATCCCCTTTTTTTAGATCACTCGCTTTTGGCACACGCTTGTCCTCTTTCTTTTCTTAATAGGTGGATTACCATCCAATGGAGTCTGGCCGTATAATAACAGCACTGGTCACCAACATAGAATAGGATAAACACAATGGCGGATTTTAAACGCATCTCAACGATAGAGGCCAAAGCGCTGATCGATACCGGCACAGCCAGCATTGTCGATGTGCGCGATGCGCAGTCATTTAATAATGGTCATATCGAAGGTGCGCTACTGTTAGACAATAACAGTGTCGATAGCTTTATCAGCAGCACCGCCAAAGATACCCCGGTTATTGTGTATTGCTATCATGGCAATAGCAGCCAAAATGCGGGGCAGTTTTTAGCCGAGCAGGGCTTTACCGAGGTATACAGCGTAGATGGTGGCTTTGAATTATGGCGCACCCAGTTTTAGGGCGCCATACAGTTTGAACAATGCAGGTACAAACCCTGTGGGTCATTCATGCTATTGGCAAAGCTTAGCGCGCCTTTAAACGGAGCCAGCCATTGTTGAGCCTGCTTTAAAAAACGCGTATCAATACCACCGGCAAGCATTAAACCTCGCAACTCTACTTCACCGGTTAGCTCCCTGAGAAACTGCTCCTGGGGCGTTAATGGAATATCAATCAGCTGTTTTTCATAAGCATCCAGCTCTGCCAACGCTGCCGCCGAGGCAATGGCCTGATCCAGCGTGCCTAACTGATCGACCAAACCTAAGCGCTGTGCATCCTTACCCGACCAGACGCGCCCCTTTGCCAGCCCCTCTACTTCCGATTTCGGCAGCTCGCGCCCCTCTGCAACAATGGTTATAAACTGCGCATAGCCTCGCTCAAGAATACTCTGGATCGAGCGGGCTGCAATGGGCTGTAGGGGGCGATCAATTCTCATCGCACCGGCCATATTGGTCGTGCCAACGCCGTCGGTAGTGATGCCCAGTGCAGCCAGACTTTTATCCAGCGTAGGGAAGGCACCAAAAATACCGATAGAACCGGTTAAGGTTGAAGGCAGGGCCCAAATTTCATCCGCATCCGCTGCAATCCAATAACCTCCAGAAGCTGCCATGCCTCCCATGGAAACCACTAGCGGTTTGCCTTCGGCTTTTAATAGCAGTAATTCCTGACGGATAATCTCGGAGGCAAAAGCGCTGCCACCACCACTATCAATACGCAGCACTACCGCCCTAATGGTCGCATCACGCCGGGCTTCACGAATTAACGAAGCCAGGGTATCGCCGCCAATCGCCCCAGGCGCTTGCTCACCATCAACAATATTGCCTGCGGCGACAATAACACCCACTCTGGCACTTTCAGCAGCCTCTGACAGTTCTATATTTTTAACCCAAAGATATCGTTCAAAACCAATGCCCTGATAGTTACCGTCTTCATCAACAGCGCCAACCACATCCACTAAATACCGGTTTATTTCATCGCGGGTTTTGATGCCATCAATTAAACCAGCCGCCATAGCCGCTGAAGAGGTATTGCCCTGATAATCAGCCAGACGCTGGTCAAACTGATTGATATACTGGTTCAAGTCAGCTTTGGAAAAGCTTCTGCGCTCTGCAACACCGACCACATACTCATCCCACAACGCCCCTAACCAAACCTGATTAGCCTGTTTGGCTTCGGTTGACATGTCATTGCGAATATAAGGCTCCATCGCCGATTTATATTCACCCACACGGAACACATGAAAATCAATATGTAACTTCTCCAGTGCCTGCTTAAAGTAGTTACGGTACAAACCATAGCCGTCAATCAAAACCGCACCGTTGGGGTTTATATAAATTTCATCGGCCTGGGCGGCCAACCAATACTGGTCTTGCAGATAATTATCGCCGACCGCAATAATTTTTTTACCACTGTCTCGAAAGCGTTGTAAGGCCGGAGCCAGCTCCTGCATTTTGGCGATGCCGCCATACATCATATCGTCCAGCGACAACACTAACGTGGTAATTCGCTCATCCTCCCTGCCGTAATCTATCGCATCGATCACATCCTGTAACAGGGTCTCGTATTGTGAAGGATCAGACTCCCCCATAATTCGTACCAGAGGGTCGACGTAATTTTTCTGGTCGACCAGACTACCCTGAATATTGAGTACCAGCGCACCTTTGCCGGGGATGGTTGGAATTTCCCCACCGGAAAAAGCCAAAAACAACACCCCCAATACCACTAAAAACAGTAGATTGGTGACCACAATACGCAGCGTGGACAGTAGGGTCATCAAGCGGCGAAAGTTACGGCGGATAAAACCTGGTTTTTTCTCTTCCATTGGTTGTTACTTCTCCAATTCTGTAACGGCCTGTTTAAGCTCGCGGGAACGCCAGCGGATATAAAGCATCGCAGCCGTAAATAAGCTAACAATTAACAAAACTTCGGCCACGGTAAATACGGAAGTGCAAGCAAACGCGGTGGATACCGCCGCCATAAAAAATCCCAGTAACACCAGTGTTAGCCAAATATAGGAACGTATATTTTGTTTCAGCATCCCCGGTAAAAAAACCAGCAACAGAAACAGCTGAACCCCAAGAATGACTGCATTACTGTCACGATTGCAACTGGGTAACACCACCGTATTTAAGACTAATACGAAGACCAGCAGCCAATAGCTCACTTGTGTTATTTGCCAACTGCGTTTTGCCAGCGTTTTATAATCCTTAGGCATGAATAATAGAACTCTTGTTAAAGGGGCTTATGACTGTAGCGATAAGGCAATGGTGGCGACCCGCTTACCCAGAGCCTGGCAGAGGGCCAACTCATCCGAATCCAGGGCTCGATCGCTTTGCTGGCCGGCCAGATGACTTGCGCCATAGGGTGTGCCGCCGGTTTGGGTATTCATCAGTGCGGGCTCACTATAAGGTAACCCGGCCATTAACATACCGTGATGCAACAATGGCAACATCATGGTTAGCAGTGTCGATTCCTGCCCGCCATGCAAACTGGATGAAGAGGTAAAGACCGCTGCGGGTTTATCAATCATGGCGCCACTTAACCAAAGGCTGGAAGTACCGTCGATAAAGTATTTTAAGGGCGCCGCCATATTGCCAAAACGAGTCGGGCTCCCCATCACCAGACCGGCACAGTGCTGTAAATCGTCAGCATTGCAATAGAGAGGGCCCTGTTCGGGAATATCCTCTGCCACCGCTTCGCATTCATTAGATACAGCAGGTACCGTGCGAATGCGCGCCTCGATACCACTGCACTGCTCAATACCTCGGGCCACCTGTTGCGCCATCTCGGCCACAGCGCCATGGCGGCTATAGTAAAGAACCAGAATATAGGGAGATGACATAGGCGGTTTATACCAACGCTAAAACGTTTTCAGGTGGGCGGCCCAATACGGCTTTAGAGCCTTTGACCACAATCGGGCGCTCTATCAGCTTGGGGTGAGCGGCCATGGCGGCAACCAGCTCTGCGTCGCTTAGGCTGGTATCTTTCAGGTTATTCTCTTTGTAGGCATCTTCACCCTTACGGAGTAATTCACGGGGGGAAATAGCTAACTTCTTCAGCAGACCATTAATGTCATCGGTACTGGGAGGGGTATCCAGATAAAGGACAATCTCGGGGCTTAGGCCGTTATCTTCTAATAATTGCAAGGTCTGGCGAGATTTGGAACAGCGTGGGTTATGGTAGATAGTGACTGAGCTCATAGTGCGAATATCGTCCTGCGGTAAATGACTGTGTATACTGCGAAGCATTATACACGAGAGCGCCTTGATACAAGAGCTCAGCCAGATACCGCTAATCAATAAAAAGAGAAGCTAATCGTGACAATACCCTCATTACAGGATTGTTTAAAATTAGGCCGCTATGTGCAGAAACGCTATGTGGCTGATGGCTGTAGCCACAGTGCCGCTGCACTGACCTATATGAGCCTGTTTGCCCTGGTGCCACTGCTGACCGTGATGTACGCCATTCTCTCCGCCGTACCAGCCTTTCAGGAAGTGGGGATACAAATTCAAGAGCTGATTTTTGATAACTTTGTACCCGCCACCGGTCAGGAAGTCGAAAACTACCTGACGGAGTTTTCCCAGCAGGCCAGAAAGCTGACCGGCGTGGGGATTGCCTTTCTTGGGATAACCGCCATCCTGATGCTCAAGAATATTGAAAAGGCCTTTAACGCCATTTGGAAAACCCGGGAAAACCGCAGCGGCCTCTCCAGCTTTTTACTGTATTGGGCCATTTTAAGCCTTGGTCCGATTTTTATTGGTTTGGCCCTGGGTATCAGCACTTACCTGGTTTCTCTATCGGTAATGTTTGACCAGGTCGATGTGATAGGTATTGGTCCACAGTTATTGCGGTTGATGCCCTACCTGCTGACCTCAGCGGCGTTTACTTTAATCTTTGCTGCGGTACCCAATTGTCGAGTCCCGATCAAACACGCCCTGATTGGCGGTTTAATTACCGCACTGGTTTTTGAATTGGCCAAGCAACTATTTACCGGCATTGTCTCCAATACCAGCTACCAAACCATCTACGGCACTTTTGCCGCGGTGCCGTTATTTTTATTATGGATTTATCTGTCATGGCTAATTGTGTTGGCGGGAGCTGTTTTAGTCCATGCGATTAGTGGCTTTAATTCATTAGATGACGATAACTATAGCGATATGGTTATGACCTTAAGTATTATCGAATTACTCTGGCAACGTCACCAACAAGGCAAAACCGTTAGCGAACAATATCTATTACAAAAGCCCTGGTTATTTGATCGCCACAGCATCTCCGCCGACCGCTGGACACCGTTACGGGACAAACTGTTTAAAGGCGGCCTATTGCGCACCGCCAATGCCGGGCATTATATTTTAGGTCGCGACCTCAATGGTTTTACGCTATGGGATTTGATTCAATTAATGGGCAAAGCCCCGGAAACCCGCTCTGGTAGCGATGAGCCACAGCCGTTATGGTTTAAGCGCTGCGTTGACCAAATCGAGATCGCCCGGCAAAGCAATCAGGCCACACTCAATACACCTCTCGCCGAATTATTTACTGATAACACAGAACACGCTTAAAACCATGCTAAAAAATATAACCACCCTCTCTCTACTCTGTATTCTTGTCGCATTAAGCGGCTGCGGAAAAAGTGACTTTCAAGACCACCGCGGCAATAGTGGTAACTTCAGCGACTATCAGGGTAAGTGGATGATCATCAACTACTGGGCGGTGTGGTGTAAACCCTGTATTGAAGAGATCCCGGAGCTTAATCACTTTGCCGAGAGCAATAGCGACACCGTGGTTTTATTCGGCGTTGATTATGACAACAACCAAGGGGAGAAACTGCAACAGGGTATTGATAAACTGGGCATCAACTTCCCGGTCCTGACCACCGACCCCGCAATTAGCTTGCAGTATCAGCGCCCCAATGTTTTACCCACAACGTTAATTTTTAACCCAGAGGGAAAACTGCATCGCTCACTAAAAGGCCCCCAGACTGAGCAGACATTATTGGACGCTTTGAATTGATAACACCAACCGGTGGCAGGACTCAACTGATACCTTAGGAGACGTAAACCATGGCAAATTATCCTGAAGCACTCGATCATATGCTGGCTGCATGGAATGAACCTGACTCGACTAAAGTGCGTAGCCATCTTGAAAAAGCACTGGGTACAGCCATCCGCTTTGTTGACCCTTCAATCGATGTTTCTGGCATTGACGGATTTGAAAAGAATGTACATGACGTTCAATCCAGATTACCCGGTGCTGTTTACTCCAGAACCAGCGGTGTAGATTCTCAGCATAATTTCCACCGTTATCACTGGGCTATTCATCAAGAAGGGCAGTTAATCATATCCGGTTTCGATGTAACAGAAACCAATGAACTGGAGAAAGTGACCTGTGTTATTGGTTTTTTTGGTGAAATCCCAGACAGCACACTGTGACATAGCAGCCTATAGTAAACGATAGGTATTGGCGTTAAGGAGCATTCTCAGGAATAATTAATCATAAAAATAAGCCACTCTATATCTATACGTCGAACGCAGCCTTGAACCGTTATTTCTCTAAGCATTACGCCGCTCTAATGCTTTATTAACCCCCCACCCCACAGTGCAAGTACACCGCTATACGGGCTTATTTACCTTGTTACAAACGGGGGCCATGCCAGACATTACTGCTAGGTGCTGTTATAAAAAGAGTATTCAGTGGGCCATCAGGGGCCTATTTATACATACTTCAGTCAACAGTTTAAAATACCACCTGCTCTACCGCTGTCTTATTTAATATCAACTTTGTCAAGGCTTTCTCATAGAGTTGCCAACCCACTGGCTGAGCATGAATAAACAAGTTGGCAAAGTTTTTACCATTAAGTGGCGTCGGTCGACCGTGAGGTACTCTCGCTGATTCATAGAAAATCATTTCACCTGGTTTAAGATAAATGCGATGCAATCTACCAAAATGATCATAGGCATGCAGCGGCCATTTTTTAGTGACAGCTTGATCCACATTGATAATGGCACTGATAATATGTGTTCGATAGCGATCGACATGCATACTCAAGTTAGCCCCTTTTTTATAGGAGCGCACGCCGTAAATTGACGTTATTAGCAGCTTCTGCCCACTCCATTGTTCAAACATAGGCGCCAGCGTATCAATCATCTCCTGCCTCAGGACATCAGGCAATTCCAGATAACTACTAGGGTGGTTCTTCTTAATAGAGGTAAGGCGTTTACCCAACTTTTCATCGATTTCTAAATGTTTATTCGATTGGTAGAAGGCCTTAATCTTTTGATAAATCTCTGATGGAACCTGGAATTTTTCAAACCCAATTTCCGTAAATGCAGGGATATATTTATGCAGATGGGGTTTAAATTTGTCAGAAAAACCAGGCCATTGTTTTGAGATAATAAATTTCTCACCCGTGGTTACCGACTGTTCCTGGTATTGAATATCATCACTGCTTCCTCGCCAAAAAACTGCCTGCCCAGCTTTGGCTGAAATGACAATCTCCCCGGTAGAAGCGGTGACAAATTTAGTGGCCCCACCCTCTTCAACATTATTCAAGTGTACGGTGTAAAACCAACCAGCGGTATCATTAGTGCCATTTAAGGTTTCATTTTGATGTAATTCTGGAGCAAGGTAGTGCCCAACAATATTGACAGGCTCACTTACCGTGACCCCCATATATTCTTTGATTCGATCATCCACCACTTTACTTATACTGTCGGACTGATTAAGCGGAACTATCTCCAAACCCAGATTGTTACTATCAGCTTGATACTCTGCGTTGGATTTCTGCTGTTTAATTCGGCCCCCTCGGATTTTCTTGATCAACAACTCACATTCATCAGCATCCAAAAAACCCTCAAGCACATAAAGCTCATCCTTGTCACCGCCTAATTTTTTTGCATTAGGAAACTGACATATCAAATCTCCCTCTGGCGATTCATCAAGTTCTACTGGCATGGTCACAGCACTACCTCTTTTTTCTTGAAACCATCACATACCAACCAAAGTCTTAGTGGTTAAAAATATAAGGATAATTTCGCATTTTATATTTATATTGCTGAACAAGCTTAACACTAAACTCAATCGTGTTTTTCAGCGCACTATCCATAGCAATATTTTCTGACTGGAAATCTTCAGACATCAATCCCATTAGGCTCTGATAAAAATCAAGCGTAGCCTCGATAATATGATCTTCTAATTCTTTCACATATTGCTGGGAAGTTTCATTAGGCTCACTGATACCAAGCGCTTGCAGCGCCAAAATCTGCAATACCAGGCGAAGAACGGGTGCATTCTCTGAAACAGGAATGTAAATAGAACTAAGTTCCAGAGTATTGCCATTATGCTCTACCGATGGCAGATAGAAGCGAATTTGTTCTAACAATGCCTCTCCATAAACCTTCTTAGTGTTAAAAACCTGCGCATTATCAATAATAAAAGTATGTTCTTTAATCGTTATCTCAGTGGGCACTGACGCTACAAATAGCGCAGCCTGGTCAAAAAAACCATAATTAAGAAAGCATCGCATCGCATCCATTTTAAGGTAACGGTAAAACAGCTGATCACCCTGACCATCAATTTTTTGATGCGGCAAAGACAAACCCTGCTGAGAATCAGTGGAGAGAGTATTTAAAGAAAAACAACGTGAATAATGATTGACACTATCAATGAGCGGCATAAGAAGATTGCGCCGGAAGCTGTCCTCACCAAAAGGATAGTAACTAACAACCCTTGTACCAAAAAACGCACTAATAAGAGCCTGACCGTCAATCTCAGCCACACCCTCCAGTTTATGCCCAAATGAATTAAAACTCTTTGTTATTTCAGGATTATCTCTATAAAAAAGGGCTGGTATAGACGCTTCTACATTGGAAAATTTATTGGTTTCAGAATACAAACTAACAAGTAATTCCATGATTCTTTGTTGTGACTGTACAACGCTGTCTGTTTTAGCTTTGCATGTAATGACACTGCCCTTTAACTGAAAGTCGAAATCATCAATAGAAGGCAGGCAACTATCTGGAATAAAGATGACATCATCTTTAAGTTTTGAGCTGAGTTTTGAATGGAGACTAAGCTCATTATTTTGGCATCGTATTTCAATTTTTTTGTGGATTGACCCGCCCTGCTCTTCTATCAGCAGGACCATACTTTCCATAATATTTTTGACAACCGGATTATCTGAGATGATTTTTGCCATGACTATTATTACCAATTTATCGGTTTTTTATTATTTAAAGCCTAAACAACAACGTATCACTACAGAATACAGGAGCCTATAAATTAAGCCAACAAACATATTGGGTTTAATACCGTAAAACACAGCTTGAGAGCTCTTGAGCTTCTTATGCCCAATAGTGGCTGACAGGCTCTGCTAACTGAAGACATTGGGCACAGCCCTGGAAAGAGCCATGGTAACAAACGGACCTCATATCGCTCCAAAGCCCATGATGACTGCTGAGTGAGACCGCCGATTAGCCGGATTCTGTCTTGCACAGCTATTAATCTACACTTTGCGTCACCGGCAACCTCACCGTTTACAGCTCAGCCAAGCGCCATAACGGGCCTATTCGCCCTTGCTACGTGAACCACCAAATATTTTACCCGCCACATGTATATTTAAACCTGGCCGACAAATTATAGCGCCCCCCTGACAGAGCAGACTTTATTGGAATTATTGAATGCATAGTCATTGCAACCAGTCTATATAAAACATATCTGTTATATATTGACTTAGCTTTGATCCAAGTACATATTACAAGTCAATAATTTAAAAAATAAATAGGATTAGCATGGACCCATTTGAGAGAATGCAGCAACAAATGCGTAACGTAAACTCGCATACTGAAGACTCAAAGGTAAAGAGAGAAGGCCTTCAACCCGGTGAATCTATTATCATGTCTGTAGATAACGCTCTAAGCCCACAACAAACGGCTGAACTGCGGAGCTTAGTAAACCAAGACAGTATTCAAAGTATCGTTTCCAAGAAAGAAGAATTTACAAACAACGATGAAGTGCGGCGCTCCCAGGTACACTGGCTTGCCCCCGATAAACATGAACACATTTACCAAACGGTGCTGGGTATTGCAGAAAACAGCAATAAGAAATACCAGTTTAAAATTAGCGCTATCGATCAGCGGATTCAACTAGCCATTTATGATGAATCAGTGCAAGGTTTTTATCGCTGGCACATGGATTGGGGCGGCGGTGCTTTGCAGCGTAAGATTAGCATTTCGATCCCTCTCAATGACCCCAGTGAGTATGAGGGCGGCAATCTCGAGTTTAATATTAATGGTGATAGCATTAGTTTACCCCAGAAAATGGGAGCCGCTATTGTGTTCCCCAGCTTTATCTTGCACCGGGTGACACCGGTCACTAAAGGCCGCCGATACAGCCTTGTCGCATGGATAAAGGGGGAGTTCTAGTTTTTCGGGAGCTGGCGATAAGTACCAGTGTTATACACTGAAAAGCTGAGATCCCACTGATCTACTATCTCAATGACTCTCTTAATGGCCACCCCATAACGACAACATCACAGTCAGCCTCCCTGACATGCAATGTGTTAGCCAATATGTAGCTGAGTGATAGCTGGTTATAAAAAACCCTGCGATAACAAAAGTTACCGCAGGGTTTGATTTTTTTGAGCCAACCGATAAGCCGGGTTCTGTCGTTGGACAGTCATTCATCTACGCAAGTACTACCAAAGTATTTTAGAGAATGTACCCAGACCACGCGGAATAAGGGCTACAGCCAATTTATAGATAAATCTTACGTTGCCGAAAAAACATCTTCTACTACACCAAGAATGAGTTTGTGTAGCAAATTATGTAACACTTTATGTAGCAGTTAAAGTGGAAATTACTGAGCTAACTAGCAAAGACAGGTACAACCCCATAACAATAGCCTTACAAGCCTCCTACAGCCCTTTTACAATCCTCTACCAACCACCCCAAAGACCTCAAACACCCTCAAATCGGCCTATACAGGGCTTTAAACCCTATTTAGGGGTAAGGGTTTGCCAAAGGCCTCCCTAGCGGCCGAAGAACAGTTAAAAAGTATGTGGACGAGTCTAAATTTGATTTCAGGAGCAGCAACTATTCCTATCTATTTATACTTTGCGGTTGTAATAACTAACTTTCTATCAAGAGAGCTACATGAGAGAGTCATTGCAGCATCATTTGTCCACAGTTTAGATGTATATAAAACATTGGTGTTAACAATAATTTTATATGGGTATTGACCAGAAACCGAAGACAGAACACCTTTGACTTTTGTAACACACGCAGAAAATGAGATTGATTGAGTTTCAGTTGACACACCACCTTGATCTGGATAATCCCCTGAATTAACCATACTTCGTAACTGACTTGGCGTATAAGATTTAGCTGCAATTTCGCTTAATGGTATTGAAATTAAAACAACTAAAATCAGGACTTTTTTGACCATAGAAAACTACCTTTTATATTTATATAAATTTATACAACCATACTAACAAGCCCAAGCGGTGAGAAACCAAGATGCAGAATGGTTACAACACTAAGCCATTAACCCCAAGTCTTGAATGAGTAGATATATCGCCGCAATCACAACGGCAAAGGCACAACCCAGAAAAAAAAGGTGGTAATTGGCCTTCAACTCATCCTTTAGTAATAGTTTAATTTCTTTGTTTATCTCTTCATCGTCACCTAAAGGGTAAACGCGAACGAAACCATAATACCTCAACGCAAGTGACCCAAAAGCAAAAAGAACTATTGACAGCATTAAGTCCACATCGCTGAAGCACACATATACCAAGGATAAAAAAATTATTGTATCTCTGATGCTTTTCACCTATCCCCCCTAAAACTATCTCACAATAAAATTTAGGTAGTAATCCGAAGATTTCGACCATGCAAAACAGCTCCTCTTAAATAAGATCAGATATATCCTAACTATTGGCCACAACAACATTCAACCAACTCTCATCTCTATCAACTCTTCTATCAACAGTTACCCAACTCTCTATCAACTCTAAACTTGGAGTAGACTTTAGCAACTGATCAAACAACTCTTCATTCATATCCGTAAAAGCCCTTCCACCCTGCTCTCTCTCAGTATCACCATACTTAAAAGAAGCATACAGGACTCCACCAGCTTTAAGAGACCTTGAGAACTTATTCATAATACTAGGAAGGTTATCTCTACTTACATGAAGCAATGAAGCACATGCCCAGACACCATCAAAGCTATCCTCCCAAGCCATATCCTCAAACCCCATACAATGAACATCTTGAACTAACAACTCTCCAGAGAGCTTACAGAGAGCCTCAGAAGCATCCATAGCAGTCACTTCATAACCATTCGTCTTGAAATACAAAGAATCCCTACCTGAACCACATCCAGCATCTAGAATAGCCCCACCCTCAGGTATCAATGGTAGAAACCTCTGATAGATAGGACTCATATCAACCTCAACAGTAGATTGATAAAACTCCTCAGCATGATCTTCGTAGTATTTATTGGTATCAGTCATATTCTTAGAATGTTTCAGGGCCTTTTGGATCAGGCTCCCAAGTATGAATTAAAACCTCTTTTGCCTTATTATAACTATCCTGAAGATACGCTACTCTTGCCTGCTCATTATTCCCTGTCTGACGTATCAAGGTCTCTCTCAAAGGATGATGACTAGTAATCAGATATTCATTCCTTCTATGAATACGCTCCAGAAACTTTATAGCTGGCAATTTAGAAGACTTCTTACTATTACAGCACTGACAGGCCAAAACCAAATTCCAAACCCCATCAAGATTACCAACTATATTATTAACCATTAAAGTATGAGGCAAAAAATGATCAACATCAGCCAACTCTTTACTGCCAGCTGTAATTTCAATCGTACCATAACAATAAAAGCAACTGCCTTTCTGATAACCATTTAAAGCCGGTCTACTACTTGTTATATTAATACGCCTACCCCTATTATTAGCATACAATTCATCTCCATCACGACTAGCACTAACAGCAATAAGATTTCTTGAAACATTTAACTCCCAAGCAGTTTCAACAAGCCTCCAGCGAGACTCCGTTTCTTCATACAGATCATGACGATCAACATCTGCAAAGAGATTGAGAAAATTATCTGTGATTCTAATTCCTTTTTTGACCCCCCTCCCTTCTTCAATAAAGAATTTTACTGGAACCTCACCAGAAGGCACGTTATGAAAAGCCTTTAGAACATCACCAAAGCCTAGCCTTATTGCCTTTGAAATCAATTCCTCATGGGAAACTTCGTTTAAATTATACTTCCTGCACGTACGCAGAAACTCTCCATCACTGTTACCCTGCTTGTCAGCAATTTCAATATGCCCACAAAGATACTTTGAATACGGAACAGCCAAGTCTTCGATCTTAATTAGGTCATTTTGACTACCAGCAAGATCAATCAAGGATTTTCCTAGAGCAAACTTATATGAAGCAGAGTTCTTACCAAAGAGAATAATACCTCTCCAGTAGTTTTCTAATGTTGGGGTTATTTCGTAGAATTCCATATAAACCGACATTCCAAACGACTAAAAGATAGGTTATATACGAGTTACGAACTGACAAACAAATCATCAGCTTCACATATTTTTTCTACCAACATATCTATATCATCAAGCCCAATCTTAACTTTAAGCCACGCATCAGGACGGAACACACCATTGGAATCAACACGACAGTTAATAGCGCTAGCAAATTCATTTAACTTCTTTTTATCCCCTCCCGGCTCCAATCCAAACCAAGTATTAAGACGGGTATCTTTTCCTGAAGTCACATACACCCGTAATGCCACATCACTAGAGATTTTTATAGACATGTACTTATCTTTTTTTCCAGCCTGAATCATCGAAACATCTCTACCAGCCACACGCTTAGTTAACACATCAAAAACAAGCTCCAACTTCCCTCCACGCTGAGTAACTTGATTTTTCAAGTCCTGTAAATTCACATTTTCGGCAGTATCAATACCGTCTATATGATCCAACAACCCTTTAGGGCGAATGTAATCTGACCCATGACCCGACTGATCATTAGCCAGATTGTCAATTCCATACACCCAATGTATCAAGGTTGACTCCACAGCAAAAGCTTCTGACTCAGTCTTAAAGCGACCAACCACCCTTACGAGAGGTTCCTGATTCTGATTTATAATATCCCTTAATCTTGTTAATTTATCACTATTTTTTTCGGAGCTAAGAGCTTCTTTAAGGTGCGCATCTTTTCGACCACCCTCTCCTTTACCTACATAGAAAACCTCGCCATCCGGAGTTCTTATCTCATACACATAGTATCTAAAATTTTCCAAAACGATCTCCTAGACTAAGCATCTCTATCATTAAAAGATACCAATTTTTCATCACCCATTAAACTCACCACCAACACCAATTAATCTAGAATTAAAATGAAAGCTTATTTCTTCAACAGCCTCTTTCCAATGGTCGAATTGATGCCCGCCACCTTCATAACTAATAACTTCAACGCCAGTACCATCCAATTTCTCTATAGTAACTACAGAATCAATAACCTCATCCCCTTTATCTAAAATAACTAGCCCATCGACATTTAACTGAAACGCAATGGAGTATGAATCCGGAACATCTTCACCCAAAACCCACTTTTCACCACTTACATAGTTAGTAAGAGCTTTTCCCAAATATTTTTTTAAAGAGGCAGAAGGCACCAAGGAAGGATTTATAGAGACCCATCCACACCCATACCTATCACCTAAGAAATTAGCCCAGAACCCACCAAGAGATGTACCAACAAACCCTATATCATTACCCTTATACTCAAGAAGCATCCTATCAAAGTACTCAACCAAAAGAGGAAATATAGCGGAGCTGTCATAGTCAAGGCAAACAACCTCAAACTCCTTATTTTGTAGCAGCCTTATTCTTTCAGCTCTGGGCTTAGACCCACTATTAAAACCATGCAAATAAAAAAGCTTCATCATCGCTACCAATTTATCAATAAAGAGAAAACTTACCAGATATTTAAAAAGGCCCCAACGGGGAGCCTCGACAGTGTAATCAGCCTGTATAAACTACTTACTTTCTGCGCTTGATGCCTATCAAACCTATTAAAGCCGAGACAAATAGCCAAGCAGCTGGTGGGACTGGCACAGCAGACGGCCTCACAAGATAACTCCCAATACCGGGTCGCCGGAAGGAAAAAGCGCTGGAGCATCAGGTGAATAAGCATTCACATAATCTTCATTAGGATTACTAAAGAAACCTGAAACTTTTTGGTACAAAGCCTCCCCCGAGTCATTGAACACAGTGTCAGCTGTAAAGCCAATCGCACCAAAATCAAAATAATTGTCACCAATATCGAGAACGCTATTACCCAAAACATCAACAGCCACCACAAGGCTATTATACTGGAGCGTGTCTGCCCTACTAATACTTACCATCGTGCCACTACTGATTCCAAAGTTTTTCCAAAGAGCTTGAGCCTCATCTACAGAAGCGTATCGCCAGCCATCGAACTCTTGGCCCTCGCCCAGTTTTCCACTTACGTCAACGTAACTCCGACCGTTTGTCTCGGTTAAATCTAGCCAATCTAACCCTGTTGAAGTATCACGGGTAATACTCCCCAAATCTACAATGACAGCATTAACAGACAGTGAATGTATTAGGCCCAACAGGGCCAAGGTTTGTTTCAGCATGAGAGTGCATCCTTTCGTAGTATTTATAATTATGTTTATTTATGTAACCAATCTTACCAGTTATCAGCTTCAACCTATCTAATACTTTTGAACTAGATCAAAGTACAAGTGATTAAAGCCTCTTCCTAAGCAGCATCACTATCAACAACCTCATAAACCCCTAACCAGCCCTTCAGCAGCTCTCTCATTCGTTTATAAGCTCATCAAGCATACTTACCTAGATTTATTAAAGTTGAAAAACCAACTCCATCTCGCCGTTATGAACAGACAACAGCAGCTTTGTAAGCCCTTGCACTTCCCGCCACACCTATCAAAACCTCCATTCACATTAAACACCTATCAAGGCTTACGAAAAAAATTAAGAACATACCATTCAGGCTTAGTAATAAAACTATACCGAGTTAAATAAATACCAGACAACTCCCCATCAACAACCTGAAGCGTACTACACTCCCAATTATTCTTATCCCAAACATGGCAATCCTTAAGAGAGCGGATACTAGAACCCCCTTTACGAATAACTTTTTGACCATCCTCATACACCTTAAATCTAATTAAATCCTCAATCTTCCACTTTTCACACTCACCTTTTGAAAAGGAATCATCCACACACACCCTAGGGTAAAAGTCTATTTCACTACTAAAAAAGCCAAATGGCTCAACCCACCAAAAACAGAATATCAATAATAAAATTACTACATAACCACCAAATTCTTCATTCATGCCAAGCATCCCTTTAAACTTATTATTATTCATATAACTACAGTAAAATATATAGATAACAGTTATAACTTCTTATAATTATAATAAGTACCCTTACCAATACCTACCACATCAACTGCTTTATTTAATGACATCCCACCAGCACGCAAACTGTCAACCCTTTCAACCTTTGCCTGAGTACCTTTATTCTTATCCCCCCTCTTTCTACCAGCAATTCTCTGCTCCTCATCCTTAACAATATACCCATGATAGTTGGCAAACGGAAAGTAAATCTCCTTTAGATAATCCTCAGTACGCTGATCAGGTATCACAATAACGTACTCTGAATGATGAGCATTATCCATTAACCTTAAACCAAGTCTACAAACAGCCTGAGCAGAAAGCTCCAAGCACTCCACTTCAGCGACTGCTGACTTTATACAACCAGCATCAAGAGAATACTCTTCATCGAGATACTCATAAAAAACATCAACATCTATAATACCTTATAATTATTTACACCCCATAAATCAGTATTCCATACAACTATTTGGGGTTTCATGAGCTGAATCTCCCTGACATCTATTAGCATCATGATTATCAAGCCAATACAAACCCCGGCTTTACTTAATGCCTTTCATTTGAGATATTTAACACAAATAAAAATTATACTCATAATTGAAAAGGAGCTTCTCCATGCTAAAAAACACATTGGTCCTAGTGGGCCTAACGCTTTCATTATCTGTAAAAGCAGCTTTTATCGATTTAGGAAACATTACTCTTGACACTAACACAAGCCTCGAATGGCTGGATGTTACGGAGACAGCTGGAAGAAGCTATAACGATGTTTTTACTGAGATAAACTCAACTTCCGGTCTTGGCAAACAAGGCTGGAGATATGCCACAACATCTGAATTTCATACACTTGTTTCAAACTGGTTTAGAAGGAATTACTCCGGAGGAAGGTCATACACTATTGGAACTGATGAGGAGATTGAATCTTTTATAAAGTTATTTGGGGATACTCAAGATTGGTATTATGATAATTCAACTGACCCCAATGTATATCAGTTCGACATCCCAAGCTATGCTGCTGGGCGCACAAGAGGAATTCTTGGTGATACTTTTGGTTTTGGCCAACAAATGGGATTAGTCAGTGACATGGAAATATATTACAGAGCTGCACCTCATAGAAATACTTTACATTTTGATTCAAACGACAGTATTGATGACGAGGGTTCTATTGGAAAATACTGGACAACAACATACCCCTCCTCTAACTCTGCAACTAATGCGTTCGGATCGTATTTAGTCAGAACCACTGAAATCCCCCTACCTCCATCAGCAGTGTTATTTACTTCTGCAATAGCTGGACTAATACTCAAGAAGAGGAGAAGCCTCGGCTTATCATCTATAAAGACTGTAGTGGAATGAGGACAACTGCGATATGAGGGGAAGCAACTGGTCAGAAAAGGAGGTATCCGCAGCAGTTACAGCATATCTAAAGCTATATAGCGCTGAAAAGAATGGTGAAAAGCCTGTTAAATCCCACATATATAACGATCTTTCTAAACTTCACCCAAATCGCACTCCAAAATCATTTGAGCTTAAGTTCCAGAATATCAGTGCCGTACTTCACAATGAAAACTTACCATATTGCAACGGCCTCAAACCCAGATTCAACTACCAAAAACTACTCAGACTGGTTGTTTTAGACCAGTTAGACCGAACACCCATCCCCTCACTTGAACCCCATGAAATACTTCGGGAGAAGCTGTCATTCCTGAAGAATAAGGGAGCGATAAAAGCAGATAAAAAAGGAACAGGAAAGCATGGCCTAGCACTGGAAGAAGCCCTAGGCATATCTGCAAACAGCAGCAAGAAACCTGATTTCATGGGCATAGAACTTAAAACAAAGAAAGATAAGAGTTTACAAACTTTGTTTTCGAGAACACCGAGCAACTACAATTATGCAATAGATAAAAACGATCTATTTAGAAAGTTCGCCTATCAAGACCCTAAAAGAGGAAGAAAAGCTCTATACACATCCTTTAATAATACCCCTGACAGCTTAGGATTCTACCTAGCAACAACTGATCAAAAAATATCAGTAATGCATAAAAATCGAGAACTTTGCTCTTATGAAGCAGAAGATATTGAATCAGCGCTTTTATCCAAACACACAAGAACTGCATATATTTACATCACAGCTAAGAGTTCTCCTCCGAGCTTCACTATCAATTCTGTAAAATACTGCCAACACCCATCAATTATTCGCTTTTTGAGACTCGTTAGAGAAGGGAAAATTTATTTGGATTTCACACTATCAGAGAAAGGTGAGAAAATTAAAGATCATGGCTTCTTATGGAGAATAAAGGGTGACTCAATAAACACTCTATACCTATCAAATGAAGACTTAATATGATTTTAAAAGTCTCTTATTAGTACTTTATAACATCTACCACATCTAAAACATCACCAAGAGGAAAGCGGTGAGTATAACGATCTGTTACACCCGAACCCTTCTTCTCATGCCCTACTACCTGCTGAACCTTATCAACAGAGACACCTGCTGACCTAGCCTTTGTAATAAATGTATGACGCAATGAATGAAAAACCTTGCGATTACCATAATCATCCACAGATGGAATATCTAGAGAATCTCTAAGTCGCATAAACCAACTTGTAACTTGCTGCTGCTTCAGCTCAGGAAATAGAACCCCCGACCTACTTGATGAGAAATTGATAAATCCAGCCCGAAGCAACTCAGAATGCATAGGAACCTGACGAATTGACCCTTCCGTTTTAACTGATCCATACTCGTCGGTAATCATGATGTAATAGCGTCCTGTTACTTCATCCCTTTTTACATCCCTGCTACATAGCTTGATTAACTCTCCCCTCCTAGCTCCAGTATAAATCCCTAGGAGCAATACCCATTTATGCCACTCCTTTTTTTGATTACTTAATACGGCCAATAACTTCCTTATATCTGAATCATTAAAAGCAGCAAATGTTGTATTAGCCTTCAGATTCACCTTAAGGTCTATTGCTGGTGAACTTTCCACCACTTCCAACTCATAAACAGCATGAACAAAAATACCATGGAGGAGCTTCTTAACCTGCCCAACAGTCTTTGGAGCAACTCTATGATCTATAGGCACATCTACTTTAACTAGCTCCTCAATACCCAAATTCCTGTACTCACCTAGATTCCTCTTTGGCATCTTTGAATATGCCTGAATCACACCCTTGAGGCATTTTCGAGTAACCTGATCTACTGGCTTATCACCCAACAGGTGAAGAATGACTTCAAAATAGCGGCGATACTCCTGCTGAATACGAATAGACAAACCATTCCGTGCTTTATACTCAAGAAAGCTAATGAATACCTCAGAAAGACTCATACGAGAACTCTCTGGAAAACCATGACTCACATCACTACTAATCGTTCCATTTACTATAAACCCCTTCTGGGACGATTTAAGGACATTGAACTCGATCAGCCTACTTTGAAATTGTGATTCGGTAATTTCGTGATTTTGATAAGACTTATAGGCATCTCTCAGACCAGCTACCTGAATAAAGAGCTTCGCACCTCTTACTTGAGCAGTTTTGTAGCTATCAGTATGCAGTGACTGAACAACCTCTGTTCGACCTAACTGGGGCCTTAGCAAATCTGGTACACGCCACCTAAAATAAAATACTGAACCACGCTTAAACAAGTACCTTTTATGTAGCACTTTATGTAACACCTCTAAGGGCTAGAGGCATAATAGAAGAGAATTTTTCCAGTTATAACAAAGAGTTACCGATATATTGGGAAAAGATTGAGCCAGCCGATAAGCCGGGTTCTGTCGTTGGACAGTCATTCATCTACGCATTATGTCGCCACAATGCTTTAGCAACCTACCCGCCCACAGCGCGGGTACACGCCTATTACCCTAAGGTATAGTGGGCCTATTTGGTCTTGCTCCGAACGGGGTTTACCATGCCACGAGCTGTTACCAGTCGCGCGGTGCGCTCTTACCGCACCCTTTCACCCTTACCTGTGCTATTGCTAGCCATCGGCGGTCTACTCTCTGCTGCACTTTCCGTAGGCTTGCGCCCCCCAGGCGTTACCTGGCGTTCTACCCTATGGAGCCCGGACTTTCCTCTCGGCCCTACCCCCATGTTCATCACTATAAGTACATAAGTGAAAAAACAGAGAGAAGAGCCCAGCGACTGTCTGGCTGGCTCGGGCGGGAGATTGCCATGCTTTGAGGGGAATAACAAGCCGACTAAGGCTTAATCCTTTTGCTGGTCCAGACCATATTGGTAGAGCTGATTTTTCTTAACGCCAGTGATTTTGGCCGCCAGGGCAGCAGCCTGTTTTAAAGGCAGCTCGGCCACGAGGATATCAAACACCCGATGACCTTCAGAGTCAGAGCCATCGGTTTTGTCAGCGCCATGCACTAACAGCACACACTCCCCTTTTTGCTGATTGTGGTCAGCCTCAACCCAATCAGCCAACTCAGCCACCGGTGCCCGCTTGATCGTTTCAAAGGTTTTGGTTAATTCACGGGCCATAACCACTTGTCGATCGTCACCCAAAACCTCTGACATATCCCTTAAGCAGGCCAAAACCCGGTGCGGAGCCTCGTAGAAAATCAGCGTTGCGGTTTCACCTTTCAGCGCCTCAAGTTGCTTGCAGCGAGCTTGCTGTTTGGCATTCAGGAACCCTTCAAAGACAAACCGGTCAGAAGGAAGACCCGCAGCACTTAAGGCCGCAATAGCCGCACTGGCACCGGGAACCGGCACCACTTGAATATCGGCACTTAACGCCGCATCAACCAGACGATAGCCCGGGTCTGAAATTAATGGGGTGCCGGCATCCGAGATCAGGGCAATTGACTGACCATTGCTCAGTTTTTCAACCAGAGCGTCAATGATATTGGCCCCGGTGTGATCATGGTATGCCACCAACGGGGTCGAGATGTTAAAATGCTGCATTAAGCGCTTGCTATGGCGAGTATCTTCGGCAGCAATCACATCTACTGATTGTAGTACCTCTACTGCACGGGGTACCATATCACCCAGATTGCCAATGGGTGTTGCTACAACATAGAGACATGAATTAAAGCCTGAGCCTGGAGTCACGGATACGTCCTAATCATCGGATATTATGAAAGACACTAGCCTAACAATGCAGAGACTACGAAGTCGAGAATGAGAACAACTTTTTTATTAATACTATTGAGTAGCTTGCTGCTGGCCTGTGGTGGCCAACCCAGCAAAACCAGCTCCCCAGAGCAGCAAACGCTGTCGACAGCGGAACGGATTCAAGAGCTACTTAACCAAGCCCAGACCAGCATGCCCCCAGAGAAAGAGCGCAAGCAACTCAAGGCGGCTGCGCTATTGCTGGAGGAAGAGCAACTGGATCTGGCCCAGCAAATCATCGATCAACTGCAGCCGGAACAGCTACCGCTAAGAGATTTTGCGCGCTATGTTGAGGTCAGCAGCGAACTGCATATTCAGCAAGGGGAGTACGAAGAAGCCAGGTTCCTGCTGGAAACCCCTCGCCTGCTGGACAATCTTGATACCCTCTCCACAACCCGGCAACTGACGCACAGCCTACTAAGGGCCGAAGTCTTTGCCCTGCTAGGCAGCCATATCGCCAGTGCCCAGCAACGCATTTATATCAACCCCCTGCTAAGCCCCGAGAACCAGCGCAGCAACCGCGAAGCAATCTGGAACTCACTAATGTATGTACCCACTCAGGATCTACTGCATTATCAAAAAACCAGTTTTGGTGGCGAGTATCAAGGCTGGCTGGAACTGGCGGTTATTGCCAAAGACAATCAGGGCGACCTTGAACAACAACTAGCCCAGCTGGAAAGCTGGCAACAGCAATGGCAAGACCACCCCGCCAATGCAGAATTACCCGGCGGACTGCAACTGATCAAAGAACTGGCTGCCAACAGGCCCCAACAGGTCGCCTTGCTGCTGCCACTCACTGGCAAGCTCGCCCCCTTTGGCAAAGCTGTGCGTGACGGCTTTATTGCAGGCCTTTACGAAACCAGCAACCGCGGTGGTAAAGTTCCCAAACTCAAAGTCTATAATACTGAAGACCATAGCGACTTTATGGCCCTCTACCAACAGGCCATTGCTGAAGGTGCCGAAATGGTCATTGGGCCACTGGAAAAACAGCGGCTGAGCTTATTGTTTGATGCGGGTGATTTACCGGTACCCACCCTCGGGCTAAACCGCGTTAGCAACTATGGTGATGCCCCCGCACAGCTATTCCAATTCGGCTTAGCACCGCAGGATGAAGCCAGCCAGGTAGCCGATATTGCTTTTTTGGAAGACCATCGCAAAGCGTTAATTATTGCCCCTAAAGGCGACTGGGGCGATAAGGTCAGCACAGCCTTTAGTGAACGCTGGCAAACGCTGGGCGGAGAAACCGTCAAACGCAGCCTGTATACCGGCCAAACGGATTACTCCAGCTCACTCAAGCAGTCCTTATTGCTGCAAGCCAGTGAAGACCGCTCCAAACGTATTGAGCGCTTAATTGGCGAGCCACTGGAGTTTTTACCGAGACGGCGTCAGGATATCGATATGGTCTTTCTATTAGCCAGACCACAACAAGCTCGCTCTTTAAAACCCCTACTGGCCTTCCACTATGCCGGCGACTTACCGGTCTATGGCACCTCCCGCTTATACACCGGCTATGAAGATACCCGCAAAGACCGGGATATTAACGGTGTAAGGTTTACGGATATGCCCTGGGTACTGAATAAGCCCTCAGCATTGCACCAAACTATCAGCACGGAAATCAAACAGAGCAAGCAATACCACCGTATGTACGCATTAGGTATTGATAGCTTTCAGCTGCACCCAAGGCTACGGCAACTGCAAGAAACAGCCAATAGCCGGGTCTATGGTCATACCGGCCGGTTAAAATTAAATGCGCGCAATGAAATAGAGCGGCAAATGTTATTTGCCCAATTTAAACGCAATAAAGCGACCATTATTCCAACTGCAACACAAACGATTGATCTGAACTTAAACGGCAAGGAAGGCGTTGATAATGATAGGGACACGGATAACTAAAGCCAGCGATACCGGTGCGGCCGCAGAGCAAAAAGCCAGGCAATGGCTGCAACAGCAAGGCTTAAGCTATATAGCCAGCAATTATCGCTGCAAAGCTGGGGAAATTGATATTATTATGCGGGACGGCCAGCAACTGGTTTTTGTTGAGGTACGTTACCGCAAGCAGGGTAGTTTTGGTGACGGTCTGGAAAGTGTCACTTGGCGCAAACAACAGAAATTACTAAAAGCAGCGGCCTGCTACTTACAAGAAAAAAAACGACTGAACAGTATGCCTTGCCGATTTGATGTTGTAGCCGCAAAGCCTGGCTGCCACGACCAACTACACTGGACTTGGGTAAAGGATGCATTTACTAACTAACGAATACACATTATGGATTTAGACCAGCACGTTATAGAGCTTTTTCATAGCAGCATCGATACCACGATGCGCACACTGGACGAGCAAGCCGCACGGGTGAGTGATTGCGCCACACTGATGGTCCAATGCCTGCTTAGTGAAAATAAAATCCTCTGCTGTGGCGAAGCCACCAACGGAGCTCTAGCGCAAATTTTTTCCGCTCATCTGCTCAATCGTTTTGACTATGAGCGCCCCAGCCTACCGGCCATTAATTTAAGCAGTGATGCCACCACGATCACCGCCCTCTCTGCCAATGGCAATTTTAAAGATATTTTCGGCAGCCAGGTGCGCGCTCTGGGACAGCCAGGGGATGTTTTATTTATTATCTCCAATAGCAGCAATTCAGGAACGACTTTAGAAGCCATTAAAGCAGCCCACGACAGAGAAATGATTGTTATTTGCTTAAGCAACCAGCAAAGCAATGATTTTAGCGCCCTCTTTCAACCTGAAGATATTGAGCTACCGATACCCAGCGATAACAATGCCCGGGTTATGGAAGCGCATATGCAAGTTATTAATTATCTGTCTGAGCTAATCGATCAACAATTATTTGGGAGCCACTAAGTCCTGTGAAAACCTTTTTTAGCCTGTTTTTTATCGCCCTGCTGACGCTCACTATCCAGGGCTGTAGCTCTATCTTATCCGCAACCACCGCAGACCCTATCGAAGTAGAAGAGGATGAGCGCACAACCGGCTCAGCATTGGATGATGAAATTATTGAAACGGTGGCGCTGGTTAACCTTGATAAAGCCGATGAGCAACTGGCACAGGCCAATATAGTGGTCGTCAGTTTTAATGGCGTGGTGTTGCTAGCAGGTCAGGTTAATACCGCTGAGCTACGGATTCTCGCAGCGGAAACGGTCGCAAAAATTAATAAAGTGCGCAGAGTTCATAATGAAATTACGGTCTCCGGCACCACCACGATGGTTGCCCGCTCCAATGACTCCTGGATTACCACCAAGGTCAAAACAAAGCTGTTAGCCAGTAGCCAGGTAGAAGGCGGACGGATTAAAGTGGTCACTGAAAATGGTGTAGTTTACTTATTGGGGCTGGTCACCAAAGACGAAGCAGCCCGTGCGGCAGAGATCGCCAGAACCACCGGCGGTGTACAAAAAGTCGTTAGGATTTTTGAATATATATAGTCGTGGAAGTCATGCTCGCCTGTATACGCTGCTGTCCGAGGCGAATATCTGTATTGGATGGTGCCGCGCCTTGAAGGGGCAATAATCGCCGGAATGGGATATTGGGAGTGGAGTGAGAAGACGCTACACACCCATCCCTGAAGGCTCGTAAAAGCCCAGTCCTTACTCACTCTTCAAGCTCTCGCAGCCTTTCAAGCACCGTAGGGTGGATTACAATCCACCAAGCCCTGCCAAAAGCCCGTTATAACCGGTGGATTACAATCCACCCTACGGGCCACCAAAAGCATGTATTGATTCCAGACAGTAATGCGCTTTGTCAGAATAACACTTACTTTACGACCCTTAAGCCCGGTTTTTTCTGATTTGAGGTATCGGATTTTGGACCAGAACTTTTAGGGGTTACTGGTTTAGGACCGGTGGGTTTAGGTCCGTCATCATCAGGTACTGGAGGCTCGGGATTGGAGTCATCCATATCAAAGATCATACCCTGCCCATTTTCACGGGCATAGATACCCATCACGGCCGTCATAGGCACATAGATATCCATCGGCATTCCACCAAAGCGACCGTTAAACTCCATGGTCTCATTGGTCAGCAATAAGTCCATCACCGCAACCGGTGATACATTCAGCACAATCTGCCCGTTTTTTACAAACTGCTGCGGCACTTCGACATTATCAGCCATCGCATTGACCAGCACATAGGGTGTGCAGTCATTTTCAAGTATCCACTCGTAGAGTGCTCTTACAATATAGGGACGACTTGATGTCATTGTCATGGATTGATTACCGTTTGTGCTGCCCTAACAGGCGAGTTAAGACAGACTATTGTATATCTCACGCTATGCCAAGCAAAAAAAAGGGATGACTGATCATCCCTTTTTGCTTTTCTGTTAGCGAGGCTATTAGCCAACTTGAGGAGCACGCATTTCTTTTTCCATTTCTGACAAGCTAGCCTGGAACGACTCACGCTCAAATAAAGAGTCCATATAAGCCAGCAGCGGCTTAGTTTGCTTGTTATTCGGCATTTCAATACCTAAAGCCGGCAAGCGCCACAAGATGGGAGCCAAACAGCAATCCACCAAAGTAAACTCTTCATTCATAAAATAAGGCTTTTCAGTAAAAATAGGCGCAATCGCCATCAAGCTTTCTTTTAATTCTTTACGCTGCTTTTCCAGCGTTTTGGCATTGGCAGTACCTTCTACCAGGCTATCAACCAGTACACACCAGTCGCGTTCAATACGGTAAATATACTGACGGCTTGCTCCACGAGCTACCGGGTAAACCGGCAACAGTGGTGGATGAGGAAAACGCTCATCAAGATATTCCATCATCACTTTAGATTCGTATAACACCAGGTCACGGTCCAACAAAGTTGGCAGACTGTTATAAGGGTTCATATCCGTTAGTTCGGCAGGAATATTATCTGCATCCGCCTCGATTACATCAACGGTAACACCCTTCTCGGCTAATACAATGCGCACACGATGACTATAGTGGCTATTTGCATCGGAGAAGAAAGTCATTGAAGACCGTTTTGCAACAACACCCATTTGGTTTTCCTTAGCTGAAGTCAGCTCTTTAACAATAAATAAATAACATTCAAAAAAACGGCGGACATCGAATCCGCCGTTAACACACTGTTAGTGCACATCCTTCCAATATTCGCGGTTTAGCAAATAGGCAAAGACAAAGAACAGAGTGATAAATAATAAAACATAAATACCGATACGCTTACGGTCTTCAACCATAGGCTCGGCAACATAGGCCATAAAGTTAACCAGATCATACATCGCTTGATCGTATTCTTCTGGCGTCAACAGGCCAGGCTCGGTAACCACAAAACGACCACAGGGGTTTAAGGCGGAACCATCTTCGGCAAACAAGACTTCTTCACCGGTTAGCTCATCACGCTTAATACCACCGTTAGCAGCCTGAACCGGGCCAGGAGCACATTCTGTCAAGCCTTGCAGCTCAAGCAAAACGTGGGGCATACCGACATCTTTAAAGGTTGTGTTATTCACCCCATAAGGACGGCTTGGATCAGCATGAAAGGTACGCAAGTAGGTGTATAACCAATCAGCACCGCGAGAGCGAGCTACCAGCGTCAAATCCGGCGGCGCTGCGCCAAACCATTTTTTAGCCATTGGCTTTGGCATCGCGTTTTCCATCAGGTCACCAATTTTGGCAGAACCTTCAATCTCGCCTGACATGCCTTCAAACTTCAGATTGCCTTCAAACAATTCAACCGGTACACCGATATCGTTAGCGGTACGCTCGTAACGAGCATACTGCATAGAGTGACACCCCATGCAGTAGTTCATATAAATCTGAGCACCGCTTTGCAATGAAGCTTTGTTTGTCGCATCCACGTCGATATGGTCCAAATCAACCTTGGCTGATGCGCCAACTGCGGTTAAAGGAACCAGACACAAGGCCGCAATCGCAATTAAGGAACCCAGTGTTTTCCAGAAGCCCATACCACCATTCATAGTGACACGCTCAGGCTCAGGCAGCTCCTGGTTTTTAGCAACCATAAAGGGCAAGGCAAAGAACAAGGCTGCATTCAGAACAGCGTAGATACGCGCTGAGTACAAGGGTTCTGCTGACCCAGGATCAAAACCATCCAAGCCGATAAACAGCAAGAACAAACCAGTGAACCACATGCTAGCAAAACGTAAGGCCGCAAAAGCCTTGTTGGTCCAGAACGGCATTGTCAGGAAGAACGCGAAGTAAACAATCGTCGTGACCTGCGCCAGAATAGTTCTGCCAGGCGTTGGAGATTTAACACCCAACACACCCAGAATAATAAAGGCCGCAGCAAAAACACCGATCATAATGGCAGGTACTTTGCCTTTATAACGGAATGACTTGGCTTTACTGTGATCAATCCATGGCAGGATAAATAGAATCGCTACCGACGCTGCGAAGGCGATAAAACCTAGTAGCTTGTCAGGTACGGCCCGCAGTACAGAATAGAACGGGGTGAAGTACCAAACCGGTGCAATATGCTCTGGCGTTTTCAGCGAGTTGGCAATCTCGAAGTTTGCATACTCAATAAAGTAACCGCCCATTTCCGGCGCAAAGAATAGAATCGCACAGAAGGCAAACAGGAACACTGCAATCGCTTGCAGATCGTGTACGGTGTAATAAGGGTGGAAAGCAACGCCATCTAAAGGTACGCCGTTTTCATCTTTGTTTTTCTTGATATCTACGCCGTCAGGGTTGTTTGAACCCACTTCGTGCAGCGCTAACAAGTGCATCACGATCAAGCCTAGCAGTACGATAGGCAACGCAACAACGTGTAGAGCAAAGAAGCGGTTCAGGGTAATACCCGAGATCAGGAAGTCACCACGAATCCACTGTACGATATCTTCACCGACAACCGGGATAGCACCAAACAGGGAGATGATTACCTGGGCACCCCAGTAAGACATCTGGCCCCAAGGTAGTACATAACCTACAAAGGCTTCAGCCATCAGGGCAACAAAGATCACCATACCGAACAACCACACCAACTCGCGTGGCTTTTTGTACGAACCGTAAATCAGGGCGCGGAACATATGCAGATAAACCACCACGAAGAACGCCGAGGCGCCGGTGGAGTGCATATAGCGGATAATCCAGCCGTAATCCACATCACGCATGATGTATTCAACGGACTTAAAGGCTTCTTCAGCGCTAGGGGTAAAGCTCATGGTGAGCCAGATACCGGTCAGCAACTGGTTAACTAATACAACAATCGATAGCACACCGAAGAAGTACCAGAAGTTAAAGTTTTTTGGCGCATAGTACTTACCCATATGGGTGTTCCAGGCGCGCATAATTGGCAGACGATCGTCAACCCAATCTCTCAATCCTACTAGCATATTGATCATTAGGCTGCCTCCTGATCCACACCGATCACCATGACAGTGTCAGTTTCAAAAGAATAAGGGGGTACTACAAGGTTGGCTGATGCTGGCACACCTTTGTAAACACGCCCGGATAAATCAAACATAGAACCGTGACAGGGGCAGAAGAAACCGCCGACCCAATCGCTGCCGTCACTGGTTGGAATCGAACCCACTTCAGGGCGATATTTTGGCGCACAACCGAGGTGAGTACATAGACCGACTAGCACCATATATTCAGGGTTTAGTGAACGCTCAGCGCCTTCGATATACTCAGGCTGGTCAGCCGTATCAGAGGCAGGGTCTTTTAGAGAGCCTTCAAGGCTCTTAAGTTCAGCAATAGACTCAGCGGTACGACGAACAACGTAAACGGGCTTACCGCGCCATTCAACGACTTTCATCTCACCAGGCTCAAGCTTGCTGACATCAAATTTTACTGGAGCACCAGCGGCTTTCGCCTTGGCACTTGGGTTCCATGAACCAACAAATGGAACAGCGATACCGACAGCTCCCGCAGCACCTACCACTGAGGTAGCTCCTGTCAAAAAGCGTCGCCGCGTAGTATTAACGCCGTCATTACTCATGACGTAATCCCCCTACAGGCTAACAAGTTTTAAACCAAACCAGGCTTTACTACCCTTAAGGTAGTCACTCCTGGCACGGATTTTTGAAAAGTTTCTCTAAAACCGCAGATATCTGCTTTGAATGGGGCCAAATAGTAAAGAAGTTGCCCCCTGCTTACAAGAATTAACCCTAGATAATTCAAGGGCTTCCCCCTGTATAACAGTCAAAACCAAAAAGTAAACAGTCAAAATCTGCTGTTTTCTCCATTGATAGCGAAAACCCTATCAACAGTCATAAAAAAACGCCCAGACTTTAGCAATCGTGGACGTTTCTTTGCGAGGCTTGGCAATGCGGTTAACAACCCTGCCAAGCGCGAAATACAACCAACAATTAACGTTTTGAGAACTGTGGCTTCTTACGTGCTTTACGCAGGCCAACTTTCTTACGCTCAACTTCACGAGCATCACGGGTTACATAACCCTCAGCACGCAGAGCTGGACGCAGGCTCTCGTCATACTCCATAAGAGCGCGAGTAATGCCGTGACGGATTGCACCGGCCTGACCAAAGCTGCCACCACCGGCAACAGTGATATTCAGGTCAAACTTATCAGTCATTTCGACAAGTTCTAGAGGCTGACGAACAATCATACGGGCCACTTCACGACCGAAGTAGGTGTCGATAGAACGCTTATTGATAGTGATTTCACCGGAACCAGACTTTAAGAAAACTCTGGCTGTTGAAGTTTTACGACGGCCGGTACCGTAATATTGAGTAGCTGACATAGTTCCGTCCGTTATACGTTAAGTGGTTGAGGCTGCTGAGCAGCATGGGGATGTTCAGAACCAGCATAGACTTTCAGCTTTCTAAACATAGTGCGACCCAGAGGATTGCGAGGCAACATGCCTTTAACCGCATTCTGAATGGCGCGCTCAGGGGCTTTATCGATTAGCTTCTCGAAGCTGATGGACTTTAAGTTACCAACATAACCAGTGTGACGGTAATAGATTTTGTCTTTTGCTTTATTACCAGTAACCTGGATTTTCTCAGCATTAACAACGACGATATAATCGCCTGTATCAACGTGTGGGGTGTATTCGGCTTTATGCTTGCCACGCAAGCGGTGTGCGATTTCTGTAGCTAATCGACCCAGGGTTTTGCCATCGGCATCTACCACGAACCAATCGCGCTGTACAGAATCCGGCTTTGCACTGAAGGTTTTCATCTTTTTAACAACCTATATTGTAGAGGTGCTACTAACTTGAGAGCAGGGACTCGTATTTACGAAGAGCGCGGATTGTACAGAGATGAGGGCGGTAGATCAAGGGCTTTGGCGAGTTAATTCAGAGAGAAATAACGGGCTTATTACCCAATATTCCAATGACTTAGCGTAGGGTGGATTATAATCCACCTTTTTGCTGGCAGCCTGTTCTGGTGGATTATAATCCACCCTACGGTTATTAGGGGCGGTGCTCCAGAGCCAGGTAGTCATGGGACTGCATTTCTAATAGACGACTCTGGGTACGCTCAAATTCAAAACTGAGCTTATTGCCCAAATACAATTGCTCGAGGGACACCTCAGCAGAAATCACCAATTTGACATTGCGGTCATAAAACTCATCAACCAGATTGATAAAACGGCGTGCCAGATCATCGGCATGGGTATCCATTTGGGGCACATCACTAACCAGCACAGCGTGAAACTCGCGGGCCAGCTCAATATAGTCATTCTGGCTACGGGGCCCGTCACACAGCGCTGTAAAATCAAACCAGACCACATCATCTGAGACACAGCGGGCAATAATCGGGCGCCCCTCTATATCCAGCGGCTCATTGCGCAGAATATGCTGCTCGTCAGGATTAAGGCTGGTAAACGACCTTTCAAGGCTTTTATCCGCTTCATCATCTAGCGGAAAGTGGTAGAGCTCGGCCTGCTCCAGAGCCCTAAGGCGGTAATCAATACCCCCATCCACATTAACCACTTCGGTATGTGCATTTAATAGCGCAATGGCGGGGAGAAAGCGGCTGCGTTGCAGGCCATCTTTATACAGGCCGTCAGGCACAATATTGGAGGTAGCCACCAGGCTGACACCACGGGCGAATAATTGCTCGAACAACCCCGCCAGAATCATTGCATCGGTAATATCCGAAACAAAAAACTCATCAAAGCAGATCACCTTAGCCTCACTGGCCAACTGATCGGCCACCAGATTTAGGGGGTTCTTTTGGCCATCAAGCTTTGCCAGGTCTTTGTGTACCCGTTGCATAAAGCGATGGAAGTGGGCGCGCATTTTCTGCTCAAAGGGCAATGAGTCGTAGAAGGCATCCATCAGGTAGGTTTTACCGCGGCCCACCCCACCCCAAAAATAAAGGCCTTTAACCGGCTCCGCAGGCACAGGGGCCTTAAACTTGCCCATAACGCGCGACAGCAGGCTCTCGGCAGCGGGCTTTTCAGCGGCCAGCAGGCGCTCGTACATATCCTGCAAATATTCTACGGCCTGCTCCTGAGCGGGGTCATAGGAGAAATCGGGCTGTTGCAAATCAGCTTGATAGCGCTCTTTTGGGGTCATAATGACTGAATAATTGCGTCGATCGATAAAAGCCGGCCACTTTACCTAGATAAAGCAGGGTTGGCAATTGAAGGGGATGGACATAGAACTCTGGGTACGGACAGATTTAAAGGTTATACTAGCCGCACAAACCCACCCATCATGAAGGACTGACTTAGTGTACTCTCTGGAACTTGTTATTACTGTTGCTATTGCCGCCGCTATTATTGGTTTAGTCGCAGGCTATATCATTACTCAACGCACCTCCCCTTCACGGCAGTCACAGCAGCAGCTTGAACAGCACCTTAATGAAATGCAGCAGCAACAGGAAAGCTACCAGAGCGAAGTGTCTGAGCATTTTGTAGAAACCGCCGAGCTACTGAATCAGTTAACCACCAGCTACCGGGATGTACATACCCATCTGGCCAAAGGGGCACAACTGTTAGCCGGCGACAATGCCAGCCAATCCTTAAAAGCGCTAGGTGATGATAACGATGCCGCCACGATAGAGAATGTCGCCACGGACACCATCACTCCACCGTTAGACTATGCGCCTAAAGTGGCTCCGAACGAACCCGGCATGCTGAATGAAGAGTTTGGATTGGAGAAACAAGAACGCCAGCAAGAAATTGAAGGCGTGTTGGCATCTGAAGACAGAATGTAGGGGTTTATGCCCTCACTAAACCGGATTATCAATATCAATAAATTGGTAATCCAGTTTAAACTCCGCCGCTAAATATTCCCCCACCGCCTGCACACCGTAACGCTCTGTTGCATGATGCCCGGCAGCGATATAGTGCACACCCAATTCTCGGGCACTATGTACCGTAGGTTCAGACACCTCGCCGGAAAGATAAGCATCCACCCCCTGCATAGCCGCCTGATCGATATAACCCTGAGCAGCGCCAGTACACCAGCCGATAGTCTCAATAGGGTGATCACCACTCTGGATTAATAAAGGTTCACGGCCCAGCGCTTTGGCCACTTGCTGACAAAAATCGGCGGCGGGCATAGCCGCGGCTAAACGCCCGACATTGCCGACCGAGTTTGGGTTATGGGGCTCCAAACCGCCGGTAACCGTTAAACCCAGTAGATTGGCCAACTGGGCATTGTTACCCATCACCGGATGAGCATCGAGGGGCAAATGGTAGGCGATTAAATTAATATTATGATCCAGCAGCGCCTGGAGACGCCGATATTTGATACCGACCACACAAGGGTCTTCCCCTTTCCAGAAAAAACCATGATGAACCAATAACGCATCGGCGTTGGCGGCTATAGCCCGATCAATCAACGCCTGACTGGCGGTAACACCGGCAACCAATGTCTGGATCGTATCGCTGCCTTGTACCTGTAAACCATTGGGGCAGTAATCATTAAAAACCTCAGGCTTTAATAACGTATTTGTACAGCTTAAAAGCTCTTTTAAACTAACCGGCATAGCGACTCACTCTTAGTACTCAAACAAAACTCATGGTAGGCTACAGCATCAATAGTAAATCTCAAGCGTGGTTTAACCAAACGATGAAAGAGCTGCTCCAATTTTTGCGCTGGCCGGTAGTATGCGGTTTATTAGCCGCTATAATTATTTTGGACCACTTCCCCAACCTGTTAGGGCTAAACAATCATCCGGGCAGCGGCCAAAGCCAGCAAATTACAGCCCCACCTGGCTCACAAGGCCCCTATTCTTATTCACAAGCGGTAAAGCAAGCAGCCCCTGCCGTGGTAAATATTTATACCAGCAAGAGAGTCACTCAGGAGCTACCCCCTAAATACAGAGACCCTTTTTTCCGTTACTTTTTACAGAAAAATAATATCCGGCAGAAAGAACGGGTAGAACGCAGTTTGGGCTCCGGCATTATTATTAATCCTAATGGCTATATTCTAACGAACAATCATGTGATTAAAGATGCCGATGAAATTTTAGTGCTGCTGCAAGATGGCCGCGAAGCACTGGCCTCGGTGATAGGTACCGACCCGGAAACCGATTTAGCGGTATTGAAAATCAGCTTAAACAATCTCGAAACTATTACCATCGGCGATCCGTCACAGGCCATGGTCGGCGATGTGGTACTGGCTATTGGCAACCCCTATGGGTTTGGCCACACCGTGACCCAGGGCATTATCAGCGCCACGGGCCGCTATGGTTTAAGGCTGACCACCTATGAAAATTTTATTCAAACCGATGCTGCGATTAACCCCGGTAATTCAGGTGGCGCATTAGTTGATGCTCAGGGCCATTTGCTCGGGATTAATACGGCCATTCAAAGTAATTCCGGTGGCTCACAGGGCATTGGCCTGGCCACGCCTTCTGATCTGGCCTTAAGAATTATGTCCGACCTTATCCAGTATGGAAAAGTAATCAGGGGCTGGCTGGGTATTGAGGTGCAGGCAGTACCCGGCACGATTGCAGAATCGTATAACTTGCCCTTTAACAATGGCGTTATTATCACCGGCACTTATCGCGACGGACCAGCTGACGACAGCGGTTTAATGGGGGGCGATATTATTACCAGTATTAACGGCCAACCGGTAGGTGATGGCCATGCGGGAATGAATCTTATTGCCGCCACCCGCCCCGGCGAAGAAGTCGCTATTGAAATTGTCAGGGAAGGTCAAACCATGAATGTGAATGCCGTAGTGGGCAGCCGACCAAACTCCAGAGAATAAAACCGCCCCGTAGGGTGGATTATAATCCACCCATTTTGAACGATCAGGAGGCAGGATGTAGTGGATTATAATCCACCCTACGGATAAGGTTATTTTTTAATACGGTATTCCGCAGAACGGGCGTGAGCTGTTAACGATTCGCCCCGAGCCAACACAGAAGCGACCTTACCCAACTCAGAGGCTCCTTCCTCCGAGCAGTGAATAATTGAACTGCGCTTTTGAAAATCATATACACCCAACGGCGATGAAAAACGCACCGTACCCGAGGTCGGTAAAACATGGTTGGGGCCAGCACAATAGTCGCCCAATGCTTCCGAGGTGTAGCGCCCCATAAAGATAGCGCCTGCATGTTTAATCTGCGGTAACAGTGCCTCTGGATCTTCAACGGATAATTCCAAGTGCTCCGGTGCAATACGGTTACACACGGCAATCGCCTGCGCCATATCTTCCACTTGAATTAAAGCACCGCGGTTATACAGAGAGGCTGAAGCAATCGCTTCCCGTTCCAGCGTTGGCAGTAATTTTTTGATACTGGCTTCAACCTGATCGATAAAGTCGGCATCGGGACAAACCAAAATAGACTGAGCATCTTCATCGTGCTCGGCCTGTGAAAATAAATCCATGGCAATCCAGTCAGGGTCGGTTTGCCCATCGCAGATCACTAAAATTTCTGAAGGCCCGGCAATCATATCCAAACCAACCTGGCCAAAGACCTGACGCTTGGCCGTTGCCACAAAAATATTGCCCGGCCCAACAATTTTATCCACCTGTGGAATCGTATCAGTACCATAAGCCAAAGCGGCAATCGCCTGCGCACCGCCAACAGTTATAACCTGGTCTACACCGGCAATCGCCGCTGCGGCCAATACAATATGATTAATTTCGCCATCGGGTGTCGGGCTGGTCATAACAATTTGTTCAACACCCGCCACTTTAGCGGGAATCACATCCATCAATACCGTGGATGGATAAGCTGCTTTACCGCCGGGGACATAGACACCCACTTTTTCCAGCGCCGTAATTTGCTGCCCCAGCACGGTGCCATCCGCTTCGGTATAGGACCAGGAATCTTGCTTTTGGTGTTCATGGTAGGAGCGAATTCGATGGGCCGCTGTTTCCAGTGCCGCCCGCTCTTCTGCCGAGATCATCGACAGGGATTGTGCTATTTGCACTTTATCCATAACCAGTTCAGTCATGGCATTGGCATTCGTACGATCAAAGCGATTGGTATAGTCTAACAGCGCTTGATCACCACGTTCTTTCACAGCAGCAATCACTTCATCAACCACGCCGACAACAGACTCATCAGACACCGCATCCCAAGCCAACAACTGGCTTAAGCGCTGTTCAAAATCCGCTTGATTGGCATGCAATCGAGTGATGGAGCCAGACATTTAAGCCGCCTCTACCGCTGCGCGCAGCTGTTCAATAATTTGCGAAATACGCTGATGTTTGCGCTTCATCGCGGCACGATTAACCACCAGACGCGAACTAATATCGGCAATTAAATCCTGTGGTTCCATACCATTAGCTTTTAGGGTATTGCCGGTATCCACGATATCAACAATCATATCCGCCAAATCCATTAACGGCGCCAACTCCATGGCACCATATAATTTAATAATATCTGCCTGGATGCCTTTTTCTGCACAATAACGCTTGGCGACATTGGTAAATTTAGTAGCGATACGCACTCGGCCCTGGGGCAATGCTTTACCAACCAGCCCGGCTGTCATTAACCGGCATTTTGAAATATTTAAATCCAGAGACTCATATAAATCAGCACCACCGGCTTCTAACAACATATCTTTGCCGGACACGCCCATATCAGCAGCGCCATGCTGTACATAGGTCGGCACATCCGAGCCACGGATCACCAAAAGACGGATATCCGCTTGATTGGTATCAAAAATCAACTTGCGACTTTTACTAATATCTTCAATCGGCTCAATACCGGCCGCCGCCAATAACGGTAGCGTCTCTTTGAGAATACGACCTTTGGTTAGGGCGATAATAACTTGTTGGTCCATAGTGCTTTTCTTTCTATCTATTAAGTGCTTTAACTACTTCGCCAAGCGGCGAATATTGGCGCCCAGTAGCTGTAGTTTCTCTTCGATACATTCATAGCCGCGATCGATATGGTAGATACGATCAATCACCGTATCACCCTCTGCAATTAATCCCGCAATCACCAAACTGGCCGAAGCCCTAAGATCGGAGGCCATTACCGGAGCCGATTGCAATTTATCAGTGCCCTGTATAATCGCGGTATTGCCTTCGATAGAAATCTTGGCGCCCATGCGATTCATTTCCTGGGTCTGGTTTAAGCGGTTTTCAAATACCGTTTCTGTCACTCGGCTCGTCCCTTCCGAGATTGCATTCATGGCGGTAAATTGCGCCTGCATATCCGTGGGGAAAGCAGGATAAGGGGCGGTTTTGATATTAACCGCTTGCGGCCTGCGCCCTTCCATATCTAACTCTATCCAATCTTCGCCAGAGGTAATTTTGGCACCAGCTTCTTCTAATTTAACCAATACTGCTTCTAAAATATCGGAGCGGGTATCTTTTAATTTAACCCGCCCACCAGTCGCTGCTGCTGCCACCAAATAGGTACCGGTTTCAATTCTGTCAGGCATCACCGAGTATTCACAGCCATGTAAGCGTTCAACGCCCTCAATGGTGATAGTAGGTGTGCCGTGACCACTCACCTTGGCACCCATAGCGTTAAGACACTCGGCCAAATCAACCACTTCCGGTTCGCGAGCGGCATTTTCAATCACGGTGGTACCTTCGGCCAATGCCGCAGCCATCATAATATTTTCGGTACCGCCAACGGTAACCGTATCCATCAAGATATGAGCGCCCTTTAAGCGACCATCAACCTTGGCCCGAATATACCCCTCATCAACATCCACTTTGGCACCCAGTGCCTCCAGGCCTCGCAAGTGCAAATCCACCGGACGACTACCAATGGCACAACCACCGGGGAAGGAAACATTGGCCTCACCAAAATGCGCCAGCATTGGTCCTAACACTAAAATCGAGGCGCGCATGGTTTTAACCAACTCATAAGGTGCGGTTAAGTCTTCAATGGTATTGGCATTAACTTCAATACCCAGCATTTCATCAATAACCACATCCACCCCCATGCAGCGCAATAGCGCAATCATGGTAGTAATGTCATGCAGGTGGGGCAGATTGCGAATGGTGACGATTTCATCACACAGCAGTGTTGCCGCTAAAATGGGAAGCGCTGAATTTTTCGAGCCGGAAATCCGAATCTCGCCATTGAGCGTTGAGCCACCACTAATCAGTAATTTATCCATTAAAAGGACCTAGTTATTTTGCTGCCATTCGGCGCGGGTAAACGTCTTCATATTAACGGCGTGAATGCTGCCGTCAGCAATCTGTGGATTTAGCGCAGCATAAACCAGCTGCTGTTTTTTGACCGCATTCAGGCCCTCAAAAACATCACCTACCACCGTAATATCAAAATGACGGCCATCGCCTGCCACCTCAATATCGCAATCGTCGAGATGTGCTTGCAGCAGTTGTTTGACGTTTTCGGGTTCCATATTTAACTCCACAGCCCGGATAAGACTATTGACAGATTAGCAGACTATTTATTGAGCTACCGAGGGATTGCGACAAGCAGGCTCGGTAACTCGGAAAAGGCGGCGATTGTACGGAAAACGGGGGCTAATAGCGAGTCGTCATTGCTCTGTGAAGCGCAATTGACTTAAGCATCAGCATCCTTAGAGGTAGGGTCAACTGACCAATTATCGATAACAGCATCAATATCGCCATTGTATTGCTTTGCCGCAGAACTAAATTGGCTCTGGTAAACCTTGCCTAAATTAATGGCCTCAATCGTTACATTGCGCAACTTCCACTCACCCGAACGGTTTTTACGCATTTTATACTGCACGACATAGGGCTTTTCACTCTCACCATAAATATGCTGGATAACGGTGACACTGCCCTCTGTAGCCGCGCCCTCTGCGGGTGGCAGCACTTCAATTCGATTGCCGTTAAACGCCAGCAAGCCCTTGGCATAGGTTTGTACCAGGCCATCTTTGAAAGTATCGGCAAAACGCTTCATACGGCCCTTAAAGGCGTTTTTTTCCTCTGGTGTTTTCAGCGCCATATACTGCTTTTTACTGGCATAAGGGCCCATAACGCCGCGGGCAAAACTATTGAAGTCAACAACATCAGCCAGTACCGCTTCAATCTCCAGATAAAAACGGTTGGGGTCAGTCTCGTAATAGACCTGAGCGTCAGTGATAATTTTCATCACCCGATCTGTCGTCGCCTGCACCACATCATTGGCACTGGGCGCCTGTTGAGCCGCGGCGGGCACTGACTGAGCCATCGCTGTAGCGGCCGACAAACTCACCATCAGCGACAGCAATAAAACCCTGGTGGAATAAGCAGCAATCGATGCCACTGTCTGTAATACCTTCATAAAATCCGTTCCCGACTACCCTGACATTTAATTATGCCGATAATGTAACTAAAAATGCTCGCTGGTAAAAGGCCTGCTGGCCAAATGATGCCTTTTATCAGAGCCTTAGCGCTGATTTAAGTTCATCGCAGCGGCTAGAAACAATACCCTTTCTGCTCAAGCTCTATATAATGCTGCCACCCATAAACCAGCCGATAAGCCCCGACTTATGCTTCTTACTCTCTCCGCCATTATCATCGGCTTTATTGGCTTAATCTGGAGCGCCGACCGCTTTGTCGCTGGCGCCGCCGGTATCGCCCGTAATCTGGGCATGGCACCGATTATGATCGGTCTGACAATTGTGGCTCTGGGTACATCCGCACCTGAGATTATTGTGGCCATTAATGCGGCCATGGATAACGCCGGAGGTCTGGCAGTAGGCAATGCACTGGGCTCTAATCTGGCTAATATTGGCCTGGTGCTGGGGGTTACCGCATTAATCTCTCCAATCCCCATCTCCAAAACACTGCTTAGGCGAGAAATCCCCCTGCTTCTGGGCGCCACCTTTGCTGCCATCTTTTTTCTCTATGACCACCATCTGGGACTGATGGACGGCGTGGCCTTTTTACTGATACTGGCGGGTATTTTCTACTATCTGGTTAATAGTAAATCCCATCAACCCGATGCCGAGCATGAAGCCGATGTTGAACATATTCCTGAATTAACCCAGAGCAAGGCCTGGTGGCTATTCTTTCTGGGGCTGGTGCTATTAGTGCTGAGTTCAAGGTTACTGGTCTGGGGCGCCAGAGAAATTGCCCTGGCTTTCGGTGTCAGTGAATTGATTATTGGCTTAACGGTAGTCGCGATTGGTACCAGCTTACCCGAACTGGCCGCCAGCGCTGCCAGCGCCCTTAAAGGCCACCATGATATCGCCATTGGCAATGTGGTTGGTTCCAATCTATTTAACCTGCTGGCGGTTATGGCTATGCCAGCGCTGATTGCGCCGGACACACTTGAAACCGCGGTGTTTAACCGTGATTATATCTTTATGACGGCACTAACGGTGCTACTGGCAGTCTTAATGTGGCTGCGCCAATGGCGCTATAATAGGCAGGCGCAGACTTTAGCTGAACCAGCACTCAGCGCAAAACATGTAGCGACGATTGGCCGCGGCGATGGAGCCTTATTGTTGTTGTGTTATTTCGCTTATTATTATTTACTGTTTCCGGTCGCCGCACCCTTATGACACCCTTAATAATCACAGCCCTTGCGCTATCAACCAAAAGAGCATTATTGAGTTATGACTGAACCTTCCTCATCTCTATTCAGAAAGTCTGCCCTGCGCACCATTACCATGGAAAGAGATGCCGTCAACGAACTCATCGACCGGATCGACCACCGTTTTGACCAGGCCTGCGAATTAATGCTGGCCTGCAAAGGCCGCGTCGTGGTCACCGGCATGGGCAAGTCGGGCCATATTGGCACCAAAATAGCAGCCACACTGGCCAGTACTGGCACACCGGCCATGTTTGTACACCCCGGTGAAGCCAGCCACGGTGATATGGGTATGATCACCCCTGACGATGTGGTTCTCGCGCTATCAAACTCTGGAAATACCGCCGAGGTACTGACCCTGCTGCCACTGCTAAAAAGAATGGGCACACCGCTGATTAGCATGACCGGCAATGCACAATCCACCCTGTCAACATCCGCGGATGTGGATCTCAATGTTAAAGTCAGCGAAGAAGCCTGCCCGCTGGACCTGGCCCCAACCTCCAGCACCACCGCCTCGCTGGTGATGGGTGATGCGCTGGCTATCGCGCTGCTGGAAGCAAAAGGCTTTAGCGCCGAAGATTTTGCCTTCTCTCACCCCGGCGGCGCACTGGGGCGCAGGCTGTTGTTAAAAGTGTCTGATGTCATGCACACCGGCCAGTTAATACCCAAGGTCAATAGCGGCACCAAACTGAGTGATGCCCTGCTTGAAGTCACCAGCAAAGGCCTGGGCATGACCACTATTGTCGGCACAGACAATATCCTGCTGGGTATTTTTACTGATGGTGATTTGCGCCGCACACTGGACCAGAATATTGATATTCACAACACCACCATCAACGACGTAATGACCACCGACTGTAAAACCGCCAGCGCCAATATGTTAGCCGCCGAAGCGCTGGCAATTATGGATAATGGTAAGATCAGCGTGCTCGCGGTTATTGATGAGGACAAGCAGCCTATTGGCGCAGTCCACCTGCACGACTTACTCAACGCCGGTGTTGCTTAAAACTGAAAACTGAAAACTGAAAACTGATGAAACTATTTAGCACCAGAAATATCAATACTCTTATCGCAGCCATCGCGGGGCTGGTGTTGCTGGTGTTTTTATTGGCGTATTCCGAGACGGGCACTCCCCCCACATTTACCAGCACCAGCAAAGCCAAACAACGGCCAGACTTTTACCTGACTAATAGCCATACACGGCAGTATGACGAGGCGGGGCTCTTAGATTTTATTATGAATAGCGAGACACTCGAACATAACCCCAAAGCCGATACTGTTAGTTTAAAAATGCCTTATTTTCAGGTTTTTCAAGCGGGCCAGGCAACCTGGGAAATTCACGCACTAACCGGCACTGTGTATGACGGCGGCAATAAAGTGGATCTGGAACAACGTGTAGAAATTATTAACGAGAACAAACAATCGTCGTTAAAAACACCCCAGCTTTTTATTTACCCCAATGCCAAGCTGGCTAATACTGACAAACCGGTTACCCTGCGTAACAATAACGGCTTTACCAGAGCCATCGGCATGAAGGCCAACTTAACGAGCAAAAATATCGCCCTACTCGATCAGGTCAGGGGACAATATGAACCTACAGCGGTACCCGAAAATGCGCCATAGATTAAGCTACACCCTGGCTACACTTGTGCTGGCTTTGTTACATCAAACGTCAATGGCTCTGCCTGAAGACAGTAAACTGCCGATCAATATCCAGTCTGACCGAGCCAGCCAGAAGACCAACACAGACGGTGAAATCACCGAGTATTTTGGCAATGTACTGATGACTCAGGGCTCACTAAAAATTTCTGGCGACCATATCGTCGTCCGCAGCAAAAACAGAAAAGTGATATCGATTGTCGCCCTGGGCAAGCCAGCCCACTTTGAACAACAGTCTGACCCCGCCAAAGCCCCCATTAAGGCCGATGCCAATAAACTGGATTATCGTTTAAAACAGGACACGGTGATTTTGAGCGATAATGCATCCATTGAGCAAAATGGCACTACCGTCACCGGCCAGAAAATCGAATATAATATCGCCTCGGAGCAAGTTAAGGCACAGGGCGGAAAAGATGAGTCCAGCCGTGTGCAGATGGTACTGATCCCTGAAACCAGTAGCGACACCGAAGCCAGCCCCACGACTGAGAATAACAATTCAAAGCAACCATAAGGAAGACCATGTCTGTACTGACAGCCAACAACCTGGCCAAAGCCTATAAAGGTCGCCAAGTGGTCAAAGACGTTTCACTGGAAGTCCACAGCGGCCAGATTGTCGGTTTGCTGGGGCCTAACGGTGCCGGTAAAACCACCTGTTTTTATATGATTGTCGGCATCGTCACAGCCGATAAAGGCAATATTCAGCTCAATGGTAACGACCTGACCGGCCTATCCATGCATGGCAGGGCCCGTGAGGGTATAGGCTATTTACCTCAGGAAGCCTCGATATTTCGCAAACTGACGGTGGCTGACAATATCAGTGCCATTCTGGAGACGCGCAGCGAACTCAGCAAACAGCAGCGCAGCGATAAACTGGAGAGCCTGCTACAGGAGTTTCATATCACCCATATCCGCGACAGCCTCGGTATGGCGCTATCGGGGGGCGAACGGCGCCGGGTAGAGATTGCCCGCGCACTGGCCACTGAGCCCTCCTTTATCCTGCTGGATGAACCCTTTGCCGGGGTAGACCCCATCTCTGTTGGCGATATCAAACAAATTATCACTCACCTGAAAACCTTGGGGATTGGCGTATTGATTACTGACCACAATGTCCGTGAGACGCTGGATATCTGTGAGAAGGCCTATATTGTAGGGGAAGGCCATATTATCTCTGAAGGCGATGCCGAAACGGTGTTAAATAACAAAAAGGTGCGGGATATTTACCTTGGACACCAATTTGTATTGTAAAAAAATGGGAGTTTTTCGCAAAATCGGTATAAGTATTGCTAGTAGCAAAAACCACCGCTACACTATCCTTAAGTTTAACAAGTAATATTTCTAAATATTTGTTATTTTTCAATCACGTAAGACACTAAGTAACCCATATCTCGAAGCGGCACCGCTGTACCAACAAGCGCTATATTCGTGGCAAGAGATATGCAGTATGGGTAATACGATAGCCTATGAAACAATCGCTACAGCTTAAAATCGGTCAACAACTGACGATGACGCCTCAGCTACAACAGGCGATTAAATTACTGCAACTCTCTACGCTCGACCTGCAACAAGAGATCCAGCAAGCACTGGAAAGTAACCCAATGCTTGACGTCAATGAAGAACAAGATACCGAACGAAAAAGCGATAGTGACCAGGAACAGGTCAAAACCGAAGAAGTCGATTTTAGCGACAATACCGAGAAGAAGACTGAAACTGCCGAAGTGGAAGGGCCTGCCGCTGATAGCGATTGGCAGGACAATATTCCAGAAGACCTGCCAGTCGATACCCAGTGGGACGACGTTTACCAATCCAGCGCACCGGCCGCCACCCCCAGCTCATCCCAGGCTTCATCCAGCGAAGACTTTGATTTTGATTCCCGCAACAGTATTACCGAGTCCCTGCAAGATCATCTGTTATGGCAGCTTAACCTGACCCGTATGTCCGATGTGGACCGCAGTATTGGCATGGCCATTATCGATGCCGTAGACGCCAATGGCCGCCTGACCCAATCGCCAGAACAACTGCATACCAGCTTTAACAAAGATAACCCCGATATCGAGCTTGATGAGATCGTCGCGGTACTGCACGGCATTCAGCAGTTTGACCCTCCGGGTGTTGCTGCCATGGATTTGCAAGAGTGCCTGATGATTCAACTGAATCAGCTATCCGCTGATACCCCCTGGCTCAAAGAAGCCAAGAACGTGATTGACCGCCACCTATCGCTGCTGGGTAACCGTGATTACGCCCAGCTGATGCGCCGCAGCAAGCTAAAAGAGCCAGACCTGCGGGAAGTGCTTAGCCTGATTCAAAGCCTGAACCCTAATCCAGGGGAGATGATTTCTCCAGACACCACGGAATACATCGTCCCGGATGTCTATGTGAAAAAGATCAAAGGCCGCTGGACGGTGGAGCTTAACCCCGATATCTCCCCCAAATTACGTATTAACAGCGACTACGCCTCGCTGGTCAAACGCGCCGACAATAGCGATGACAACACCTTTTTGCGGGACAACCTGCAAGAAGCCCGCTGGTTTTTGAAAAGCCTGCAAAGCCGTAATGAAACGCTGATGAAAGTAGCCACCAAAATCGTAGAACACCAACGCGGCTTTTTGGAGTACGGCGAAGAGGCCATGAAACCCCTGGTTTTACACGATATTGCCGAAGCGGTTGAAATGCATGAGTCCACCATATCCCGAGTAACCACACAGAAGTATATGCATACCCCCAGGGGTATCTTTGAGCTGAAGTACTTCTTCTCCAGCCATGTGAGCACAGACTCCGGTGGCGAGTGCTCATCCACCGCTATCCGCGCCCTGATCAAGAAACTGATTGCCGCAGAAAACCCCAAAAAGCCCTTAAGCGATAGCAAAATTACTGTCGAGCTGGGTGATCAGGGGATTAAGGTCGCCAGACGCACCATCGCCAAGTACCGCGAGTCGCTGATGATTCCCCCATCGAATGAGCGAAAACGGCTAGTCTGAATCCATGGTTTGTAACATTTGCGGCCAATCCCATAAAAATCTGCTGCCAAATTGATTTTTACACTCGACAGATTGAACCTCAAAGAGTAACTTAAATACCACAACTGAAAGGAGCAGCTTATGCAAATTAATGTTAGTGGACACCACGTAGAAGTCACCCCCGCACTCCGCGAATACGTCAACACCAAACTCTCCAAGCTTCAGCGTCATTTTGACAACATCACCAAAACCGATGTCACGCTCACCGTAGAAAAATTGATCCAAAAGGCAGAGGCCTCAGTGCATGTTGCCGGTGCCGATTTATTTGCTGCCTGCGAGTCAGAAGATATGTATGCCGCCATTGATCAAATGACCGACAAGCTCGACCGGCAGTTGATTAAACACAAAGAAAAAAATACCAACCGCAAGCAAGGGGCTGCGTCTCGCTAATGCTGACACAGTCCTGACTCTTTAGTATTAAGCTAAGAAGAATAAGGGTAAATCACTGTAAACCATGAAACTCGATAGTATCCTAAGTCCCGGCCGCACCCTTTGCGGTGCACCGGGCAGCAGTAAGAAACGTGTATTAGAAAATATTTCGCAATTTATCTGCCAGGACTTGTCCGACTTTAACCCCAATCAATTATTTGATAATTTAGTGGCCCGAGAAAAACTCGGCAGTACCGGTCTGGGCAATGGCATTGCCATCCCCCATTGCCGGATAACCCAATGCCAGCAAATTATCGGCACCCTGATTAAGCTGGATGACGCGGTGGATTTTGATGCCATTGATGGTCAACCGGTTGATTTACTGTTTGTGCTGCTGGTGCCTGAACAGGCACATGACGAGCATCTTAATGTCTTAGCCACACTGGCAGAGCTGTTTAGCGACGCGTCTTTTTGCCAGCAACTGCGCACAGCTAACAGCAATGAAGGCCTTTACCAACTGGCCATTGCTCATTAAGCCTCAATGAATCTGATCAACAACGCAGGCCAGCACGTATAAACAGTAAAACCAATTCTATCAACAGCCAAGGTTTGGCCAATGAAGCTAGTGATTATCAGCGGACGCTCCGGCTCCGGTAAAAGTACCGCCCTCAACCTATTAGAAGATGAAGGTTATTACTGCATCGACAACCTGCCCGTGGCGTTAATCCCGCAAACGGTAGGCCACCTGCAAAGTAGTAGCGCTCAGGAACACAACAAAGTCGCCATCTGTGTTGACGCCCGCAATGCCAGCCAGGATTTATCTAATCTGGTGGACCTGGTTTATAACAAGCCCGACGACCTTGATATCGACATCTTATTTTTAGATGCCGATAGCGAAAAACTGATTGTTCGCTTTAGTGAAACTCGCCGCCGTCATCCTTTAAGCAATAAACATACGGCATTGACCGAGGCGATTATTAACGAGCGCAAGCTACTGGAACCCATCGCCGATATCGCCACCCTGACCATCGATACCAGCAGCATGAGTCTGCATGAACTGCGTACACTGATTAAATCCCGGCTAGTAGAAAAAGACAGTGACGGTATTTCCATCCTGTTCCAGTCCTTCGGTTTTAAACAGGGCGTTCCCGTCGATGCCGATATTGTTTACGACATTCGTATTCTGCCCAACCCACACTGGGACCCTTCACTGCGCGCCCTGACCGGGCAAAACCAACCGGTGATAGATTTTCTGAATAAAGAAGACGATGTTAATGAGATGTATAGCGATATTAAAGATTACCTGATCAAATGGCTGCCGCTATTTGAACATAATAACCGCAGCTATATTACCGTGGGCATTGGTTGCACCGGCGGTCAACATCGCTCAGTATATATGGCTGAACGACTGGGCCGGCATTTTGAGCAACACTATAACAACGTTCAAATCCGCCACCGCGAATTGGACCGTTTAACCGCTAAATAGCGACAGTATTCACTCTAACACTATGATAAAAACAACCATCACTATTATTAATAAACTGGGGCTGCATGCCAGAGCCGCCTCCAAGTTTGTCACCACCGCCTCAGCCTTTGGCTGCGATATTAAAGCCGGCAAAGATGGCAAGATGGTCGATGGCAAAAGTATTATGTCAGTGATGATGCTAGCGGCCAGCAAAGGCACCGAGCTTGATCTGGAATTTGATGGCAACGATGAGCAGAAAGCGCTGGATGCTATCTCCACCCTGATTAATAATCGCTTTGACGAAGGCGAATAAGCCGCCCACTCCGTACTAATTCACTGTGTTATCTTGTTGATTTCCCTGCTTTTCTGGATAATTGACGCCGTTCACCTAAACTGCCAATAGCGTTTCTATCCTCGGCGGAGCAACAATGCCAGCAACAGCAGATACTATTCATAGCCTGGACCACCTCGACCAGCTCAACCAAGCGCTGGAAAGTGGTGCCTTTATCCAGGTGCGACGCATGCTCAATAGCCTGCCCGCACCGGATGTGGCCCATGTGATTGAATCATCTCCGCCTAAAACCCGTGCCGTGATTTGGCGCTTAATCGATATTGAGCGCGAAGGTGAAATCCTGCCCTATCTCAACGATGAAATTGAAAGCCAATTTCTGCGCAATATGGATAGCGAAGAACTGCTGACCATTACCGAAGGTCTTGAGGCCGACGATGTGGCCGATATTTTGCAGCAACTGCCTGACAGGGTTATTCGGGAAGTTCTGCAACTGATGGATAAGCAGGACCGGCAACGGGTTGAGCATGTCTTGTCTTACCCTGAGGATACCGCGGGCGGGATGATGAATACCGACGCCATAACGGTGCGGGCAAAGACACCTCTGGAAGTGGTGTTGCGTTATTTACGCCGCCACGAAGAACTGCCTGAAATGACCGATAATTTAATCGTGGTCAATCGCCGCGATGAATATATCGGCCAATTACCCTTGAGAAAAGTGCTGGTCTCAGACCCCAATATTACCGTTCGCGAAATTATGGTCACCGATGTTGATGCGATACCCGCCAGCATGGATGACGGCGAAGTCGCCACACTGTTTGAGCGCAACGACTGGGTATCTGCCCCGGTTATTGATGAGCAAGGTAAACTGATTGGCCGTATCACCATCGATGATGTGGTAGATGTTATCCGTGAAGATGCGGACCACTCGCTAATGAGTCTCGCCGGTCTGGATGAAGATGAAGATACCTTTGCACCCGTCTTGCAGACCGCCCCCCGCCGAGCCATGTGGCTAGGAATCAATCTGCTGACTGCCTTTTTAGCCTCCTCCGTGATCAATATGTTTGAAGGCACTATCGATAAAGTCGTTGCTCTGGCTATCTTAATGCCGATTGTCGCCAGTATGGGCGGCATTGCCGGTACCCAGACTCTCACAGTGGTTATCCGCGGTATGGCGCTGGGCCAGGTCGGTAGCAATAACAGTGGCTGGCTGATTAACAAAGAATTTCTGGTGGGGATTATTAACGGCCTGTGCTGGTCCATGATTGTCGCTGTCGCCGTCACACTCTGGTTTGATGATACCTTGATCGGTATGATTATCGCCGGCGCTATGGTCATCAACTTAGTCACCGCAGGGCTGGCAGGTGCGGTTATCCCCATCGCCCTGCGCCGCTTAAATATCGACCCCGCGCTGGCCGGCGGCGTGGTACTGACCACCGTCACCGATGTGGTTGGCTTTATGTCCTTCCTCGGCCTGGCCACTTTTTTCTATATGTAATGAGTACACCATGAACGACCAAGATAACTTTGATGACAACGATGAAGAAGAAATCATCTATGTAAGCCGCTCAGAAATGAAGCGGGATATGCTGGAGCTACAGGCACTGGGCGAGGCTATTGTTAAGCTCAGCAAAGGACAGTTGGACACCATCCCCATTGAAGATGAAACCCTGGCAGAAGCCATTCATACCGCCCGTAGAATTAAGCACCGTGAAGGCCTGCGCCGACAAATGCAATATATCGGCAAGTTGATGCGTAAAGTGGATACTGAAGCGATGGCCACCGCCTATCAAAAATTGCAGGATGGCCGCAAGGAAGAAGCCAGAGAGTTTCATGAACTGGAAAAGTGGCGTGACCACTTAATTGCCAGCGGACACAAATCGATTGAGGAAGTGATGGAGCGTTTTCCCGATGCTGACCGTCAGCATTTACGCCAAATAGTCATGCAAGCCAATAAAGAGCTAAAGAATAAAAAGCCACCTGCTGCTAGCAGGAAGCTATTCCGTTATTTAAGAGAATTAAGCGGCCTGTAATCCTTATTAGCTTCCTATGCTTGTTGTTGGCCCTCCCAGCCACGTCGGAAAAGTTTACATTTTCAATAAGACGATAAATCTGAAAATTAATAAACCTCTGTTTTCTATAGCTATTTAATTAATGGAACGTATTTTGCATTTTCATATCTCAGGACAACAACTAAAGATATGGAACGGTAGAAAACAATGAAAACAATGATAAAAATAGCCTTAGTCGGCACAATAATGGCCCTTAGCATGCAGGCAAATGCCTATTTAATGTCTGAAGTAGGCAGTGTAGATACATTCCTCGGCAGCTTCTCTGCCAATGGTGAAACTGCAGAACAAAATGAATTTGAAGCCGTATTGACCAATAATGGTCTGGCTTTTGATCCCACTTCCTTTGTAAAAGTAGATAACAACACGGGTTGGCAACAAGTTGAAGACTCAACGACCTGGGTTGTTAAGAAAGAAGACGATGCCCCAGCCTTCTTCTCACTAAAATTTGGCCAAGGCCAATTAAACGGTGCTGATGACCACTACGTTTACAAAAATGAAGCTTCTCTAGAGTTTTTGGTAGTAGATCTGGCTAACTTGACTGGCTGTGACACTAATAGCTGTTCGCCAATTGATTTATCCAGCCAAACATTTACTGTCATCAGCCACTATGAGCTTATTGACACTACCGGCGTTGATCCTAACTCAACCCCTGTGCCAGAACCCGGCTCAATAGCGCTACTAGGCCTTGGCCTTCTTGGATTAGGTGCAGCAAGAAGAAAAGGCTAAGCGACCAAGCCCACCTCTTTAAAAGCCTCGATCTTGATCGGGGCTTTTTTATATCCGCTAAATAAAGACTTAAAAATGCCCTTTTAGCCAAAAAATCACGCCTTAATTGACTTGAAGCCGAGCCAATTTTAAATTACAGTCACGTCTGACTGTTTTTATTCTTAAGAATTTACTCCGACAATACAAAAAATGGAGACCCATCGTGACTGCACCAACCATGAAAGACAATCGAGCTCTGGCGGATATGCCCCTGTTCGACAACGACACCCTAAAGTGTCCGTACCACTTCGATAAGACCCTGCGTGAAGACGCCCCTGTCTTTCAAGACCCGACTTCCGGCGTTTGGATTGTAGCCACTTACGATCTGGTGCGTGAGGCGCACAAAGCTCCTGAAGTGTTCTCAAACGACTTTGCACTGGCTTTAGGTTCTGATGAAAAGCTGGATGATGATGTTGTAGAAGCTATGAGCCGTACCTACGATCTGGGTAAAGGTACGCTACTCACCGTTGATGACCCTGTTCATAACACTTACCGCGATGAACTAAAAAGCTTTTTCCTGGCCAAAAATGTTGCCCAATACCGCCCCTGGATAGAAGAGTTAGCCGATAAACTGGTTGCTGGCCTTCCCTATGGCGAGAGCTTTGAGTTTGTAGAAGGCTTTACCCGCCCACTGCCACTCTCTGTGATTATGCATGTATTGGGTATGCCATTAGAAATGCGCGACCTGGCTTTTAAATGGACCGTTGATAATGTCACCGTTCTATCACAGGTTGCCGACAAGCCTACCTTGTTAGCCGCTTTAGATGGTTTAAAAGACGAATACGACTGGTTTGCCAACGCCCTTGAAGAGCGCCGCAACAACCCCCGTGATGACCTGATTAACCTGGTGGCCCACGCCACTTACGAAGGTCGCCCACTGACCATTGAAGAGCAGCTTTCTCACTGTACCCAGTTTATGGTGGCCGGTAATGAAACCACCACGGCAACACTGGCTGAAGGTATGCGTCAGTTATGCTTAAACCCTGAACAGCAGCAAATGATCCGTGAAGACCGCTCACTGATCCCTGCTCTGGTTGAAGAATCACTTCGAGTTGCTTCGCCCACCTCCAATATGTGGCGTGTGACCAAATCCGATTACACCATTGGTGGCGTCACCATCCCGGCTAACAGTATGGTACTGCTGAAGTACTTCTCTTCAAACCATGATGAGAGCATGTTTGAAGAGCCACTGGAATTTGATGTTAAGCGCAGCAATGCCAAGCGTCATATCGCTTTCGGTTTTGGTTCCCACGTCTGTATTGGCCAGCATTTATCCAAGCTGGAAATGATTATTGCCTGGGAAAAACTGTTTGATAACAGCAGCAACTTTAAAATGGTCACTGAGCCTCAGGATGTGGAATATATGCCCAGCATTTTATTACGCGGCATAGAAAACCTGAATATCATTATCGAGCGATAAATACCGGCGACCTGACCATCGGCCCCGCCACAACACTGCCATGTCATTCCTGCGAAAGCGGGAATCCAGTACTGTAAATTTCTGTTGCAGTGGAAATAACTGCACCATCCAGTCTGGATTCCCGCCTTTGCGCATTGCTGCCTGAGATAAATATCCCAGATGGCTATAGGTATGGCGGTGCCGGATCTTGAGGGCTCACTCTTCAAGTTCTCGCAGTCATTCAAGCCTTGTAGGGTGGATTATAATCCACCAAGCCCAGCCAGAAACCGCCATAACCGGTGGATTATAATCCACCCTACGGGTTCTTTGAAAGACAGTGCAGGCGTGACGCCGAGAGTGTCACGGCTGATTAAATTCGCGACTCACCTTGCACCCTCCCGCCAACAAGTGAATAATCTGCTTTTAGCCCGCGCATCAGCAGAGACCCCACTATGGCAGAGCTACTTAATATAGAAGCCCTTAAAAATACCGAAGTCAACGCACAGCCCTACCCCTTTTTCGTCCTTGAGCAATCCCTGAACAGCGACAAAGTGGCGCAGGTGATGCACGATTTTCCAGCCATTACCGGCGGCGGCAGCTATACCCTGGATGATCTGGAATCAGGCCCGAACTTTACCGCCCTGATTGAAGAGCTCAACGGACCAGAGTTTCGCCAGCAAATCACCGATAAGTTGGGACTGGACCTTAACACCTTGCCGATGATCGTTACCCTAAGGGGGATATCTCGAGCCAAAGACGGCCGCGTCCATACCGACTCGGTCTCCAAAATTGCCACCATCCTGATCTATTTTAATGAGGACTGGACCGCTGAGACTGGCAAGCTTAGAGTGTTAAATAGCAACGATATGGAGGATATGCACGCCGAAGTCGTGCCCAATGCCGGCACCATGTTCGCCTTTCGGGTCACCGATAACTGCTGGCATGGCTACCCGCCCTTTGAAGGCAGCCGTCGCTCGATCCAAATCAACTTTGTGGCCGATGATGCCGCCGTTAAAAAACACCATAACCGTCATGGCTTTACCGCCAAGCTGAAGAAGTTATTCAGTAAGGGCTAAGATCAGGTTATACTGCGCGCATCTACAGGGGACTTTCAGTCCCCTTTTTTATAACGGTATCAATGGTCAATGAGCAAACGGGTTTTATTAATCAAGCTAACATCCATGGGCGATTTAATGCACGCCCTGCCCGCCCTTACCGATGCCACCCATGCCATTCCCGGCATTCAATTTGACTGGGTGGTAGATGAGGCCTTTGCCGAAGTCCCCAGCTGGCATCCCGCCGTTAATCAAATCATATGCAGTGCTCACCGGCGCTGGAAGAAACAACTTGGGCAATCTATTTTTGGTGGACAACTCAGCAAATTCTATCGTCAACTCAATCATTCTGATTATGATGTGATTTTAGATGCGCAAAACAATATTAAAAGCGCTGTTATTTCTGGTTTGCGCCGCGGGAAAATTCACGGCCTCAGCAAGCAAAGCATTAGTGAAGCGCCTGCATCATGGGCCTACCGCTACCCCCATGATGCCGACAAGGATCAACATGCCATCGCCAGGCAACGGCTGTTATTTTCTGAAGCAATTGGCTACGATTTACCACAAACTGCTCCGGATTACGGTATTGACCGCAGCCTGCTGCAATTACCGGATATTGAACTGCCCGAACGTTTTCTATTTTTTGTTCACAATGCCAGCTGGACCACCAAGCTTTGGCCCGAGCCCCATTGGCATGCGCTGATTAAGCAGGCGGCAGAAGCCGGTTATAAAGTACTACTACCCTGCGGCAATGATGAAGAACTAGCCAGAGCGCAGCGGCTGGCACAGCAACATAGCAATGCCACCGCACTGCCAAAATTATCCCTATCCCATGTTGGCGGCATTATGAATAAGGCTGCCGGTGTCGTCACCTGTGATACCGGGCTTTGCCACTTAGCGGGGATGTTAGGTTTACCTTCGGTCAGTTTCTACGGCCCCACCAGCGACCAGTTAATTGGCGCTACCGGTTTAAACCAACAGCATATTATTGCCAGTAGTGAAGCTTTTAGCTGTGCCCCCTGCTATGGCAGACGTTGCACCAAGGATGGCGCCGACAGTGAGATGTCTGATTGTATGGACTCTTTTTTACCCGAACAGGTTTGGCAGTCATTGACCGAACTGATGGCTAAGCGCTGTTAATCACTGGGCCCGCTGTTTACCACCAAGATCAATCTGTCCTTGTTTTTCAATTCTAATCGCCGGCATTAAAGTACCAATATCCAGCTTTACCTCCAACTCGTAATTTAAACCCCGAGTTTTCTTATTCATTAATTGGGTGATCACCCTAAAACTTCCGAATAAGTCGGCACTGGCATTGAGCACAACATCACCTTCACCGTAGGCAGGAATCACCGGTAGCGTATTACTCGCCCCCGCCAAGACCTGACTGCCTTCTATGCTGGCGGTATAGGCAACCCCTTCAAGCTCCAGCGCAACATTATTGGGGTTAACAATATGTAAACCAATTTCAAACTTGGGGCTAATACTGTCAGAGGGGACAACGCGAAAAGATGACACCGTCACTACCGGGTCTTCAAAAGAAGGAGACAGTAGTGTGCAACCGCTGCTGATCAATACCAGTAATAACAACAGGCCTTGTCTGATCGACTTAAACATAGCTTGGGCTCCCATCTATTGCTGTCCGCAAATATCAATATCGCCAAAATCCTCAGGCATATTGAGCACAGCCATCTCTGGCATCATATCCTCCAGAATTTCTGCGCACTCTTTGACTTGTTCAATCACCATAGAACCTTTTAACTCTTGCGCAAAAGCCTGAGCTTTTTTCTGCGCCTGATCAGGCTTACCCTGATCGCATAGTTGTTTCAGCTCGGTTTGCAAGGCATTAAGTGCACTCTCAATACGTTTAAATTCCGTGCGGTCAACTTCATTCATACAGGCCTGAGCTTTTTCCAAACGCTCTACCATCTCATTAGGGTCTTGGGCAAAGAGCTGGCTGGATAATAGCAGGCCGATTATCGCGATTATGGTTATACCTTTATTCATAAAACACTCCACTGAGCTCTGATAAACTCTATCGTTATGGTTGCGCACGTAATAGTTCATCAGAATAATGTAAACGCCCGTCCGCTGCGATAATAATCGCATCAATCCCCGGCATGTTATTGACCAAAGCCAAACCCTGCTCAATACCTAAAACAAACACCGTGGTGGACAAGGCATCACTATCGACCGCCAATGGCGCTAAAATACTCACACTTTGCACACTGGAGACTGACTTGCCTGTGGCGGGGTTAATAATATGATGCACCCGTTGTTCGTCTTTGATAAAAAAACGCTCATAATCACCCGAGGTAGAAATCGCTGAATTGATCAAGGGGATACGAACAGCATACTGCTCTGCTTTGCGGGGGTGACGAATCCCCATCACCCAGGGAGTACCGCGACGGTCACCCAGAATACGACTATCGCCACCGGCACTGACAATAGCAGAAGCTATACCACGCTGCTCTAAGAGCGCAATGGCACGATCGACGGCATAACCCTTGGCAATGCCCCCCAAATCAATTTTAAGCTGCGGATGTAAAAAGCGAACGCTGGACTGGGCTGAATTAAGTTGTATTTGTCGATAGTTAATAGCGGGTAAATTATCCAGTCGTTCACGCTCACTGGGGGCAAGCGACTTGCGGTAATTATAAAACCGCCCAACGGAGGCAAAGCTGATATCAAATTTTCCGTCACTGATTTTAGAATAATACAGAGACTTTTGTAGCAGTGAAAAAAGGTCTGCTGAAACCACTACAGGCGTTTGTGCAGCGTGGGCATTGAGTTGATACAACTCGCTGCTTTCAAGATAGGGACTCATACTGGCATTGACTTGATGCATCACCGCCATCACCGCTGCCATGGCTTGATCCGCCTGTAGCTGATCCTTATGCCAGAGCTCTACACTGACACGGGTACCCATGATATCTTCGGCCAGATTATGCCATTGCGCATAGGCACTGTTATTGAATAGTAACAATAAAACGCTAAACAGAACCGAGCTAGCGATAGGCGCAAGCACGTTTAAAACCGGCCCCGCTGCTTTAAGATAATATCGCCCTGATTATTGCGCTTGCCAAACCAGGCAATGGATTCGGCAACCTCCGGAGCCAAGCCAGGCCTTGCCTGCAAAGTGGCATCAAATTGATAAGCACCGCTGAGTGGATTAACCGTTAATAAACCATTCATCCCCAGGCTGGCACTAAAATCATTAATATCCATATGAATATTATTATCCTGTAATGAAATTTGCGCCATATAGCTGCCTAAGGGCATAGCATAATCACCGCCTAACCAATCAACATATTCCACATTGACGACACCATCAATAGCCAGTAATTGTTTGGGGTTAACGGTAATATGATCAAACACAAAACTAATATCGCCTTTGACCAACATCGGTAGCCAGGGCTCCAGCAAACTAATAGGCATTCGCCCTTCAATATCATTAATCCTTATATCACCGTTGGCCTTAGCAATCACTGTCGCTTGCACTGCGTGTTCAGAAGCTTGGGTTTGCACATGAATAACCGGGCTACTATCCAGCAGGGATAAAGGGTCTAACTGCCAACGAAGTACTCCAAGATGTAAGGGCTCACCCGCCACAGTGATCACAGTTTCATTAGCCTGCCCGTCCCACACGGTGCCCTCTAGATTGACCAGACTAATAGCCGGCGCATTAGGCGCTAGCAGCTGGCGCTTTTCTGCTTCCGCCAATGCCATTGGCACGAGTGAAGCGGGCGCGTTAGCTATCGCCACAACACCGACCAGCACGAGCAGGACAATGGCTACTAATATCGCTTTCACCGTTTAAGCACCTTGCCGCAAACGCACAGAGACATTCACTAAACCGGTTGCCGCACCGTTATTAATGGAAAGGTCCTTCACCATTACACCATGATCATTTTCCAGCAGGCTAATCCAGGCAACAATATCGTTAAATACCGCATTCTCAAACCGCACCTGTACATCACCGGATGAAGAAGGCTGGAAGCGGCTCATGGTTAACTGATTACTTTTAACAGTTGCATCAATTAAGCGTGTGAGATTTTGTTTGGCGCCGCTTTTTCCCGCGCCAGATTTTTGCAGTGATTTATATTCTTTAGCCAACGCCTTCACCGCCACCAAACTTTCCGCGGCCTGCGTATTTTGTTGTTGCAGACTGCTCACTGAATCTGACATTGGCGATAGAATCACCACAAACAATAAGTAAGCCAACACCACAAAAGAGCCAAACAATAAGATCAACTGCTCTTGCCGACGTAAATTATTGAACCATTGCTGCATCGCCTTAACCTCTTACTCTTAATCTGGCACGGGTTTTGTCACCCTCGGCATTACTGCCGGTTAACTCGGCTTTTAAACCCAGTTTTTCCAGGTTGGCTCGCGCAGTTTCCACATCATTAAACCGGGGCGCGAGAATAGTCATCCGTACTTCAGACTGTTTTTCGTTATAGTTTAAGCTTTGCAAACTTAAGCCATTCACGGCATTTAGCACTGGGCCAATTTGACTGAGCATTGAAACAAAGCCCTCACCGGAAGCCCCTTTCATCGCACCGACTTTACGGCGCAATTGACGTTCAGGGTCCATCACTGCTCCACGGGGCACGGCTGAACGATAGGCTTGTTCTATCTCTGCCCTGAGGGCCAGATTATTTTTTTCCAAGACAGATAGCTGAGTGTAGGTGACTACCAACTGAAAAACGACGGCAGTGATTAATAACAGGGCCGCCACCTTCCAGGTTTGCCACCATTTCTTCCAGGGCAGGCTGGGGGCATAATCGCCCTGTAATAAATTAATCAGTGTGGGCTTGGCTGCTTGCTGGCTTAAGCCTTCAGCCAAAACGGACCAGTAATCTTTATATTGCCAATCGGCAATGCCTCGCAATAACTCAGGCAGCTTGGCATTGATGGCGGACTGTTGCTCCTGGTCACAGTAAATACTGATCTGATCGGGTAATTGCTCAGCCTCATCCAACATTAATTGCAAGGCAAAGGGTGCCACATCGGCCTCCAGAGCAAAACCGTCATAGTCTGCCGAACGCACCAGCCAACGATCATCGTCGACCATAATACTCCAACGATTCTCATGCAGCGGAATCAATAACAATTCAGACACCAACTGATGAACGTCAACCTCCGGCGGCAGGGCCTTTGCTAAATACTGATCCAGTTGCTCCCGCTTAATCATAGCAAGGGCAACCGTGTTGGCGGTGATATCCCCTAAGGCAATATGCTGCTCTTCAATATCATTGACGCAATCATCTTCTAAAGCATAGGGAATAGTCTGGCGTAATAATTTTCGCTCATGCTTTTCAAAAGGCATGGTTTTTAAGGCGATATTTTCCGCGCGGGCTAACAACACGACACGACCAGCCTGTGCGCATTGTGCTGCCAGGCGTTCGCCGTCACCGACCACTAGCTGTGGTGCCGGTAGCGCCGCTTTGCCAGCAGCCAGCCACTCGTAGTTATCGATGCCGCATTGTTTTATTACTATTGTCGAGGTCACGTTTTGCTCTCGCCTGTTATCAATCGTCAATTATTGTTCTGTTTCGCTATTTTGATTAGCGACACATTCACCAAAGCCCGACTGGCCTCTGGCGATCGTTTTAATCACACCGCTGTCACTGCGATGTAATACGCTGTACAAAGTAAACTCTCTATCTAAAAAGATGGTATCTATTTTTAATAAAAAATAGTTACTCTTCACTGTTAAATCACTGCTATCCAGCGGGGACACTGTATGTCTGGCCTTAAAATCATCCACCGAGTCATAGCCGGTATTCTGCTGGCTCAGTTCAGCCGTAATATCACCGTCCCGCTGTTCTATTAAAGATTCAGCTTCCGAGACGGATAAAGGCTGGCGCACACCGGTAGCATTAATCGCCCGCATAACAACCAGATCAACCGTATTCACATTCAGCTGTGCACCGCTGTCTAAAGCCACCACATAAGGCTGCAGTGCCCGATAGAGTTCTGGCGTTATACCTTTTATCCAACGCAACTCAGAAACACTATGAAAGGGCCTGTTAGCCGCCTTATAGGGAACGTCCAAATCCGCATAATAACCATTTTCTGCCCCCCCCTCTGGCCGGCTATCGCTGTCCGGGTCAATCCAGTCGGAGACAGCACTGGTGATAGATTCTGCCTGTGACTGGTCAATAGGAGCGTCTAATTCCAAGCTCTGTAATAAGCGAATAAATATTTCCTGGCCAGGACTAAAACGAGCGCCTTTAACCGGATTACCCAATAAACTATTGAGATTAAACCGCCCCTGTAAATCACAGACTGTACCTGCTATCGCGCCCCATTCAGTGGGGTACTCAATCGTGTTGAATAACCAGCCTTCACTGCGGTGGTCCTTATTAGGGCCCGTCGACAAATCAGTCTGCAACACTTCTCTGGCAATACCTTCCGCACCAGACATATAGGCAAAAGCCTGTTTACCAAGCAATTGATTTTCTACCCGTTTCAGGGTGACCAGAAAATCGCTTTTCAGGGTGGTGGCCAATAAGGTCACCATAACCAATACCACTAGCGCGAGAATTAACGCGGCCCCCTGCTGTTTAGCCAGAGGCTGATTCTCAAGGTGATGTGATACTGAAGACACGTCTCACCTCACCAAAATTCTCTAACTCAAATTTTATATCAATCGCCAGAGGTAAACGTTCATTATCCTCCCAGCTGTCGACCCACTCCCCCCCTAAGGAACTGGAAGAGGCGCCGGCGGAACCGGCATTTAAAAAGGCGATCTCCAGATTATCCACCCCTTTTAATAATAGGGTGCGCTGCTGGCCGTCGTACTCAGAATTGCGATCCAGCACCGACCAACTCTCTCGCCAAAGTTCATTATCCTCAAGCATATATCGAACACGCTGCAATTCACCACGTGCCAGGCCTCGAGGGTTATGCCACCCCCTGCGGGTTAACGTTAGGGGGTAATCACTAAAAGTGCCCCCGACCATCGCGCCCTCAACATCATCGTATTCATTGTTAATCGACCGCGCGACCGCATTGCGAATATCTCGTTCTAATACGGTCAGTGGCAACTGAATAGCAGCAATCTGTTGCGCCTGTTCTTCATGACCTTCCGCAGCAATAATCGAGGTGCTTAAGCCACTATAAGCCAGCATCGCCACAAAGGCGGTAATCAACATCGCTAGCATCACTTCAATTAACGTGAAGCCAAAAGCCTGCGTATTGCGATTCAAAACCGTCTTCATAGCGGCCGATGAAAACGGTCGATTAAACCGGTGACGCTAACAATCGATGACTCCTGGTCATCCTCGTCGGCATAAACAGAGACCACCAACTGGGCAAAGTCAGCATTATCGGTTTTGACCGGCTTAATACGCCAGAACCACTCTTTACCCGCCATCTCTTCTGTCCCTGAGCGTTCGCTGCTTAGTAGCTGGTTGCTATTTCTGTTTTCCAGATAAACCAGTTCTAGCTGATTTAAAGCGACCCAATGGGCAATGGTTTGCTCACGTAGATAAGCGGTATTGTTAATGGTACTCATCATTTGAAATAGCAGCGATGAAATAGCCACCGCTACAATCATCAGCGCAACCATAACTTCAACCAGGGTAAAACCTGATTGTCGATGCTGTGGCTTGCCCGAGGCTTTATTCTTCATCCTCTAATCCTGTCACTACGGTAATTCGACCCAGTTCATCACCCTTGATTTCAACCTGGTTGTCCGGGTTTGTAGCATCATATAACACCATACTAAAGGCGCTGATTTCACCACTGGATAACAACCATAAAGCGGGTAGCAAAGGCTCTTGCTGTTCCTCTTCAGTATCGCTGAGTTGCTCGGTGATACTTTCCTGCTGATCAAAGACACTAGTGCGTTCTTTTACTACCCGCTTAAATAAAATTTCCACCTCTTCTGCAGAGCCCTCAAGCTCCAGCCTGACACCAATACCCGGTGAAAATAAAAAGTCGACTTTATCATTACTGCTATTGGCTAACTCCCAATCGCCCTCTTTATTCCGAACCAACCAGCGGTAACCAAACTGCTCCAAATTATAGCCATCATTGTCATCGCTGGGCTGGCGGTAAATATCCACTCCCCACTGCTGATTACTCAGAATTGCCTCTTCAGCAATCAGCGCCGAGCTATTGGCAAATTGCTTTGCCTCGGCTAATAAGCGATAGCTGTCATTGCCTCCCACATTAAAATTGGCAAAGCTAAAACCCAGGCCAATAATTAACAGAACAACCAGCAACTCGATCAGACTAAAACCGCGGGCCGATATCTGCCGAGCATAAGCGTTAGTCAACTTACTCGTCTTCACCGCCTTTTTTCATCCAGCTGCCGATATCAGCATTTTGATCTTCACCACCGGTCACGCCATCGGCACCCAGGCTATAGAGGTCATAATCATCTTCGCTAAATTCCGCGGGGCTTAAATATAAATAAGGGCGACCCCAGGGATCCAGCGGCAGGTCTTTCAGGTAGCCACCTTTTTTCCAATTACTGGGGATAGGATCAATAGTTGGCTTTTCTACCAGTGCTTCTAAACCCTGCTCACTGGTTGGGTAAGTAAAATTATTCAAGCGATACATGCTAAGGGCGGTATCAATAGCGCTAAAGTCTGCCTGTACTTTTTGTACCCGAGCATCATCGGCCTGATCTAATACATTGGGGGCAACGATGCTGACTAATAAACCGATAATAACCAAGACCACCATTATTTCGATTAAACTAAAGCCTGCTTGTTTACGATACTGTTTCTTCATCACTGGTTCCTATCAATTTGTTAAAGCTCAGTACTAAGCCACTAAATTATTCATTTGGATAATGGGCATTAAGATGGAAAACACAATCGTGCAGACCACCGCTGCCATTACCAGAATCATCATCGGTTCAAACACGCCCATTAAATTATCCAGGCTCATATCTAACTCACGCTGCTGGGTTAAAGCCGAGCGCGCCAACATATTTTCCAATTCACCACTGGCTTCACCACTGGCAACCATATGCACCATCATGGGTGGGAACACTTCCGCCTGATCCAGTGCACGGTGCAAACTGCCACCTTCCTGCACGGTAATGGCGACTTCTTTGCTCGCTTCTCGCAAACGCAAGTTGGTCAGGACTTCTCCCGCTATCCGCAAACCATCTAACAGCGGCACACCACTGCTGGTTAATATACTTAATGTCGAGGCAAAACGAGCGGTATCCATCGCCACCACAAAGCCGGAAATAAACGGCAGCTTTAGCACCAGTTGATGCCACACTTTACGACGCTCCGGGCTTTTTAATAGTTGCTGCCAGCCGACCAGCACCAACACCAAGCCAACAATAAGTGTCCACCATTTTTCCGCAAAAAAATCACTGGTGGCGATAACCATTTTGGTTAAGGCAGGCAATTCCTGTTTGGTATGATTAAACATGCCGACCAGATCAGGCACCACAAAAATCATCAGCACACCGATAACCGCTACCGATAACAAGGTAAGAATAATCGGGTAGATCATAGCCCCTTTTAATTTCTGCGCCGTATGCTGACTGTTTTCTGTATAGTCGGCTAACTGCTCAAGTACGGTGCCTAAAAAGCCTGCTGTTTCACCCGCTTTAACCATGGAGCAATACATCTCATTAAATATCTGCGGGAAATCGCCCAGTGCATAGGCCAGACTATGACCTTCCAGAACACGGGCACGCACCTGCAACATCAAACTTTTAATACGGGGTTTTCTTGCTTGCTGCGCTGTAGCCGTCAACACTTCATCCAAAGGCATATTGGATTGGACCAGCGTAGCCATTTGCCGGGTAATCAAACATAAATCGGCCTGACTGATACGGGGCTTAAATAAACCCTCCAGATTAAAACCTTTGCGAGGCTTGGTAATTTTTTCTGCGGACTCGGCAACAGCAACCGGTTTTAATTGCTGCAAGCGCAGCTGGCTTCTGACCTGGCGTTCTGAGTCTCCCTCAATAACCCCTTTGACCATTTTGCCATTGCTGTCTAACGCTTTATAACTGAATGCCGACATCGCTTTACCAGCCTTAGGCTGCGGTTACCCGCAACACCTCTTCAATCGTGGTTTCACCCGCCAAAATCCGGCGCCGGCCATCATCTAAAATACCACCGGCACGTTTGCGCGCCTCTGTCAGCATTTCCTGTTCACCAGCCCCCTCATGAATCATGGTGCGTAACTCATCATCGATCTCAATCATTTCATAAATACCGGTACGACCTTTGTAGCCGCCCTGGTTACAGTGATCACAACCCGTGGCACGGTAAATAGTGATGTCTTCCGTAGGGTTGCTGATGCCTAACACAGCTAGCTCGCCCTCACTGGCAGGATGACCCTCTTTACAGTGTTCGCATAACACCCTCACCAAGCGCTGGGCTAAAACACCAATAATACTTGAGGAGAGTAAGAACGGTTCAACCCCCATATCTTGCAAGCGAGTTATTGCGCCCACTGCGGTATTGGTGTGCAACGTGGATAAAACCAAGTGGCCCGTTAAACTCGCTTGCACTGCAATTTCTGCCGTTTCGGTATCACGAATCTCTCCCACCATCACCACGTCGGGATCCTGCCGTAAGATGGCACGCAAGCCTCTCGCAAATGTCATATCAACTTTGGAATTCACTTGCGTCTGGCCAATACCTGGCAGTAAATATTCCACCGGGTCTTCAATAGTTAAAATATTACGGCTGCTTTGATTAATATGGGTCAAGCCCGCATAGAGCGTTGTGGTTTTACCGGAACCCGTTGGGCCGGTCACTAAAATAATACCGTGGGGCGTATGCAGTGCTTTGGTATAGCCTTCGTGGGCCTGCTCGTTCATATTCAATTGATCAAGGTGCAACTGCCCGGCCTGCTTATCTAACAGTCGCAGTACCACTCGCTCACCATGGGCCGAGGGAATGGTAGACACACGAATATCCACCGCATGGCCCGCTAAACGAATAGAGATACGACCATCCTGCGGTACACGCTTTTCAGCAATATCCAGTTTCGCCATCACCTTTAACCGCGATACCAATAGCGGCGCCAACATACGTTTTGGCGAAAGCACTTCAGTCAGAATACCGTCGATACGAAAACGTACGGTAAGCCGATCTTCAAAGGTTTCAATATGAATATCCGAAGCCTGTTCACGTACAGCCTGGGATAAAACCGCATTAATCAACCGAATAACCGGCGCATCATCATCAGCATCCATTAAGTCAGCTGTGTCGGGAATTTCATCGGCCAGCCGAGTAAGATCAATATCGGCCCCCATATCCTCGGCAACCTGAACGGCTTCGTTATTATCTTTTTGGTAAGCGCGGGTGAGCCGGGTTTGAAAAACCTGGTCGGCTAATTCGGCATGGGTAAAGGGTTCACCCAGCGCTCGACGCAGCTCCAATAAGGTAGCGACTTTTAAACCGCTGCGATAAAGAATATGGGGCTTATCATTCTCATACTGCAACAGCACACCGTGGGCTTGCGCAAAGGTAAACGGCAGCTGTTGAATGCGGCCACCAGCTATCGGCTCAAGCTCCTCTGTGGTTAGCGCTCCATCCTGGATAATGGCTTCAACATCATCCATCATAAACGACCATCGTAGTATGCATCGGCTTTAATCATTGCGCTTGCGCCTCTGCTTGTTCTGATTCTGTCGCTGGTTCAGCTTCTGCATCTTCAGCTTTTTGATCCTGAATATCTTGCAGTTCTTCTAACTGTTCCCGCCACTGCGGTAATAATGGTAGAGCTGAGTCATCGACAAGGTCAACGCCTTCTTCGATTTCCAATAATTGTTGCTGGCGAATCAAGCTATACTTCTGGCCGGTTGCTTCATCCATCGTGCGCTTATCACGAACAATGGTGGGGCGAATAAAAATCAGCAAATGCTTTTTACCCACACGGGTAGAGGTACTTCTAAACAAAGCACCGATAATCGGCATATCACCCAGCACGGGCACTTTTTGTACCTGCTCAGTGACATCATCTTCAATCAAACCACCGAGCACAATAATCTGGCCGTTGTCGGCCAATACTTTGGTATCAATTTTTCGCTCACTGGTAATCACATTGCTATTTAGCGTAGCGCTGCCTTCGATCACGTTGGATACTTCCTGAGAAATGGCCAGCACCAGAGAATCGCCCTCATTAATCTGGGGGGTAATTTTTAACGTAATCCCGACATTTTCCCGCTCAACGGTTTGGAAAGGACTATCGGGATTAGAAGAATTACCGGTAGACGTATAAGAGCCTGTCACAAAGGGAATATTTTCACCGACGGTGATAGACGCCTCTTCGTTATCCAGCGTTAACAATGAGGGTGTCGATAGGATATTGGCCTCGCGGTTACCCTGCAAGGCATTGATCACCACATTAAAGCTCAGATCATCATCAAGCTGGCCGATACCAAGCACCTGTCCCGCAGCACCGCCTAACACTTCTGCAATACCGGCACGGGAATCAACCGGGTCACCGTTTTCATCGGTTTCAAAAGCGGCGGAAGCGATCGCACCACCCAAGCCCTGGTTACTGGATGAACCGTAAGCACCGCTATCGTTAAGGAATAGCCATTCGATACCCAGATCACGACCATCATCATCAGTCATTTCAACAATAATCGCTTCAACCAATACCTGCGCTCGGCGAATATCCAAGCGCTTGACCACCGATAACAAGGACTGCATGATATCGGCTTCAGCCGTTACAATTAATGAATTAGTACCTTCATCAGCTTCAATGGTCGCCGTGGCTTTTTTATTGCCCTTGCTGACATCATTCTGCTGGTTCATCCGCTCCATATTTTGCACAACTTTAGTCAGCACACCAGCCAGGTCTTTGGCCACCGCATACTCAAGATAGACAACTTTGACATTACCACTTTGGGCTAAAGGGGTATCCAAATATTCAATTAATAGCTTGACCCGCTGGCGTTCCAGCTCATCGCCGGTGACTAGTACACTGTTGGTACGCTTATCAGCCACCAAGACTAATTTTTTAGTTTCAGCCTTGCCTTTGGCCGCCTCTGATTTTTTTAACTGCTCTAACATACGCACCACTTCTTCAGCAGACGCATGTTCGAGTGGCACGATATCGGTTTTTTGTACTGCCGATAGGTCAATACTATTTATCACGGACTTAATGCGATTTATATTGGCAGCGGTATCAGAAATAATAATCGCATTACTCGGCGCATAAGCAGCCATATGGGCTTGCTGTGGCGCCAATGGGCGCAGCACCGGAATTAATTTGGCCGCTGAAATATTCTGTAATTGGATCACTTGGGTCACAATGGCGCTGCTGACCGGCAAGTCGCTGCCGGTTTGAACACCGACAGGAGCTGTTCTGGCATCTTTGGCAGGAATAATCCGCGTGACATTACCCGACTCCACCGCAGCAAAACCCTGAACTTCCAGAATGGATAAAAATAATTCATAAAGCTCTGCACTGGTTACCGGTTTCGCTGAAATAACCTGAACCTTGCCTTTAACTTTGGGGTCAATAATGATGGTCTTTTTCGATGCCTTGGCAACAAAGCGAATTAACTCATGAATATCCGTTTCTTTAAAGTTAACAGTCCAGGTCTGCTCGCCCTGAGCCTGTGTAGCGCTGGCCGTCTGTGCATTGGCGACGGAGCTGACACTCGCGACTAAAGCCATCAACACTATCGACCGCCTTGCAGCCTTCAATCCCCATTGAAATAAAACCATAAAACCTATACCTGATTATGAAATTTTTCCGCCATTCCCAACCCCAATCGGTAAGCCCCCTTTGGGCCGCTGCCTGCGCAGCAATGACGTTATTATTTATTACTGATCTTCACCCAAAGAAACCAACACCTCAACAGGGCTACCATTGCGATCAACCACAAAGGTGGCCTCTTTGGCTGTACGCATTAATTTATAGATTTGCAATGCCTTGGAAGGTTCATCTAATTCAATGCCATTAATACTGGTTACAATATCATTGGCTTTAAAACCCAAAGCTGCGAACTGTTTGCGATCACGCCCGGCACTCACACGATAGCCCAGCATTTGACCATTTTTTTGTGCTGGTGAAATACGCAATACTTCCGCCAGTGAACTGGGGTTTTTATACAGTCGGTCACGGTAGCCTGTTGCCAGTTTGGTGGCATCGTTATTATTACGCTTGTCAGTGACGGCCTTGCTGGCCGGCCTGCTAACCGCAGCAGCCCCCTTTCCAGCGGCTTTTTTCTCATCATCGTAAAGCCATAGGGACTCATAGCGGCCACTGTTATCCAGGATGACATGGTCAGCCATAACCCGGGCCAGGGTAACTTTGTTGCCCACTGGCAGCTTATCGCCGATATAGTATTGGTCCTGCTTATTTTGGTAAACAATCACCGCCAGAGACTCATCGTCATCAGGGGTGTAAACAATGCCTTCTAAACTGAGCTTTAACTTGGTTTTGGTGGCATTTAATGCCATCTCATCGGCTACCGGTACCGACTCAACCGGTGCCAGCGGCACTGCGCCTGCGACACCAAATAGATTAATGGACTGCAACTGGCTGATATCGGTTTTACTGGCGGGTTTTAAGGTAGCAGGCTCTGCCGGGTCAGCGGCCTCAACAGGCATGGTGTCACTGGCTATAAACACCGTGGTCAACTGACCTAAGGTAATGAGTAGCCAAACAATAAGCACACCACAAACGGCTTTATTCACGGATTGCACAGGTAGAGATTTTGCCACTTCTGTCAATTGTTGCACTATCATCGCAACCCGCGCCGTCACCTGCTCTGCTGTCAATCTACCACCTCAATTTTTTATCGTTAGCGAGCCATTATATGGGGCTTACAAGGTGATAGGAACCCTAATCACAGCAACATTGGCCGCTAAGTCTGTGGCATATTCACAACAGACTGGAAAACTTTGCATCATGGCCTAGAATTGCTGCTACCCCTTGTAAAAAGTGCGCTCACCCAACCCTGCCTACACTACCGGCAGGGCTCAACATTAGCATGGTCATATGACTGACAGATGACAGTGAGCTTGCACTGTAAAGATAGTACAAACACCGCAAAATACCGAGGAAAGATAAGCTGTAATCAGCTACAAATAGCCATGAGTAACCGATTTTTCTTTAATAGACGTACTGGCCTGGATCGCCGCAAGGGCAGTGAGCAACGTCAAAACCCAAGATTGGACTTGAGCCATAAGCGCAGGCGTAAAACGGATGAACGTCGAGATCAGGAACGCAGCAGTGCGGGAGACTTCTATGCGTCCAATAATTACTTTAGCCGGAGCAACCTAAGCAGCCCCGACAAGCACTAACTCCCCAGCCACTGACACTCTAGCCACCGACCAAACTGATCATCACCCCGGCAGCAACCGCCGAACCAATAACCCCCGCCACATTGGGGCCCATAGCATGCATTAACAGGAAGTTTTGCGGATTAGCATCCAACCCGACTTTATTGGACACTCTGGCAGCCATTGGCACCGCAGAGACCCCCGCCGAACCAATCAGGGGGTTGATAGGTGTACTGGACAGTTTATTCATCAGCTTGGCCATCAATACCCCACAGGCAGTACCAATGCCAAAGGCCACAACGCCCAATAGCAAAATACCCAGAGTATTAAGGTCGAGGAATTTATCGGCACTTAATTTGGAACCGACCGATAGGCCCAGAAAGATAGTGGTGATATTGATTAAGGCATTTTGCGTGGTATCGCTTAACCGGTCTACCACGCCACACTCACGCATCAGGTTACCCAAACAGAACATCCCTAATAGGGGAGCCGCCGAGGGCAATACCAAAGCCACCAGAATCAATAGCACTAAGGGGAAGCAGATCTTCTCGACTTTAGAGATGGGGCGCAATTGCACCATTTCGATCTTGCGCTCCTCTTCGGTGGTCAGCGCTTTCATAATCGGAGGCTGGATCATAGGCACCAGCGCCATATAGGAATAGGCTGCCACCGCAATAGCACCGAGCAAATCCGGCGCCAATAAACTGGCCACATAGATGGCCGTTGGGCCATCAGCACCACCGATAATCCCGATAGCGGCAGCATCCGCCAGAGAGAAGTCCATCAGCCCCAGAGCCGTCAAGCCTACCGCGCCCAATACGGTCGCAAAAATACCAAACTGGGCAGCCGCCCCTAATAGCAGGGTTTTGGGATTGGCCAGCAATGGGCCAAAGTCGGTCATGGAGCCTACGCCCATAAAAATCACCAACGGGGCTACCCCACTGGCAATCGCGACGTTATAGAAGTTGTATAACATACCATTGCCAAAACCCAGATCGGCGGCGGTTTGGTTGGCGGCAACATGCAAGCTGGCTGAGGAAGCCTCATAGGCCAGGAAAATATCTTTGCCGGTCTCCCAGGCGGTTAGCTGCAAGGCATTGGCCATAGCCTGCAGGACTTCAGGGTCGGGAGAATAGAGGGCATTTTCGACGGCGGAAAACGCCAGGCCAGCGCCGGGAATATTCGCCAGAATACCGCCAAAGCCTATCGGCACCAGCAATAAGGGCTCAAACTTTTTATTGATTGCCAGATACAACAGCACCAGGCCAACCAGAATCATGACAAACTGGCCGAACTGCATTTGATAAATACCCGAGTCGTACCAGAGGGCTAATAACTTATCCATTGAGCTCTATTCCCCGTTACGCGATATTCAACAAAACATCGCCAACGGAGACAGAGTCTCCCTCTTTGACACTCACACTGGCAACGGTGCCAGATGTTGCGGCGCGGACTTCGGTCTCCATCTTCATCGCTTCCAGAATAATAATCACATCACCCTGCTGTACATGGTCACCGGCGCTGACATTGACCTTAAAGATATTCCCGGCCAGAGGAGCAATAACCGGCTCACCAGAGCCCGCAGCAACAGGTGCTGCGGCAGGAGCAGCGGGAGCGGCAGCAGCCACTGGCGCGATATTGGAAATATCTCCACCTTCAGCCACCTGTACCACATAACTCTGACCACCAACGGCGACGGTATAAACTTCAGCTTCACCTGCCGCAGCCGGTGCCGAAGCAGGAGCGAGTTCTTCACCGGTTGGCACCGGCTCAAAGGCATCGGGGTTGCCGCGGTTTTCTAAAAACTTAAGGCCAATTTCAGGGAACAGGGCATAGGTCAGTACATCATCAATTTCATTATCACCGCTGGCCAGCTTAATGCCCTTTTCTTTGGCAATGGACTGCAAGTCACCGGTTAGCTTATCGACCTCGGCTGCAATTAAATCCGCCGGGCGGCAGCTAATGGCTTCAGCACCATCTAGTACACGGGCTTGTAATTCGGCGTTAACCGGCGCCGGGGTCGAGCCATATTCGCCTTTTAATACACCGGCGGTTTCTTTGGAGATGGACTTATAGCGCTCACCAAACATCACGTTCATCACCGCTTGAGTACCGACGATTTGTGAGGTGGGTGTTACCAGAGCGATATAACCCAGATCTTTACGCACTTTAGGAATCTCAGCCAATACCTCATCCAGCTTATCGGCAGCACCCTGATCTTTTAGCTGGCTTTCCATATTGGTCAGCATGCCACCGGGCACCTGCGCCACTAAGATACGAGAGTCTACACCGCGCAGGGAACCTTCAAACCTGGCATATTTTTTCCGCACGTCACGGAAGTAGGCGGCAATTTCTTCCAGCAGGGTAATATCCAAACCGGTATCACGGTCGGTGCCTTCCAGCATCGCCACAACGGATTCGGTCGGTGAATGGCCGTAAGTCATACTCATCGATGAGATAGAGGTATCGACATTATCAATACCCGCCTCAATTGCTTTAAGCGCAGTTGCGGTGGATAAACCGGTGGTAGCGTGACATTGCATATGCACCGGGATACTCAATTCTTTTTTCAGGCGGCTAACCAGTTCATAGGCGACATAGGGCTTTAACAGTCCGGCCATATCTTTAATGGCAATAGAGTCCGCCCCCATAGATTCAATCTGCCTGGATAAATTAACCCATAAATCAATATCGTGAACCGGGCTTAAGGTATAGGAGATAGTACCCTGAGCATGTTTGCCCACTTTACGCACAGCCTTGATAGCGGTTTCCAAATTGCGAGGGTCATTCATCGCATCAAAGACGCGGAAAACATCCACCCCATTGACCGCAGCGCGTTCCACAAAACGCTCGACCACATCATCCGCATAATGGCGGTAACCTAAAATATTCTGGCCGCGAAAGAGCATTTGCTGGGGCGTATTGGGCATCGCTTTTTTCAGTTCACGGATACGCTCCCAAGGGTCTTCGCCCAAGTAACGAATACAGGCATCAAAGGTAGCGCCACCCCAGGATTCCAGCGACCAGAAACCGACCTGATCCAGTTTCTCAGCAATAGGCAACATATCATCCAAACGCAGACGGGTTGCAAACAGGGATTGATGCGCATCACGCAGCACTACATCAGTAATGCCCAAGGGTTTTTTATTGTCACTCATTGCCAATAACCTTAATGTGGGGGTTGTTGTTTAATACGTTCACTTATTTTTAGAGCGGTACTTATGGATAGCTGCGCTAATGACCGCAACTAACTGTTCATCATTGGCCGCGGGAGCCACTGGCTTAGTAGCAACTGCTGGCGCTGGCTCGGGCGTAACAAAACGCTGCAACACCGCAGACATAAGCGTCGTGGCCACAATCAATAGCACCAGAAAGGTAAATACCGTCCCCATACCATAAAGCATTAACTCAACACCTTGTTGTAACAGCAGGTCCTGCATGGTTCGATCCACCAATAATGAGTAAAAAAGGTCAACACCACCGGCAAAGGCGGCCAAAATGGACGGCTAATTTACAGGTTATCCCGCGGTTAGGCAATAAGCAGCGCTCTGTATATGCAAAAGTAATAAAACTACAAAGCCTTTATAATCAGTAAGTTATGCGGCTATAGCACGCTATAATCCCACACCAGAGGATAGGGCTATTATGGCCATTTTTGCGCCACGGCTAGGGCTTTTTGCCAGCTTTTTGCTATTGCTCATGTTGTAGTAAATTTACCAGGCACTCGCCAAATAAGCCCAGCGACGTATAATCCTGCGCCAACCTTAATGAGACCCCGTTAATATGCGAATTTTTTTAGCCCCCATGGAAGGCGTAGTGGACCACACTATGCGCACCATGTTGACTCAGGTTGGCGGCATTGACCGCTGCGTCACTGAGTTTGTGCGGGTGACCACGACGCTGCTGCCGCCGAAGACGTTTTATCGCCTATGCCCGGAATTACATAAACAGGGGCTAACCCCATCGGGGGTGCCGGTTTATGTGCAGCTGTTAGGTGGCCAGCCTGAGCCTATGGCCATCAACGCTGAGCGAGCGGCGCAACTGGGGGCACCGGGTATTGATATCAATTTTGGCTGCCCCGCCAAACAGGTTAATCGCAGCGATGGTGGCTCGGTCTTATTGCAAGAACCCGACCGGGTCTTTGCGATTGTGGATGCCGTTAGAAAAGCAGTACCGGCATCAACCCCGGTCACCGTTAAAATTCGCCTGGGCTTTAATGACCGCAGCTTATTAGAAGACGTAACTCAGGCGATTTTTGCCGCCAATGCCAGTGAGCTGACGATTCATGCCCGCACCAAAGAGGATGGCTATAAACCCCCGGCCTATTGGGATGCCATTGCTGATATCTATGCCAATAGCCCTATTCCCATTATTGCCAACGGTGAAATCTGGTCAGTGGCGGATTATCACCAGTGTATTAAAGAAAGTGGCTGCCAGGATATTATGCTGGGCCGGGGTATTCTCGCCTGTCCGGATTTAGCCCGGCAAATTAATGCCACGCAACTAGAGCAACACGTTAGGGTTATGGATTGGCTGATGGTCGTTGAGTTGCTGGTGCAGTTTTGCGTAGTGACCGAAGCGATGTATGAACGCAAATATGTGGGTAATCGAGTGAAACAATGGCTGGGCTATTTGCGCCGCCAATACCCACAGGCCGCAGTATTATTTGAGCAGGTTAAACGCTTAAAGTGGCCTGAAGATATTGCGGCCGCAATAGCCTTACATAAAACCGAATATAGCAAGGCCATCTAATGACCCCGGTTATTTTTGCTCGCCCTTACTAGCCAGCCCCGCCCCTAAAGCCTTACCAGAAAAAATATCTTGGCCGGGCGGAGTTTGCTCCACCGGTTTTTCTACCCAACCTAAAAACTGCCCCACTTTTTGCGCCAGCATTTTTACCAGTTGCCAAATTTTTGGTAACAGCCAAATCACCATGGCGATAAAAACAGCCAGCAAGATCAAAAACAGGACCGGATGATTTAAGGCCGCCCATAAACCGCCAATCACCAAAATATCTTCGGTAAAAGAGGCCGCCCAGTTACTGACCGGCTCCGGTGAAGTATTAATTAGTAGCCGCGAGCCTGCCTTGGTGAAATGCGACGTGGCTGCCAGGCCACCGCCCATAATACCTGCGGCTATTTCCATGGCCGGGCTGACATCCCCTACCGCTCCCGCCGCTAACAGGGCGCCGGCCGGTATCCTGACAAAGGTATGTATCGTATCCCAGCCGGTATCCACACCGGGCGTTTTATCGGCAAAAAACTCTACTGCATACATCACACCCGCGGCCCCGATAACCATAGGGTCCTGCAAAATATGTAACTCGGCAGGCAGGGTGATATTGCCGGTAGCTCCGCCTATACCCAGCACCAATAAGGCTGCATAAAGGTTAATACCACTGGCCCAGGATGCCCCCATGGTTAATGCCAGAGTTGCTAATAACGTCTCATAGGTTTCCACGATTGACCTCCATTGCGAGCATTGGAAGCTTTATCCTAACAAGTCTTTGCCCAATACTCACTGAATTTAAGGCAACCCCCTGTTAACAGCCAATATCCTGCGCCCCAGACCAGCCATGCCAGGGGCTTGTCATAAAAAATTCATCAATGTTTAAAGGAGCAGCTCTAGTCATAGCCAGAGGTCTCACCTAGTATTATTCTGCAGTGGGTATTCAGCATTTTATAATGATAAAACAACGCTCACGCCTGAGTATTCCATCACATTGATAGTATTAAACCTTTAGGGCGTCCTTTATGAAAATAAGTATGACATCTCGATTTTTTTTGCAAAAAATGCCGGCCACCAAGTCGCTGGCCATGGCTGGCATATTTGCCGGGCTAGTCTCATTGAACCCGGCTTTGCAAGCCACCGAACACAGCACTATTTTCCAGGATTGTTTACTGGAAGGTAAAGTGGTTGCCGATAAAGCCAGTGATGGCAGCAATATTGTGCGGATAGACTTTTATAAGGCGCAGCCTTATAAACCAGAGTCCCGCTGTATTATTGATGGCACTCTGGAGTTTAAACAACCCAAAGGCTCATTGATTGAAAACCTTTCTGAGGGCTCTGTGGTGCAATACCACTATATTAAAACCCAGGATGGCAAAACCTCCTGGCAGTTGGTGGGTGCTTTTATTTAATCACGCGCTTTACCTTAGCAACAAAAAAATACCCGGCCAGTGCCGGGTATTTTTTTATCTGCCCTCCATAAAAAAAAGGCCGCACTTGGGAGGGTGCGGCCTTTAGTGAGGTTGGGGATACCTCAGCAAGATGCCATCAATGGCTTAGTCTAACGCTCCTTCAATAATCCAGCCGGACCACCAGGCATCGGCTTCTTCAGTACCGGGTTCAACCGCACCGATAAAGTCAGTTTCTTCAAAGCTAAAGCCTGAACCGTTATCGACTGCCGTAATGGTTGGTGCCGAGCTTAGCTCACCCACACTACCGCCGATGGCGTAGGCAGAATCAATACCTACCGTAAAGCTGGTATCGCCAATCGTACCGGTTTCGGTATCTGCCATACGCTTGTCGTAGAAACCATCTTCACAATCGCCAATCACATTAACCAGGGTGACAGTGGAGAAGGCTTCAAGACCATCGGCATCGCCGGTGGCTGCATTGTCGTCGGTATCGGCATCATCGATACGAATACAGCCGGTATCAAAATCTTTCACCGCTGTATTGTAAATCGATGTGGTTAAGGCACCGCGCAGACGCATACCGGGCTGCTCACCTTTGGAGGATGTGGCATCGTTGTTAACGTCGCTGCCCAGTACCAGAATATTCGCCAATACGGCCTCAGTTTCTGGAACAAAGTCAGCATCACTGGAGTTAGCTTCGATACCGCGGGGGTCATTGCTGCCAGTTGGTGAAGACTTGCTTGGGTTTTTACGAATAATGGCGTATTGGATATTACCCTGATAGCCTTCATCGTAATCGATATCGTCATCATCGTTATTGGTCAACACTAGGTAACGAGCATTAACGGTACCGCCGAACCACTCAACACCATCGTCCAGATTATTATGAACATGGACATACTCGACTACAGTACCGTGACCAACACCTTGTAAGGTAAGACCGTTGATTTCGTTGTTAGGACCGGCCACCAGGCCGCCTTCAGCAATACGCACATAGCGAATAATACCGCTGTTGTCGTCAGCATCGCTGCCGCCGAAACGACCTACAACCGTACCGCCTTCGCCTTCAACGTTACACCAGGTTTCACCGGCACCAAAACAGGCACCGGTACCACCGGCTCCATACTGGGGTGCAAAGCCCTGAACGATCACACCGCCCCATTCACCTTCACCGTCGTAATCTTCATCAGAGACACTGCTAAAAGTAATTGGGCTTGCTGCCGTACCGTCGGCAATCAGTTTGGAACCGCGAGTCACCAGCAATGAACCGTCATCAAACGCGCGAACTTCAACGCCAGGCTCAATCGTCAAGGTAACACCGTTAGCAATCACCGCATCTTTCTCTGCCTGTGAGGCGATAGCGATATTACCGGTGCCCACTAACACTTCACCATCCAAACGCCATTCGTAGCCGTTGATAAAGCGATAGTCTTCATCGATAGTACCGGTGACTGTACAGATGTTAGTGCTGTTATCGCAGCTCACAAAGTCGGCTGCTGCAGGCATTGCCGCATCCACTAATGAACCTTCGATAATCCAGCCCAACCACCAGGCACTGGAGGCATTGGGATCAACCGCACCCACATAGTCAGTTTGGTCAAAGGCAAAACCTGAACCATTATTGACGGCATTAATGGCAGGCGCTTCGCTTAATTGAGCCGCCGCTTCATTGATAGCATAGCTAGAACTGTAGCTTAAGCCGGTTGAAGCAATATTGCTTTCTGTGTCAGCAGCGCGCTTATCATAGAAGCCGTCTTCACAATCACCAATCACATTAACCAGAGTGACATTGGAAAAAGCTTCCAGACCATCGGCATCACCCGTGGCTGCATTTTCATCGGTATCGGCATCGTCGATACGAATACAGCCGGTATCAAAACCATCCACTGAGCTGTTATAGATACTGACCGTTAAAGCACCGCGTAAACGCATACCGGGCTGCTCGCCTTTGCTGGAGTCAGGGTCATTATTCACCGCACTACCGACAACGGTAATATTGGCCAGCACCGCTTCAGTTTCCGGCGTATAGTCGCCATCGCTGGAGTTGGCTTCAATACCACGAGGATCGTTGCTACCCGTAGGCGTGTCTTTGTTAGGGTCTTTCTGGATAATGGCGTACTGGATATTGCCCTGATAGCCTTCATCAAAATCAATGTCGTCATCGTCGTTGCCGGTCAATACCAGATATCTGGCATTAACCGTACCACCAAACCATTCAACACCATCGTCCAGATTATTGTGCACCTGGACATATTCAATCACGGTACCGTGACCTACGCCCTGTAGTGTTAGGCCGTTGATTTCATTGTCAGGGCCAGCGATCAGGCCGCCCTCGGCAATACGTACATAACGGATAATACCGCTATTATCATCGGCTTCATTACCGCCATAAACCGACACTTCAGTACCGCCTTCGCCTTCGATATTACAGACCTCGCCAGCACCAAAACAGGCGCCGGTGCCACCCTGGCCATATTGCGGAGCGAAGCCCTGGATAATCACGCCACCCCACTCGCCGTAACCGTCAAAGTCTGAATCGGCAACGCTGCTGAAAGTGATGGGGGCTGAGGCTGTGCCGTCGGCAAGCAGCATTGAACCGCGGGTCACTAACAATGAACCGGTATCAAACGCACGAACATTGGTGCCCGGCTCAATCGTTAAGGTAACACCGGCATCTTTAATAGCCTGTACCGCGGTAGCATCAGCAACAGTGACATTGCCGCTACCGACAGAAACCGTTCCATCAAGGCGCCATTCACGGTCACTGGTCAGGGTGTAATCCTGATCAATCGTGCCGGATAAAGTGGCGTTACCGGTATTGGCATCACAGCTTACAAAAGAGGCTGCCGTCAAGCTGGCACAATCACCACTTAAGCCGGGATCTGCTGGTTCATCACCACCCACACCGTCGACACCCCCTTCACTTTCGATGACAATACTGACATCGTCCCCTTCGTCACCGTCGCTACAACCTGTTAACAGGGTTACGCTGGCAACTGCTATCGCTAAAAACAGTTTTTTCTGTAACATAGTTTTCTTCCTAGTTTTGTTTATCAATTTAATCAGTTATTAAAATTCGTAACTTAAACCCAGTGATAAAGATGTACCTTCGGTATAAGACTCAATCACCTGCCCATTTCTTTCTTTTTCAAATTCTTCATCCAGAATATTTTTAAGTTTTAGTTTCAGCACCACACTGTCTTCCAGACGCTCAAAGGTTTTCTCATAAGTAAAATCTACCGAGACTCGCCCTTTTTCATATTCGGGTCCGTTATTGCCGCCGCGTGTTACCCGGTAAATACGATCGTCAAAGAAATTAACCAGCAAGGTAAATTTTTGTTGATCCTGATAGTCATCAAAACCGAACTGTAAATTGGCCAACCAGGGCGACTGGCCTTGCAGTTCGCGACCAATGGAGTCTTCACCTTCAAGGCGAATCGAATCCTCATCTAACTCCACTTCTGAATCGATATAAGAGACGTTGCCAGAAATAAAAGCCAGTGTGTCACCGGTATCAATCAGGTACTTGGTAAAATCCAGCTCTACCCCTTCCAGTTCCGCAGACTCTGCATTGCGGTAAGTGATACCGTCAGCCGCTGAACCGGAGGCGTCTGGTACAGCGCGCTCAATCGGGCTATCAATATCCTTGTAGAACAGGGCCAGCGAAATCGTTTCGAGGTCAGTGATGTAATACTCTAAACGCAGATCGAAATTATCGATGGTGCTGACTTCCAAATCAGGATTACCAAAGATCGGGTCATCGGTATCCGGGTCATAAGACAGTGATTCAGAACGCTCGATAATACCGGGGTAAGAGACGGTATTACTGTAGCCAGCGCGCAACTGGAACTGGCTGTCGAAGCGGTAAGTAAGCGCCAGTGACGGCAGGGTCTCATCCGATTCCAGGGAGTTGGAAGCGGTATCTTCATTGGGATAGGTCAAGTCCTGGGTAAACTCTTCCTGGCGTACACCGGCTAATACTGTCAGGTCTTCACCAAACTCAAACAGTGCCGAGGCATAGGCGGCATTAACATCTTCATCCGCATCGTAGGAATCGGTATCGGTGGTATTGGTACCCAGCCTTACCCGATCTAACACATAGTTGTAGTAAGACAGCACGTCTTCGAGGTTTTCGGTATCGGCAAAAGAAATCTCATCGGCATTATCACCGCGCTGCACACCAAAGCGGATTAATTCCACTTCACGGGAGCGATCGGAATACAGTGCGCCAATCTTGAATTCTGCATAAACATCATCGCCAATGGTAAAGGGGATTTTATAATCAACCGATAAATCCACACTGTCTTCGTCCAGCTCTGACCAACGGCGCTCAAAGGCCGATGTTGCCAGCACACCATTAAGGTAAGAATAAGTGCGACGGTCGGGCTCGTAGCGGTCCGTGACCGAGTAGCCGGCATTCCAATCGAGAATATGATCCTGGTCACCCACCGCAAACGCATGGTCGCCGCTAAAGTGTTGGGCAATAAACTCACGCTCTACCCATTCCAGTACCACGCGCTCAATGCCGTTGTCTTCGTTGTCGGTACCAACTTCACGGCGAGCAATATCGTCGGTGTTATGCAGGTAAATGGTTTTACTTAAAATTTCATCGCCACCATCAAATTGATAGCCGGTAATAAAATAGGCATTAACGTTGGTGTTCTGGGTACTGCGGGCATATTCACCTACGGTGGCTGAGGGGTCATTTAACTCGGCATCCAAGCGATCCTTGGTAGTGTATTTGTAACCCACCGTACCGTAGTAACCGATTTCACCGAAGCTATGCTCGACGATATTGCCATGGGAAATGGAAGCCGCCACATCCGGATGGGCTGTTTTCTGACTGAGGTTATAGTCATCCTGGAATTGCACACCGTATGAGGCGGCTGTCAGTGGCGCAGTACAGCGCACCGGGTCAACGGAGGGATCGCAGATCGTTAGTGAACGACCACCATCCGTCGCATTAACCACATTGCTGGGGATATCACGCAAGCCACTGTCATAACCTGCCCAGTCACCATCACTGCCACGGTAGCTAAGAATATCATCGCCGGTAACGTCGAAGTTATAGCCCATACCGAGGGCAATCTCGGTGGTTTTTTCATCGGGCAAACCTTTGGTTTTCATTTTGACACTGCCGCCGGTAGTGCTGCCTAACAGATCTGCTGAGTAGGATTTTTGAATTTCGATAGCACCGATAATATTTGCCGGGAATAAATCCAATTGCACATCACGGCGCATGGGATCCGTACTTGGCATTAACAAGCCATTTAAAGTACTGGAGATATAGCGGCCATCCAGACCTCGAACGTTGGCATATTTTCCTTCTTGAATAGTGACACCCACAATCCGCGACATCGCCAGTGCCACATTGGTATCACCGGAGCGCTCCATTTCTTCTTCACCCATGGTGTCGATCACATTGGAGGAGTAACGCTCGGTCTCCTCCAGTGATGACACGGAAACCTTGGCCACCACCGTTACTTCTTCAATATTTGCGTTGCTGGCACGGGCAGCTGCAGGCTCGGCCTTACCGCGAACCAGAGTCCCCGCATTAATGATACTGTTATCCATATCACTGGCCGGCAAAGAGCGGATAGTCTCAGTGGCACCATCAGCGTTGACTTCGATAACAATATCCGTCAATTGATTCTGTTTGCTGTTAAATGTAAAGGCATGTACTTCATCACCCTCTGCCAACAACTGCACGTTGTGACTACCTTCACTCAAATCAAAGGTGACCACGCTATTGCCCGGCAGCGATTGCGTGTTACCGTCGACCCGAATCGAATAGGCCCGCTGATCGGATTGAGAAATATTAGCCTGGATGGCCAACTCGTTGGCGGCATGGGCTGTAATCCCGGCCGTGAATACCGCAATACTGGCCAATCTGGTGAACAACAACTTTTTCATTAAAACCCCTATTTACGCTTAAGCTAGCTAATCACCAAGTTGCCTGATGACAATATGATGACCAATAAATGACAAACCTTTTCGTTTAAAACCCTGATACCGATGCTGACAGTTATTTTTTTTCATCCTGCCAACTGGATGCATTCGCCTTGTCTCAGAACAAATCGCTATTCGATTCCAGCAAGAACAATCGTTATGGTGTTATTAAAGCGAGGGAATATTTCAGTGAGATGGCATGAAAATGAAGTTTTTATTGCAGGGATATGACAAGCTAGTAGCAGAGCTTCAATCAGTAACAGTAAGGGGGGGGTTATTTTTCTAACGATTAAAAGAATAAAAAAAACCCGCTATTAGCGGGGTTAACTCGAGAACAAATACCTTGAAGAATAAATTATTTACCGCTTATTTTTGGATAATATTATTTAGTTCAATATCATCGCCACTACCATTATTCGCGGTATTTACCTTGCGAGCCTTAAGAATGCCAGCAGTTTCAACAGTCGCTACTTCATCTTCCTCAACCCACTGTTCCATTTTGATACCGTACTTGGCATTATCCACTGCACTAACACGGTGCAATCTGGCTGCAATAAAACCACTGCCCAGCTCTGTCAATTGCATACCATCATCACCATTGCCTGATGATTCGACCGCTGACATTTTGACAGTAATATTACCGCCATCCTCTTCATCCAGCTTGATACCTTCATCCGTATTATTATTGGCTTTAACATAACGGCCTTTAAACTGGATATCACCGTCGCCAGCCTCATCAAAATCAAGACCTTCATCCTGGTTATTGCTGGCTTTTACATTAAACAGGCTAACATCGATATCACCGTCACCGGCTTCATCAATATCAAAACCGTCATCAAGATCTTCTTCGTTATAGAAACCGTTATCATTAATCGTGACGCGAATCATAGTAGCGTCGACATCACCTGTACCCGCTTCATCCAGCTCGATACCATCACCGCCATTGGCGTCGATATGGCTATTAATAATCATGGCATTAATATCGCCTTCACCGCGTTCATCAACACGTACCCCATCAAAATCAATAGCACCGGTACCATTACCAACAAAAGAAGAGTGACGAATAGTCAAGTCAATACCGATCTCTGAACCAGCATCGCCATCATCAAATGCATCGCTATTGTCGTCGATATGCAGGCCAAACAGTGCTGAGTCAGTTACTTTTACACCATCCAGTGTTACTCGAATATCAGCACCGCTAGCATCTTCAGGAATATTAACAACGATGCCCCGTGTTGCACTGTTCGCAACCGTTAAACGACGAATAGTGATATCACCAGCGGTATTAAAAACCAAACTACCATCTTCGGTCACCGCAGTAAGATCATCATCCAGTACAAAATAGCCAGCACCACTACCATCAATAGTGGCGCCATTGCCATGCAGGCTAAGGCGCTGTTTACCGTTATAAATAACGGGTGCCGTTAAGCTAATAGTGGCATTGCGCTTAAAGACAATACGTTTGATAGCAGGGTTATTATTGGCTGACTCAATGGCAGCAAGCAGTGAGTCTTCATCGTGTACAACGCTGGATGCTAAAGCATGACTTGATGCCGTTGCTGCGATCAAACAGAGATAAATCAGTTTATTTTTCATGGTTAAGCCCCTAATAGTTATTGAGGGCCCACCTTAGAAAGCTAACATGACAGCGGCATGATGGTTCTATGTAATTTTTATGGCATTTGCAATGGAATGGTTTCGAAATGGCTTACTGCTATTTGCCCCGAATTGCCAGGGCTTGTATTAATGGCCACGGCCATACGATGACGGTTATCCGGGTGAAATAACTGAAACTGCCAGGCAGCAGCATCCTGCTTAATTTTTTCTGAAAAACTGACTGAAATTGTTGCTGCATCGGAAATAGTAAAACTGAAATTCCCCAAGCCTAAACTTATACCGCGACCATCTGCTTTCATATAGGCTTCTTTTAAGGTCCAATAATCAAAAAAACGATCTTTTTGCTGGTCGGCAGGTAGTGAAAATAAGTCTGTCAACTCCGACGGGGAAAAATAGCGATCGGCAATTGCCAGTACATTATTGTTACGCTCAATATGCTCAATATCCAAACCGATATCATGCTGGCGTGTCACCACACAGGCCACTACCTGAGAGGTATGGCTAAGATTAAAACGCAGGTCAATACCCGGGTTATTAACTTCAGGCTTACCGTGCTTGCCTTTAGTAAAGGACCACTGGGCTGGTTGAATATCCGCATAACGTGACAATACGGTTCTGGCCAAGGCTCGGGTAATCGCATCGCCATCGCGCAGAGCCTCTGTGCGATAGCGCTGATTACGCACCTGCTCCTGCGCCGACATCAGTTGGTAATAGCGTGGCAATAATGTCCGGGGCACCTGGGCAATGTCCGTCCGCCAAATATGAACCTCGTTATCCTGCAATGTTAGTGGCTGTGTCAAAGTACTATCCAAGCTCGGCAATAAGCGTAACGATCTCGTGCTGGGTTTTACCCTCACAACGAATCACATGGTCGGCATATTGGTGATAAAGAACATTGCGCTCGGCAAATAAGTCAGCAAAGCTTTGCTCAGGGTGGCGAGCAACCCCCCGGTTTTCATAATTATTAATTCTGGCCCTTAGCTCTTGTAAAGGCACATCCAGAAAGACCACGGGCCCCAGCTGTTTTAGCACCGCCATACCGGCCTCGCTATAAACCGCACTGCCACCGGTGGCAATAATATGATGATCATAGGCCAGATCAGCCAATACCTCTGCCTCAATACGGCGCAGATTGAGATAGTCAGTTTCATCCATAATCTGCTGCAAGGGCTTCTGCTCACGCAACTGGATTAATAAATCGGTATCGATAAAATCCCTGGCGGTAGCTTTGGCCAGTTGCACACCAATGGTACTTTTACCGGCTCCGGGCATACCAATTAAGCTGATACTACTCATTATTCCCCTCTATTTCTCTCTATTCATCTCTGTAGCATTAATGCTCTGGCACGGATAGCGTTAGTATATACGCTTAGCCCTATGCAGGGCAGCGTGAGCTGTTATGATTCACCGCTGCTACCACCAACCATGCCAACAGGTAATTGCAATGACAGACCACAAGCCCAAGCAGACGATAGTAGATACCTTTGCCCTGACCGGTAAGGTGGCCCTGATAACGGGGCCGGTAAAGGCATTGGCCGTGCCAGTGCTGCGCTACTCGCTGAGGCGGGAGCCCATGTTATCGCCGTTGCCAGAACTGCCAGCGACCTGGACTCTCTACAGGCAGAGTACCCGCAACACATTCAATGTTGGGTGGAGGATGTAAGTAGCGATGGTTTTATGCAGCGGTTATCAACACTAGAGCAATTGGATATATTGGTTAACAATGTCGGCACCAATAAACCCCAACCCTTTACGGAAGTCGACAGCCAAACTCTGGATAATATTCTGGCACTCAATGTTCGCACTGCTTTTTTAGTCGCGCAGGCGGCCGCTAGTATTATGGTCAAACAAGGGGCGGGCTCCATTATTCATCTGTCCTCTCAAATGGGGCATATCGGTGCCGCCAATCGCACCGTTTACTGTATGAGCAAGCACGCCATTGAAGGCTTGAATAAGGCCATGGCGGTTGAGCTTGCCCCCCATAACGTGAGGGTTAATGCTGTTGCCCCCACCTATATTGAAACTCCACTCACCCAACCGATGCTAGCCGAAGCAGCGTTTAAAGCAGAAGTGCTAGGCAATATCCCACTTAACCGTATTGGGAAAGTACAAGATGTGGCTGCCGCCGTACTTTATCTGGCGAGTGGCGCCTCAAATATGGTGACAGGGGAAAGTTTAAAAGTTGATGGTGGGTGGACAGCTGTTTAAAAAAAAGGCGCCGGTGGCGCCTTTTTAACTATAAGTATTAGCCGTTTTACATAGGCCATTTACATAGGTTCTGTGGCCTCTGCTGCAGGCGCTTCAGCGGCGGCTGGTGCTTCTGGAGCAGCTGCTGCTGGAGCGGGTGCAGCTGCTGGCGCTTCAGCCTCTGCTGGCTCCGCAGAACGTACCGGCGTCAAACCTTTCGCTCTGGCATCATTGGCATCATCCAAACTAAAGTCAGCACCTTTCCAGCGCTTGGCTTCGTCAGCAGAATAAGACTCCTTCATCCACCGCGTTGCCCCTTCACGGTCAAAGCCGGCGGCTTTCCACTCTCCAGCCTTTTCAGGGCTAAAGCCATCTCTGGACCAATTCTGAGCTTGGGCAGCATCAAAGCCAATAGCACGCCATTGGGCAATTTCTGTTTCAGACATACCTTCCCAGGTCGGTGTGGAACCACAACCAACCATCACCAGGAACAGGCCCGCTAGCAGACTATTAATAGCTAATTTCTTCATAGTAATTCCTCTTTATTATTGAATAAGTTTGTTACAGGTACTGATATATCCTTTCGATCTACTCTTAAAGTCAATGTAGCACAGAAAATATTACTCTGTCTTGCCAAAGCAGTATTAGTGGCTCGCCGCTTTAGCCGGTAAGGGTTCTGACTGCCCGCCCTTATCCGTCAATAGGCTTAAAGCCGCAATAATATATAAACCGGCCGCCAGTATCTGTAGCAATCGGGTATAGAGTTTATCGCCAGCCTCATCCCCAAAAGCGCCGGTGGTGGAACCCAACAATACAATGACTGTGCTTAAACCTGTGCCATAGAGTGACGCTGTGGGGGAGCCAGAAAAGACTCTTTCGCCAAACCATAGGCTAACGGCAAATACCATCAGCCCCAACATAACAGGCGATGGCGCCACCACGAGAACATTGTAAATCACCAACGCGGCTAAACCACCGACCGTATTGGCCACAATCATGGCCAAAGCGCCCTTGGCACCAACGGCGGCAGATGGCATTTGAATTAACAGAGCAACAAACAATAAAACCAATAATTGACCGGTCATTTCAAACAGGTAAAAAACTAAAAACAAAGGCACCACTAACAGTGTTCTCGCCATGGCCATGGCATATAATTCATCCTTGCTCTGCTCAACTTTATTTTTCTCAGCGGCCACCAGAGTTTCACGCTCCGGAATCAGGGCATAAGCACCCCAGGCCATCACCAAGGCCAGCAGAATAGAAAAGAATAAACCACCCACAAAACTATCAACAATCGGGACTGGGCTCATACCCATTAGCGGTAACATTAAAACCGATAGGTATAGCAACACAATTAACATCGGTGAAACGCCGCTTAAGCCAGCAAATTGGCCAATAAATAGCAGCCAGATAATGACCAGTGTACAAGTGACTGGATAGAGAATTAAAAACTCACTAATACCCTGCCCTAACCACAACATCAATACCACCACCGCCAGAAAGGTTACCCCTTTGCGCCCATCCATCATTGGGCCTTCGGCACTCAGCAAACCGGAAATAAAAATCGGACAGATAAATGCCGCCGGCCAGGCTATTAAAAAGGCCAGCATCACACCGGCCGTTACCGCCAAAGCCAGCCTTAAGGTATTGATCTCTTGTGTGGTCCAATTAGCGAGCATGTTATCGGCGCTTTAGTGGAGGTAGGACAGTATGCTCATCAAGCGTATTAGCAATGAGCCCAGAGCATTCATAATAAAGCCCTCTTCGGTATAGACCACCACATCTGCCTGGCCGCCAATACGGCGCATCCCTTTGGAGCTTTCATCACTAAACTGAACCAATACCGGGAAGCGCTGCGGGTCTCTTAGCCAGCCTTTCGGAGAAGAAACGCTGGGCAACTGGCCCGCTTTGGCGGTTTTACCCCAGTCAACACCATAGCCTGCACCAATAATCGTACCCTTAAACACCCGGCCCGGCGCAGCATCCAATACCATCTCTACCTCATTGCCCTTTTTGATATTTTCCAGACAATTTTCACGCATATACGCTTCTACCCAAACGGCATTGGTAGAAATAAAGGTCATCACGGGCTGGCCCACTGAGGCGTAGTGGCCGATATCAATAGACAGATTACTGACCCCACCTAATGAGGGGGCATAAATCGTAGTGCGGTTAAGGTCTAATTGTGCTTTTTGCAACGCCGCTAATGCGGCACGGATACGAGGGTTTTCATCACCCTGAATACCGAGCTTTTCTTTTTCTTCGACTAGTTTGGCTTCAGCATTTTTGATACCCAGCGTCGCCTTTTCCAGTGCGGTACGTACTTTATCCGCTTCGATTTTGGAGATCACGCCTTTCTCTTCCAGAGATAAAGCACGCTGCGATTGGCGCTGGACAAAGTTATATTCGGTGCGAGCATTGGCCAAACCGGTTTCTGCCGCCGTCACTGAAGCCATTCCCGCGCCTAAATCCTGCCCGGCATTTTCCAAATCAGCCTGTGCCTTATTAACCGCCAACTGATATTGGGTTGGGTCCAGCTTTAGTAAGATATGGCCGTCTTCAACAATCTCATTATCCGAGACATTGATCTCCACAATCTCACCGGCAACCTGCGGCGCAATGGGAACCACATAGCCCCTTACCCGAGCTTCGGTGGTATAAGGCGTATAGCGATCACTAATCACCGACCAGAGAAAGAAAACAACCGCAACGGATAAAATCCGCAGAGTAATTTTCCGAATAGGACTGTCTTTGGGCTGTTCGTCTACCGCGGTATCACCGGCGTTTTCCATAGTCTTTAAACCTTTTATGACTGCTTAGCTTCTGCGTCTGCTTTCTCTTCAACCACTTCAACAAAATCGTTGTTTAACCAGGCCATAAATAATTCATAACCCAGCACCACCACCACCGCACCGACAAATAAGCCAACAATGCCCAGTGTCATAAAGCCGCCGATAGCGCCGAGGAAGACCACCATCATCGGTACGGTAGAACCCTTACCCATAATCAAAGGCTTTAAGACATTATCCATCAGGCCCACAACGATACTCCAAACCAGATAGACCACCGCCGCTACCGGCGAGGCAAAAGAAAAGACATAGATCGCCAAAGGCAGTAACAATAAAATGGGGTTAACCTGGATAATACTCATAATCAGTACTAATAAGGCTAAAACCGGTACCGCCGGTAAACCAATCACCATAAAGCCAATACCGGCCAGAGTAGCCTGCAACAGCGCCACCCCCAAAATACCCTGAGTAACATTGCGCACAGTAACGCTGGACAACTTGGCAAACTCATTGCCCGCCTCGCCCGCCAAACGTCTGGCTAGCTGGTGAATAAATTTCTCTACACCGTCCGCACCAGCCAGAAAAAAACCAGCGATAATGGTGGAAAAAATAAACATAAGAATTGAAACACCAAAACCGGCGACCTTGCTGGCAATCGCTTTACTGGCTGAGGCAATTTCATCTTTATAAGCCTCCGCCGTGCCTTGCAGGTTTTCGGACGCATCGGTCCAGACTTCATGCACCTGGTCACCGACCAGTGGCCAGTCTTTTACTTTAGGGTTTGGTGGGGAAACATCAATCTCGCCGGACTCTAATCGGCTCGACAAATCACGTACACCCTCGATCATGCCATCGCCAGCTTTGATCGCTGGTGTTATCACTATCGCCAACACCAGCAAGGTCACAATCGTGGCCGCCCAGGTACGCTTGCCACCCAATTTGTTTTCCACCCAATCACTCACCGGCTTAAGGGCAATAGCAATAATGCCCGCCCAGACAATGGGCGTGACAAAGGGGTTAAGGATATCGAAGCACCAGCTGGCCATCACAAAGATGGCGGCGATTTTAATACTCGCTTCAACGGCTCTTGCAATAAACTGTTTATCAGCATTGACCTGTATCATGATTGTTCCCTTTTTTAGACTGAGTCATTTGGCAATGACTGGGTGTTAAACGTTTGCTGCTAAAGGTTTGGTGTTAAACGTTTATAGTTGTTATCAATTATTCTGTTCGTTTGCGGTAATGGATCACTGCCACGTCGATTGAGTATAGCCACCGATGGCAATGAATGCCTACTTATCCACTAAACTCTAATGCAATGCCCTGCCACAGCCCTTGAGGGTTTTACCGGGTAATTGCACAATCGCGGTGGTTTCATAGCGCACACCACTCATCGAATCCATACAGGGCTTAGCTTGAATCGTGAAGGTGACTTGCTGCTGCTCATTGGCCAACAGGTAAACGGTTTGACGTAGCGTTTGCTCAATCTGGGGCGGCGGCGTATCAAACACCCATAGCGTCTGACCGTAATCCCCTTGATAGCGCACCTGGTCAGCGGCAATTTCCACAACCCAGCCGGGCTCGTTGCCAACCGCGCGATAATCAACCCCCGCCAACTTTGCTGCCTCCCAAATGGCCTGCTGGCGATTATTGCGGCAGCTAATGCTTTGCTGGTGCTGATTGACCCACTGAGCAGCCGAGCCTTGCAGCTGCAAGCGATAAGGGTCCCCGGCAAAAGTGCCATCTGGCTGCTGCTTAAGCTCAACGGTCCCCTGTGTTAAAAACACCCATGCACGGGTGCCCTGGATATCGGCCACAAAAGACTCGCCATCCTCACACTCAAACACATAGGTATGACGGTTTTTATCATGGGTCTGACGGTTTTTATCCTCGCCGCTAAAGGCCGCTGCAGTAAAAAAAAGCGGCAGCAACAGTGACCACTTAATCCAGGGTTTTATCGATAGAGCCATTATCTTTTCGCCAGTTCTTTGTGTTAGCATCACGCCATAACGCTATAATAATACACACTATAACAATTCCGCTTCTTAGCAAAGGCCTGCCCGTTATGAACAAACTGTCTACTCTGCTTCGCCAGGTTTCTACTCTCGCCCTTATTCTGATCAGTACCGCGCTTTACTCATTCACCGCATTAGCCGAGCCACTGGTGGTTGGGGTAAACCCTTACTACCGCCCACTGGTCTTTAAAGAGAGCGATAAGCTGGTCGGTATTGATCCGATGACCGCGATCGAAGTCGGCAAGGTCTTATCCCGGGAGATTGAATTTAAAGAAATGGACTTTGAAGCCCTAATCCCGGCCCTGCAATCCGGTGAGATTGATGTGATTATGTCGGGGATGAGCGTAACGCAAGAGCGTCAACAGGTGGTCGACTTTAGTGATGCCTATCTTGAAATTGGACAGATGGCGATTATTGCCATGAAGAAAATCAGCAGTCTGAGCTTCCCCGCTGCTATTTTTGACGAAGGCCGTACAGTCGGTGTAGAGCCCGGCACCACCGGTGAAACCTATGCCAAAGAATTTCTGGGCAAGTCCATTATTAAAACCTATGCCGACCCCCAAAAGGCCTTTGCTGCCTTACGCTCGGGTGAGATTGATTATTATATCCACGACGCTCCCACTAGTTGGAAAATAGGCCAAACCAGTGAGTACAGTGACCTGATGCCGCTATACCGTTCGCTCACCAATGAGCAACTGGCCTGGGCGGTAAAAAAAGGCAACACCCGGTTGCTCAGTGATTTAAATAAAGCGCTGGGACAGTTAAAGGAAGAAGGCAAGATTAATGCAATCCAGAACCATTGGATTCCGGTCAAGGTGGAAGTTAACTAGGCGAAGTTAACCAAGCCCAGCTAAGCCTGTCAGTAATTGCTTATTGCTCACCCGCAAAAAGCCCTGTTCAGTCCCCTCAAATACCTCAGCGGTGGTCGCACAAACCACCGCTGCCTCAGCCACTTGTGTTACATCGACAAAAGCCGCCGGCAAGATATTCTGCACCGACAAGGGCAAGCGCTGCTGCAAAGCTGACAGCGGTGACATAAACCACGATAAGGGCAATGCCCTACCACCGGGGTATAACGAGTACCATAAATTCCAGCTGGCTGCAGTACAGCCGCTTGACGGTTTTTCGATGACGCTGCAAAGGTTTTCGCTGCGGTCAGGGTTTGTTTTTTACCCAAATAGTAAGCAAAAGAGTCTGTTTGTAATAACGCAGGAATATCCGCCCCCATCATAACCAGGCGATTAACCCCGGCCTCTTTGGCCGCCTGAATCACCCGCACCTGACTGGTACCATTCATCATCAACTGGTGGTCAAACGCAGACTGACTAAAGGTGGGCAAGGGCGGCGAACCGACCAGGCTAATAATTGCCCTTGCCCCTTGTAATAAGGTGATATCCGGCGCCAGTGCATCCCCCTGCAACCAGCGTACAGCATCCGCCCAGAGAGCGCCTAACGGTTTGAGATGTGTGGGAGCGAGACCACGGCGAGATACGCTAATACAAGGTATCCCCTGCTCCACCACTAGCTCGCAAATCGCTGAGCCAACAAAGCCATTACCGCCATAGACAATAATAGGTGCATCGGTATCGACCATGGATAAGCGCTCCTGTTTCAATAAGCCTGTTCAATACGATCAAGCTTCAGCATAAATTCGTTGAGCGATTTTTTGGTATCGTATTCCACATTAAATCGATTGTGGAATTGAATCGACAAATTCACTTTGTCATCACTTAAGGTGACGGTGTAGCCATCAAAGGAAGGCATCGCATAGACCCCATCAAGAAAAAAAGCCTCGCCTTGACGCTCACCATTTGTCATCACTTTATCAAACACGGATAAAGCCACTCTAATCTCTATTTTATCCATTGTCATTACTCACATAGTGACAGCTTCAGTCATGGATCAGGCTACTGCTTCCATTCAGGAATATTCAGATAAAGGCTAATATCCTGAACCATCGCCAGTACCATCCACTCTTCCAAAGGGAATTTTACCCCCTGCTCTTCAGTGCCATATTTTTCTATCATCGTTTGTTCGATATCTTGATTGAAATCAAACACGCCAATACCTTTCATATTCCAACCATCAAAAAGTCTGGCATCGACGGGGTGAAAGGCGATCAGCTGTATTCGAGTATGCCTTTTATCGTGGCAGATACGCATAAAGGTATCATTAACATCCTCGTACTTGCCTTCAATAATTTGCAGAAAATGCGTTCTGGAAGCCAGTAGAGTGCCACTGATCTCATTGTGATCATTATTGGCCTCACTGGAGTGCATAATCGCTTCGACGGTATCCCAATCGATAACACCGGCACTCCGGCTTTTATAAACTAGACGATACATAACTACCTCATATAATACTTATATAAGGTGTGTACGCTGCCCTGGTCTTTCTGGATTTGGTGGGGAGATTATAGGAAAGGGCGTTTTATACCCCGCCCTTTAGCTGGTCTTTTTCTATAGCTGGCCTTTCTATAGAAAGCGAGGGAAACCTAAAAGCGGTCGTCGCGGTCACCGACAAAGTAATACAAGGTCCAGTGCTCCTTAAAAGCACCACGGGTAGGAAATACATGGGCTGACACCTGCGGATTTACCCCAGGCTGGCTCCACACTGTGCGCCGACCCGGCCCATCCTGGCGCGGCAGGTCTTCTCGAACCCAGCCATCCATACAGGCATCAATACTGTTAAAGTCACGCTCATACCACTGCTCGGCTACGTCCTTGCTGGGAGCGATACGGGTACAGACATAGCTGGTTTTGGCGGCGCCAGTTTGCCAAACCTCACAATTGTCACCCACGGCATTGACCTTGGCATCCCAGATCATCATATAGCGATCGCTGATATTTCTACCCTGCACGCCCTTGAAGCCCTGATCGTAGGCTGTCACCAAGCGGTCAATTTTTTCGCAGGCAGTCATAGCATTCGCTTGAGCTTGCATCGAGTTATTATTGCCAGGCCCTGTGCAAGCTGACAAAACAAGTAACATCATGGGATAAAGATAAAGGGGATTAAAATAACGAAAGCCCTGGCGCATAGTCTTTCCTTGATAAAGTCATTGTCTTAGTTGGAGTTATAAAGCTTAGGTTAGAGTGTTAAACCCCAGTATTCAATAGTATCTTGAAAGCTGAAGACAAAAAAAATGGCACCTACTGGGTAGATGCCATTTCAACAGTAGCTCGCTGCTAATTAGAAGGTGCGCAACATACCCACACTAATAATCGTCAGCTCTGAATCATAAAAGTCGATATCATGATCGTCTTCATAGAAACCTGCTGTGGCATTCATCGTCCAGTGCTTCTCCAAACCAAAGATACCTGACTTAAAGTAGGTAACAGAAGCCCCAAGACGCTCATTTTCATCGGTAGCGCCATAAATTGGGTTTACTTCATCGTGCTCAAAGTCGCCATAAACAACGTTGGTAACCAGCCGGCTGCCGTTGCCCATATTTAACAACCAGGTTGCACTGAGCTCATAGCCATCATAGGCCATCGCTTCACCATCCAGATCGAACTCAACAAAAGCAGCCTGCACTAAAAAGGCGCTGCTTTCTTTTGAGCCAAAGGTGTAACGAACGTCAAACTTATTGATATCACCCTCACGATTGAGCAGGGCTAGCTGATCAGGGGTAAGCGCAAGGGTACTACCGCTGTTTTCATTATCAATTTCGATTTCACGAGCTGAGGCACGCAATTCAAGATTGCTACCCAGAACACCTTCCCAGGACAAACGAGCACCTGAGGTATCACGGTCGGTATCTTTACGCTTAACACCTTCAGCGTATGGATCACTCCAGACTTTGATGCCCATCACCGTTGGCGAAGACAGTGCCGAAAGGCCAAAAATACCCACTTTATTCACATTATGACGAATACCAAAACGGGTAGTGGTATCGAAGCGAACAAAATCTTCTAACAGGTTACCCAAAAATACCTGAGTATTGGAATCATTGAACACATAGCTTAACTCATACGCAAAAGCAGGCAGCCCCACATCTTTGGACTCAGGGCCGTCAAAACGGCTATCTAGCTTCTCATCGCTTAAATCAACATTGCCACCACCAATACTTGAGATCATATTGGTCTTTACTTCACCGGCACCCAAGCCAACATTAATAAAGCCATTCCAACCTTCTGAACGTGGAATCAAATCATATGCAGAAACCTGAGATGCCATGAGTCCGGCCAATAAAGCGGCCCCTATTTTTTTGGTCATTTGTCTTACCCCTTTTATTTCCAGAATTATCTATCTTTATACATGATGAGCCAGCGCCCATAATCCTTCTAATGATAGAGGATAGCAGGTAAATAACGATATGCTAGCTTTGCTCGATTGTACGATCACCCCGGTTTAGCGGATTAAAAGCCGTATTGATAGCAGCCAGCCTTATCAGCTATAGTGGGCTTCAATAAATACAATTTTCGACCTTAGAATAGCTCCCTCAATAATTAAGGATAAAATCATGCTAGAAACAACCAAAAAACGGATCACCCGCCTGGTGACGCCATTGGCCATAGCCGCCCTATTAGGCGCCTGCGCAAGCACACAAGATAATATTGAAGCCATCGATCAATCCGGTTACCTGAGCGACTACAGCCAATTAGAGGCTGTAGATACTGATGGTGGTGAACTACTGCGCTGGCTGAATGATGATATGAAAGCCGGTAAATATAACAAGTACCTGATTGAACCGGTCACTTTTTACCCTGAAGCCGATGCATCAGGTTTTACTGACGAACAAAAAGCCCAATTAGACTTAATGACCAAGACATTTACTGACAGCTTCAAGGCATCGATCGCCGAAGTGGTTGACGTGGTAGACCAGCCAGGTCCGGGTGTCGCCAGAGTACAACCGGCCATTACCGGCTTTAATCAGGAGAACGAAGGCATGGCTGCCTATGAAGTCATACCGGTCGCCGCCATTATTGCTGGCGTTAGAGTTGCCACTGACACCCGTGGACAGGTTATTGTGTTCTCCATCGAAACCAAGCTGACCGACAGTGTCTCCAATGAAGTGGTGGGTCTTGCCGTGAGAAAGGCCGTTTCAGAATATGAAGCAGGCTCAGAAGTCTCTGTAGAATCGATGACCGCCCTGATCCAGACCTGGAGTACCGAGTGGGGTCAGAGAACTAAGGATATGATGGAAAAGTAAGGCTGCGGTTATTGGAAAACCTTCAATAACGTCAGCATAAAAAGCCCCGGCCTTGCGGTCGGGGCTTTTTTTATGGCTCAACAAGTCATTACTCGATACGGCATTAATCCGGCACGATAGAATTAGATTTTCTTTTCCTAAAGATAGATTAATAATGTATTGATCAATATTGAAGCCCATTTTTTGGAGCAAACCACATGTCTAGAATTACAAGCATCACTCTGGATGATCATCTCTTAACATTTGTACAAAGTAAGATTAAAGCAGGACGGTTTGAATCTACCAGTGAAGTTGTTCGAGCAGGCCTCAAGTTACTTGAACAACAGGAAGCCCAGATTGACTTACTGAGGAAAAAACTCGCAGTAGGAGAAAAGCTATTAGACAGAGGCGAAGGCGTTGATGGTGAACAATTTATGCACGACTTACTTCAGTGATTTTGTGATAATTAAAGCTTAAGGGCTTGAATTCCCTCTTCGAGGCTTCGTCGCTTGGCTCCTCGTCCAAAATGCTTACGCATTTTGTCGAACCGTTTAGAAAACATATCCTTCCGAGCGCGCCATACAAAAAAAGCCCCGACCTTTCGGACGGGGCTTTCTCGAATTCTTACTTGGTCTGATTCCTCTGAGAGTGAAGGATAGACTCATTACAGCCTAAGGGCTGTAATGCCCCCTTCGGGGCGCCCTTTGGGCGGTCCAAACGCTTTGCGTTTGTCGAACCGTTTAGAAAACATATCCTTCCGAGCGCGCCATACAAAAAAAGCCCCGACCTTTCGGACGGGGCTTTTTTTGTATGGCGCGCTCGGAAGGATTCGAACCTTCGACCGCTCGGTTCGTAGAATCGAACGTGAAATTTAACTTATTGATTTTTAAACAATTATATCTGTGGCGTCCATTGCAATTGTCACTGTAAAGCAGGGTAAATCACCGTAGGGTCACTCATTTCTCACCTTGATTGTATCTAAATATGTAAAGCATATGAGCACTCTTCCTTGATTGAAAAAGAGTTTGAATCAGTAGGGCCCGGTCGTTCATAACCATACACTCATGGCAGATCATGCTATTGCGATGGATACTATTTTAGTGAAAGAGAATTTTCGTGAGTTTTCACGAGTGGGAAAGCTAAAGCATGAAAACTGAGTTCATCGTGAGAATCACTAATATAATCACCTGATCTCTCGGTTTTTATTATTGGAAGGACTTTGAACAAAAGCGCCGCACTACACAGGCTGAATAATTAAACTACACCCTTGCTATTAGTACTAACAGCAACTACTAACGTGATAGCAAGTCAATAAAAACTCAGGTAAAGTTAATAGAAATAAAAATAAAAAGTAAGCTTGCTACAATACAGCCAGCATTGGATCGCGCTATATCTAGTACATGAATCCTGGACCTAAACTGAATGGATTAATAGACTAACTCAATGAGCCTACCGCTATCGTTGAGCGGATTATTTTTAGCGTAAAGAAACATTAATAACAACTTTGGAGATAACATGGCAAGGAATATTGCAGTTAAAGTCTTAATCAAATCTAAAACATACTTTTGGATAGGCACTGGAGCTCTGGCCATATGGTTTCTAGCGCTCCCCTTAATCAAGGCGGTGGGCATCGATCCTAACGGGGCACTCGGTAAGTTTTTATTAAGCTACAGCTCAGAAATACTATTAACAGGTGTAACCTCAATTGCCCTCTCCATGGTCATATTTATCTTAAATAGCTGGGCGGAGGACTTTTGGTCTGATCATATACAACCAATATTTACCGAATATGTTGAAGCTATAGAGTCAAGCACCGAAGAGGCCCAACAAACTATAGTCGATTTCCAGCAAACCCTAACACATGAAATGAGAGAAAACAGTCTGGACCAAGCCATTATTCTTAATAACCATGAATCAATAAAAAGCAGGCTCCCTGTAATTTTAGAAAATGTATATGGCACCCACTGCACAAGAGCTGATGGTTTTTATAATTTTTTAGAAGAAGGGGTAATGTCGTTCCTTGATCCTCGAAAGCCTCACCGCTCAGCCCACTTCCAGAAAATCAACATCGTCAAAGATGGCGACAGGGTAAAGTGGAAAGAACGCACTAAATTCTCATTACACACTATAGCTTTAGATAGCCAGTACCGTTCTGACTTATCAATGGACCCAGAAACAAACTATCCCTTCGAATATACAACAACTGCCAAATATGAAGATCTGGAAAGCTTAATAATAACCATATCAGTCAATGGCACGCCTATATGCTCTACCGAAGGTGTTTTTTCAATTGTATCTCAAGACCCTCTAGTTATTAGGTCTAACAATGACAACATAACAGCAACTCACCTCGGAGGCGGGGATATTCAAATTATAATGAAGTATGACATCCCCATTAATAGGGCCATGACAGAAATCATTACAGAGGAAGAGTCATATCTGGACGATAATGACTATATGTTTAATATCAAGCAACCGACCCATGGCGCCACTGTTCAAGTAACACTCCCAGAAAAGTGGAAGTTCGAGTTCTTCCACGTATCCAATAAAAATAATTTAGAACCGCCACAAGCGGATAACGAGAGAACACTGCACAAAAAAGGATGGATGATGCCAGGAATACTTATGTCTTGTCGATGGATTGCAACTGAAGATACTGAGTAAATTACAGCCAAAATAAAGCCCGGACTTGCCGGGCTCTATTATTAGAAGATATTTAAAACTAGACAGACGTGACCTTCCCAGAAATAAAACTCAAAGCTAAATTACTATTACTAAAAGCTATGTTGGTCATATATTACTCCACTGTTGTCATGATTTATTATTATTGGGTGATTAGTTACTAACAACCCAACAATAGTTGTACAAATTAGCATTGTCAATAGTTCTGACAGCGCAGTATTACTAATTAGGGACGGCACTGTAACCACTTAGCACAATGCATGCAATAGTTACTTACACTTAGTTTTCGCCAATTAGTTACAAAGCATACGCTCTAGGCCACTGAACAGATTAAGACTGCATAATACTAATATGGTTCCTAAACAGAATATAACAAGACTAAGGCCTTGATATGAGCAGTATTTCACACAAAACAGCACCAATGCACCTAAATATCACGCCCAAAAGCTTAAAGTGAGCTTTAACCCTGTGTGTTTTTTGACCAAAACACTATATCTTCAAACTCAAGCGGTTGTATGTACAAAGTTTGGTTAACCCAGAGGCCTCACTATTAAGACACTTGAAGGAGGAAAACCCCACCTCATAACGATCTTTCAGGACATTTTAAACCGCCCTCCTTATATTCTTACCATACCCAAAACTCCTTCCGCCACCGACTTTGCTCATAAATAACCCTGATTATGGTTAGTAGTAAAGCCGAATAGAGCGTCGACCGCGCTTGATGAACTCGCTTCACCAGACGGCTTCCCAAGGGAAGCTAGAGCATATCACTGTCGGTACAGAACACTTCAAAACAGGCAATATATTATTGCTTGCGGGTTAAGCGTGCTCAAAAAGCGGTTAAAATAAGCAACTTTTTTGAGCCGTACAGGCAGTTTGTAGCAGTTTTCGGCGGCAAATCCTTTCATAGATTCTTGATTGGATTAGCATTTTTCCGTTTCGCCTTCAGGCGTCTCTGTGTAGCTTCGCTAAAACAGAGACGCCTGCTTCCTTACCTTCTGGTCGTCTTTCTTTGGGGATTCATCTCCTTCGGTGTGAGTGTTTATCTTTAATTGAGTGTTGGCCATCAATAACCTGGCCAACCGTGATGAAATTACTCCACAACGGTAGTTGCTGACGCATGCCCCTTGGGGTGAATTTCACTGCGTCTGTTCAGCGCCACTTTCATGGGCCAGTTGTTGAGTGCTATTGCTAGCCTTCAACGGATGCCGTTAAGCGTGTAACGGCCACACATCGTTACTGCTTATTGGATAGGATTACTTTGCCGATGACGACAAAGAATCGTTCAATAGTGAAAGAAAGTTTTATCCACCTGACACTCTCAATCACTCTGAGAGAGCAGGCAGTCATGGCCAATGACAAGGAATGTCACTGGAAAATATAAACTTGGGCCACTGATAACAGTGGTTGTTCATCCTGAGCTGTCGCTCATATAACTAACGGTAGCAAAGTACGCGTTCACGGCTAAGGCTGTAGCCGTTACAGATCATTCAGAGGCATTAGATCATAGAGGGGAAATTGCCAACAGCGGAAAACCATACACGCAAAAAAGATAGCTTTTTAAGAAGACTCGTTGCCAGTGGCAACGCAAGTTGGCCAGCGCCGGAAAGTTCACACACTTAACCCGCTTTACCTTGGGTCCCCTTTTTAGTTGTAGAGCTTAGCTCTACAACTAAAAAGGGGATGGTTTTGAAAACACAATCAGGCCCTTAATCAGGATGGCAAACCTGTTCATTATTTTTAGCCTCAGTTGAACTATCCTGCCGCGCTTCAAGGATGGTAACAAACGCTTCAACGTCAGCACTGGTGATGTTCAGGCAGGATGCAACATGGCCATAAACAGTGATTGACCATCCTTTTTCGAGGCTTGCAGGGCTTTAAAAAGCACAGACTTTAGCATCCTTTTTGTATCCCTTTTGTATCCTTTTTTCATCCTCAGGCATTCATAATGAGGAGGAAATTCCGGGCGCTGTGTACCTATCAACTTTTGTTTTTTTCAATCTGGATTCTATTATAAATTTCCTCCCTGTGAACCTCTACTTCTCTGGGTGCCTTAATACCTAATCGCACCTGATTGCCCTGCACCTCTAATACCATGATCGTAATATCATCTCCGATTATCAGTGCCTCACCTATCCTTCTAGTTAAAATCAGCATATCCATAACTCCAATTTTCTATTTCCCATAGCGATCAGCCTGAATCCAATCGCCTCCTTGAGTACAGGAAACACTAAAGAGCATCCACCCAACTGTAGTTTGATTCTTTAAACTTCAATTGAATGCGCCCTTCGTTGCTTTTACCCCAGCGAGGGCAATCGCTTAATTAAATTTTTAATGCTCCGTATTCGGAGCAATATTCACATACTTATCTGCAAGAATCAAGCTCCGATTACGGAGCAGCATTGTATGAATACGATTGGCCCACGAGTCAGGCACCTTCGACGAGCACAAGGGTTAACACAGGAAGATTTAGCCGGTCAGTGTAACCTTTTAGGCTGGGACCTCAGTCGGTCTACTCTGGCTAAAATCGAGTCTCAGGTAAGAAAGGTGTCCGATAGCGAAGCCGCCCTGCTCTCTCAAGCCCTGCATCTGCCGGTAGAAGAGCTTTATAAGACCAAAGAGTCTTGATTTGAGCTTTTACCGTACAGCTCTGATAGCGGAGCAATTTTCACAAGATTGTCTGAAAGAATCTAGCTCTGTTTACGGAGCACTTAATTATGAATGTCATCGGCCCCAAAATTCGGGAGATTCGTGAGTCTCAAGGTCTAACTCAAGATGAGCTTGCTGCTCGTTGTAATGTACTGGAGCTCAATATCAGTCGTGGAACGCTAGCTAAAATGGAGTCTCAGGTTAGACGAATCACAGACGATGAAGTAACGCTGTTAGCACAAGCTCTTAAAGTGAAAATCACAGTGCTTTATGAAGACGTTTAAAAAAGTAGGCGAAATTCACAATATCCAAACTCATTGACCTTGATAAAATAACGTTCTTTTTTTTATGGATGGTTATCGCTTGAACCCCAAAAGCGTAAATCCTATCGTTCATATCTCAGGATTTTTATTCAGTCATTATTTGATAGTCATGGACTTATTCCGCCAAACAATACCGCGTTATATACGCTTACGTGATGCCCCTAGCTACCTCGGCATGGACAAAAACCGCTTTGGCACGTTAGTACGCCCCTTCCTCATTGAAATCCCCATCGGCTCTCACGGAATCGCGTTTGATGTTATTGACTTAAACACGTGGGCGGATAATTATAAGCGCTGCAATGGGCGTCCTGGTATCCGACATAAGGAATTACTATGGGACGCAAAAAAAGCGCACTGCCCCAACACCCTCGGGCAGGTATCAAGTGGTGCCCTCAACGGCACTGTTGGCACATCGATAAAAAGTGGAAAGGCCGAAGACTTAACTTCAGCACTGAAACGGATAACCGCGATGAAGCCGAAGAAATCCTCGATACCCAACTGAGGACGTTACGGAAAGCCGTGCGAGATGGTGAACGGCCACTCTATCGCCTCTATGAAGGCGCAGAGCGGTATTTGAAAGAACGGCAAGGTAAAGCCACCTTTGACAATATTCGGCGCTCAACACTACGTTTAATCCAGTATACGTCGCCCCATTTGCCTTATGGCAGTTTGGGGGATACACCTTTACAGGATATCCATGACGGCCTATTGGAACCGTATATTGAGTGGCGACGAGCAGAGGGAATTAAGACCCGTAAATGGGATGATGAAAAACGGATGATGGTGACGGTCTGGCGACCGTTAAAGAACTCCACAATTAATCGTGATCTAGAAGCCTTACGTACCATTTTAGTCGCAGCAGCACGCCGTTGGCGCTGTTCGCTAACCGGCAAAAGTTGGATTGATGCGGCCCCCTTGATCACGATGCTCGAAACCATGCCATCGTCGGGAGCATTACGACCCGAGCACAGTGCCGAGGCCTACCCCTTATCGTGGGCAGAACAAGACAAGCTGTTTCCGTTATTGTCACCCCGCTTGCAAGCCATGTGTTTGTTTAACGTCAATACCGGCACACGGGAACAGGAAGTGTGTCGGCTACGATGGGACTGGGAGCATGATGTCCCTGAGTTAAACACCACAGTGTTTGTGATACCGAGGGGCTATGTGAAAAATGGTGAAGCGCGGCTGGTGGTATTAAACCGTATTGCCCAATCCATTATTCAACAACAGCGTGATTTGTGGTGTGGCAAAAGCGACTATGTTTTTCCTCACCCTAAAACGCTAAAGCCTTTTAAGAAAATGTTTACCACGAGCTGGAAACAATCGTGGGAAGCAGCGGGTCTGCCAATGGGTCCATGGGTAACGGAAGGGGTACATAACCTGAAGCATACTTGTGGACGCCGGTTAAGGGCTGCGGGTGTTCAACCTGAAACCCGAAAAGTGTGTCTGGGTCACCGTAACGGCGACATCACCACACACTATTCGGCGGCTGAAGTTAAGGAGCTGATTGATGCGTTTGAGACGCTCTGTCAACGCCGTGAAGGCATCGTGTTAAGACCGAAAATGTACGCAATAAAATAGGCTAAAAGCAAAAGTCACTCATATCTCACTTTGGTGAAAAAATGAGCGATAAAATGCAGCACGATTTAGTCTTAATTATTGAGTATCTATTAGGTGAAATGCACAGATTAACTTCACAGCGAGATTCACCGCAAAGCCAGTAAAAATAAGGGTTGTAGAAAGATGGAAGCGCAGAAAAGAAAAAACCCCGGCTCAAAGAACCAGGGTTTTTAATATGGCGCGCTCGGAAGGATTCGAACCTTCGACCGCTCGGTTCGTAGCCGAGTACTCTATCCAGCTGAGCTACGAGCGCGTAGGGTGCGCACTATAGGGATCAAGGCCTGTTTAGTCAATAGTAATCACGCTATTTTTGATCAATGAGGGGCTTCAAGCCAAATTCCCTGAAAACTCTGCCCTGGCTGCACTTTCTGCTACAGTATGATGACGATAATTTATCCAATAATGAGCCCCATAGTATGGAAAAGGTCCGTCCCTTAACCACCCTCGCCCTACCCTTTAGCCTGGTTTGTATTGCAGCAGCCATCGCTTATTTCAGCTATGCCGTGATTAGGGTAGTGGAAGAAGCGCCCGCCATTATTGAGCAGGTTGAGAGCACCACACGGGCCATTGATCCGGTTGTTGATGAGGTAGCGATTATTACTGCGCTAATCCCCGATATTGTTGATGAGGTTGGCCTGGTCAGGGAACAGATTACACCGATTTTGACGGAGGTTGAGGCCCTGCGGCTTGAGCTGCCAACCCTGCTAGCTGAAGTGGAGCAGATTCGACTGGCTATTCCACCGGTGCTGGATGAAGTTGAGCAGGTTCGGCTGGCTATTCCGCCAGTGCTGGAAGAGGTTGCCAATGTCAGGGGTGAGTTGCCAGCGATCGTGGCTGAGTCTGAGGGTTATAGGACGCTTGTTCCAGAGGTATTGGCTGAGGTGGAAGCAACTCGGGAAATGATCCCCCCAACCATGGCCAAAGCTGAAGTATTGATTAATAAAGCTAGTGTGGCGGGTAAGAAGGCCAGTGAAGGGGCAGTTACGGGCTTTTTTACCGGGATTATTAAAGCACCCTTTAAGATGGTATCTGGAGCTAGCAGTTCGGTGTTTGGGTCGCAGAAAGGGCTCAATAGTACGGATATTGACTTACTGCAGGGTACGGCACTCAAGCTGTTAAATGAAGCACCAGTGGGCAGTGAAGAGAGCTGGGAAAATAAAAAAACCAAGGCCAAGGGGACTATTAAGGTTGAGAAGGAGTTTGTTGAGAGCGGGAACCCTTGTCGGCAGTTATGGATAAAAACGCTTAAGGAGAAGAAGGAGCTGGATAATAGCCGATATAGGGTTTGTCTGGATGATCAGGGTAGTTGGGCGGTGGTTAAGTGATGGGGTTGGACGTCGCGCAAATCACGCTGGGAGGGATGAACTGATTAAAGTCTTAGGGCTTTAATCACCCCTTTGGGCAGTTCAAAATGCTCCCGCATTTTGTCAAACCGTTTTGTGTTTGAATCTCTCTTGCTTCGCAGCTTAATTAAAAAAGGCCCTCAACGAGGGCCTTTTTTAATTAATGGCGGAGAAGGAGGGATTCGAACCCTCGATACCATTTCTGATATATACCCTTAGCAGGGGCACGCCTTCAGCCACTCGGCCACTTCTCCACGTAAACTTGTTGTATTTTACCCTGGTGTCTCCAGCATTCTACCGGTTGTCGGCTCAGGCATTCAGCCTTCCCCAACAACTCCTTCAGCCATTGATCATTTAAGCCTTAGGGCTTTAATGCCCCCTTCGGGGCTGCGTCGTTACTCTCCTTGTCCAAGTTGCTTCGCAACTTGTCGGCCACTTCTCCACGTAAACTTGTCTGTTTTTTATACTGGCAGCACCAGTCGACTTCAAAGAGGTATAAGCCCTGCAAATCGAGCGCGGGATAATACCACATCCATCACAGAATCAAAGGCTTTAAAGTAAATCTATCGAGCCTTATTTATTACCGTGACTATCATCTTTCTCGTTCTGGATACGCTGGTAAATCTCTTCACGATGAACAGCGACTTCCTTGGGGGCATTGATACCTAAGCGCACCTGGTTGCCCTTGACGCCCAGTACAGTAACGGTGACTTCATCGCCGACCATTAAGGTTTCGCCAATGCGGCGGGTCAAAATTAACATCTCTATCTCCCGAGCTTTTAGCCCTGGGTACAGAGCTGACTCACTGAATTATTTTTTATTGTACGAGTCAATTCTAACCACCGGTATATAGCAGATAACCTGCCTTCAACCAGAAGCAACGTTCTCCCTGATAACTTTAAACGCTGGTGAAGCCTTGCTTAGCTTGCGTCAGCAGACTGGTCATCCAAGTCAAAGGCGGAATGTAACGCCCTGACTACCAGTTCCAAAAACTTCTCATCAATAACCACTGAGATTTTAATCTCAGAGGTAGTAATTAGCTCAATATTGGTATTAACCTCTGCCAGTGTTTTAAACATTTTACTGGCCACACCCGCATGCGAGCGCATACCTACACCCACAATAGAGACCTTGGCTATCTTCGAGTCGGTGGTGACTTCACGGGCACCCAATTCTTTAGCCGTGGCCTGCAAGATAGACTCAGCCTTGGCCATATCATTGCGGTGTACGGTAAAAGTAATATCGTTGGTGCCATCAGCAGAGGCATTCTGCACGATCACATCCACTTCTATATTGGCGTCACTGATTGGGCCCAAAATACGGTAAGCAATACCCGGCGTATCTGGAACACCCCGAATACTGAGTTTGGCCTCATCACGGGTAAAGGCAATGCCCGAAATTGCTGGAGACTCCATAGCAGTATTTTCCTCTAGACTTATCAATGTACCGGGGCCGTCCTGAAAGCTGTGTAGCACTCGCAGTGGCACGTTATATTTACCGGCAAATTCAACGGCACGAATTTGTAGGACCTTGGAGCCAAGACTGGCCATCTCCAACATCTCTTCAAAGGTAATACGATCCAGACGACGGGCACTATCCACCACCCTGGGGTCAGTGGTATAGACGCCATCAACGTCGGTATAAATCTGGCACTCATCGGCTTTTAACGCAGCGGCCAGTGCAACGGCGGTGGTATCTGAGCCACCGCGGCCTAATGTGGTGATATTGTTCTCTTCATCGGCACCCTGAAAACCTGCCACGACAACAACACGGCCTGCATCCAGGTCTGAGCGGATATTGCGCTCATCAATCTCTTTAATGCGGGCTTTGTTATGCGAGCTATCGGTCAGTATACGGACCTGAGAGCCGGTATAAGAACGAGCCGGGCAGCCGCGCTTATTCAGCGCCATACTTAACAGGGCAATGGTAACCTGCTCACCGGTAGAAACTAATACGTCCATTTCACGGGGGGTTGGCTGCTCTTCAATCTCATTAGCGAGAGCAATAAGCCGGTTGGTTTCACCGCTCATTGCGGAGACCGCGACCACCATATCGTGGCCCTGTCGACGGAACTCAGCCACCTTGTCTGCAACAGACTCAATGCGCTCGACTGTGCCTACCGAAGTGCCACCAAATTTTTGAACGATTAAACTCATTTTCTCAACAAATAGATTCTATGTAGGGGATGCAATTACTGACCTATTAACCTATTCCTGACCTATAGGCACATAAAGCCAGGGGATCGGAACGGGCGCAATTAAACACTATATTGCGTGTAAATAAAACCTTAAGTAAACCAAGGCTTTGTTTTTTAATACAATTTCGGACTAAATGTGATAATCAACAAGGTTTTCGCGGTTTTCAGCCCCAATTAGCACCGCTTTAGGCCATCTCAGCCACCCATGTTTTGACCGCCGCCAGCGCTGAAGGCAAGGCTGTAATATCGCTACCCGCACCCTTGGCCTTATCCGGTTTTCCGCCACCTTTACCGCCCACCAGCGGCGCAATAGATTTCATCAAATCACCCGCCTTTAAATTGGGGGTTAAATCACTGCTAACGCCACAGGCGAGGTTAATTTTGTCTCCATCAACGCTGGCGACAAATACCACGGCAGAGCCAAGTTTATCCTTTAATTGTGCAACCGTACTATCCAGCGTCTTCATATCGGCACCATCCAGCTGGCTGGCAACCACCTTAATACCAGCCACCTCTTCGGCCTGCCCGGCAAGATCACTGCCCGCTGCTGAAGCCATTTTAGCTTTAACCTGGGCCAGCTCTTTTTCCAGTTGCTTATGGCTATCCAGCAGCTGCTTAACTTTGCTGCTAACGTTGTCTTTGCTGCCTTTAACCATACTGGCAATATCAGCCACTGTGGCTTCGGTTTGATTAAATAATTCAATCGCCGCTGCCCCCGTTACCGCCTCAATACGGCGGATGCCAGCGGCAATACCGGATTCAGAAGCAATCCGCATTAGGCCAATATCACCCGTGCGGGTGACATGGGTGCCGCCACAAAGCTCTACAGAGAAGTTATCATCCCCCATAGCTAGCACGCGCACTTCGTCGCCATATTTTTCACCAAATAACATCATCGCGCCCAGCTCTTCGGCATGGTCCATGGTGGTAACAGTGGTTTCTACCGCGCTATTAGCGCGAATCTGGGCATTAACCATGGCTTCTATCTCGGCCAGTTGCGCAGGCGTTACCCCTTCAAAGTGCGAGAAATCAAAGCGTAGCTTCTGGGCATCCACCAAAGAGCCTTTCTGTACAACATGGTCACCTAATATATCTCTCAGGGCGGCATGAAGAAGGTGAGTCGCGGAGTGGTTTAACGCCGTCGACTGGCGAACCGACGTATCCACGGTAGCATCCAGACTATCGCCCACAGCCAGGCTACCCTGGGTCAGTACACCATGATGCAAGTGGTTGTCTCCGCTCTTGGTCGTATCTGACACTTCAAACCGGGCTGAGGCATTATGAATCAGGCCACTATCACCGGCCTGACCACCCGACTCTCCATAGAAAGGCGTACTGGCAAAAACCACAACACCCTGCTCGCCTTCAGCCAGGCTTGATACCAGTTCACCGTCTTTTAGCAATGCGGTCACTTCGCACTGGCCGGTTAATACCTGATAGCCAGTAAAGGCGGTACTGCCATCAATACTAACGCCCTCGGCCAAATCCATTTTAAAGTTACTGGCACTGCGTGCGCGTTGACGCTGGGCTTCCATCGCGGCTTCAAAGCCGGCTTCATCCAAAGTCAGGTTGCGCTCACGGGCAATATCACCGGTGAGGTCAACCGGGAAGCCATAGGTGTCATACAGTTTAAAGATGGTTTCGCCGGGAATAACGCTGCCGCTGAGCTGGGCCAGGTCAGCCTCTAGAATTTTCATCCCCTGATCCAGAGTTTTGGCAAATTGCTGCTCTTCCGTCAGCAAGACTTTTTCTAACTGGGCCTGCAGCTTATTCAGTTCCGGGTAGGCCTCACCCATCTCAACCGCCAGAGGGGCAACTAATTTATAGAAAAAGGCATCGGTGGCGCCAAGTTTATTACCGTGGCGCACAGCACGACGAATAATCCGCCGCAACACATAGCCGCGGCCTTCGTTCGACGGCAAGACACCATCAGCAATTAAAAAGGAGCAGGAGCGGATATGGTCAGCAATCACTCGTAGCGATGTGTTTGTAGTATCGCTAACACCTAACACTTTACCCGAAGCGTTAAGCAGGTTTTGGAACAGGTCAATTTCATAGTTGCTATGCACATCCTGCATCACGGCAGCAATACGCTCCAGCCCCATACCCGTATCCACGGAGGGCGCAGGTAAGTCGGTCATGGTGCCATCAGCGGAACGGTTAAACTGCATAAATACGTTATTCCAGATTTCGATAAAGCGGTCACCGTCTTCATCAGGGGAACCTGGAGGGCCGCCGGCAATGTCTTCACCGTGGTCATAAAAAATTTCTGTACAGGGGCCACAGGGGCCGGTATCACCCATCGACCAAAAATTATCTGAAGCGTATTTGGCGCCTTTATTATCACCAATGCGGATAATACGCTCCGCCGGCACACCCATTTCATCCTTCCAGATATCAAAGGCTTCATCATCGTCGGCATAGACGGTTACGGTAAGCTTATCGGTGGGGATATTGAGCCACTGCTCGCCGGTTAAAAACTCCCAGGCAAAGGTGATGGCATCGCGCTTAAAATAATCGCCAAAACTAAAGTTACCCAACATTTCAAAAAAGGTGTGATGTCTGGCGGTATAACCTACGTTTTCCAAATCATTGTGCTTGCCACCAGCGCGCACACAGCGCTGAGAGCTGGTAGCACGGGTATAGGAGCGCTGATCTTGCCCGGTAAAAACGTCTTTGAACTGAACCATACCCGCATTGGTAAATAGCAATGTGGGGTCGTTACCTGGCACCAGTGAGCTGCTGGCCACACGGGTGTGCCCTTTTTGCTCAAAGTAGCTGAGGAAGGCTTCGCGGATTTCAGAACTTTTCATGTTTTACCCTGTGAACGATGACCAAAGCAGTACCACCACCCAACGGCGGCGCTGTATCAATAAAGCCGGTAAGTATATAGGAAAGCAGTCAAAACACCGAATAGAACAAACGATTTAACTGTAGGGTGGATTACAATCCACCAAACCATGGGGGGTTAAAAACAGGTGGATTATAATCCACCCTACAAAACAAGGGGGAGCTTAGCCCAATTTTTCATCAGTGGTAAGCTTGCGGGCCTCAACTTCAAGCATCACCGGAATGCCGTCACGAACCGGGTAAGCCAGACCGCTGGCCTTACATATCAGCTCCTGATTTTCCTCGTTATATTCCAGCGGCGCTTTGCTAACCGGGCAGACCAAAATACTGAGTAACTTCTTATCAATCATCTATAACCTCTGGGGTTTACGTCGTATATGCGCTATTTCTCAGGCATCGGTGGAACCAGTAACTGGGGGTCAATACGCTGCTTCATCCAGTTCATCCGCCAGTCTAAATGCGGCCCTGTGGCCCTGCCGCCAGCGCCTACCTCCGCCACAATATCACCCGGCACCACCTCATCACCCACTTTTGCGATCACCTTGCTAAGGTGAATCATGGTTGAAGAGACGCCATAGCCATGGTCGATAATTATCGTGCCGCCGGAGTAGAACATATCCTGATGAGCCAAAGTCACCACCCCCGGTGCCGGGGTAGAAACCGGCGTGCCGATGGGAGCTGCCACATCGACCCCATAATGTGGGCGATTAGGCTCACCATTATAAAAACGCTGACTGCCATAGACGCCGGTGATCGGGCCTAACAAGGGCCACTGGAACTCCACCATAAAATCCATGCGATCCAGTAATTGTGCCCTGGCTTTACGGACCTGTGCCGCCTCTTCACGGCTGCGCTTTATGCTGGCCTCACTGGGGCTCATAATTGTTTTGGCAATGCCTTCAACCCGCTGAATATTATACTCACGGGGTACAATGGCCAGGGTTTTTGCCATTTTTTCACCGCTGGCGGTGGCAACGGCCAGTTCAGCACTGGCTTTGGCATCGCGGCCAAAGCCAATCACAAACACCCCCTGCTCGCTGACCTTAACCGGTTGCTGGTCTAACAACACGGTACTGCCGGGCTCAACCCGCCCGATCACCAAACCACCCTGCTGCATATTACCCGTTAATTCCAGGGCGGTAACAGTGGCGGATAAGCAGGCCAAACAGACAATCAGTAAACAGCGCACAGCAAACCTCGGCTCCAGTAAAAGACAGTAGTATAAGCTCGTTTTAACAAAGATTGCCGCTATAATACTCCGCTCTATCTACATGAGGAAGTCCAAACCGTTATGGGTCGTTACCGTCCACCCCGCAAACCCGGCTCATTCTATATCACCCCCGAAGGTGAGAAGGCTCTGCGGGATGAAGTCTATCAACTGTGGAAAGTCGAACGGCCACAGGTCACCGATATTGTCCATGAAGCAGCCAAAAACGGCGACCGCTCAGAGAATGGCGATTATATCTATGGCAAACGACGGCTTAGGGAAATTGATAGCCGGGTTGGTTTTCTCACTCGGCGGCTGGATAAACTCGAAGTTGTTGACCGCATTCCGGATAACCAGAGTAAAGTTTTTTTTGGTGCCTGGGTAACGGTAGAAGACGAGGATGGTAAGGAGCAAACTTACCGTATTGTTGGGCCTGATGAATTTGACCTTAGCCAGGGCAAGCTCAGTATGGACTCACCGCTGGCCAAAGCCCTGCTGGGTAAATCTGTTGAAGATGAGGTGGTATTTAAAACACCAGAAGGTGAACGGGAGTTATATATCAGCAAGGTAAAATATCAATAATGCCGCTTACTAACCCCTCCAACTCAAGACTAAAGTGAACCGTTTTTAAACAAGGCTCGACCAAAGATTAAAATGGTCAGGAGCCTATTATGTTTATCGCCCCACTACACCCTATAACACCGCGACTACTTATCACCTCACTATTGCTACTTAGCGCGCCATCCCTCCATGCCGTCAGCCTGGTCTTAGGCCCTGGAGGGGCCGCCTCTTTATATACCGATGCCGCCGGTGGTGAAACCCTGTTCTCCTATAGCATTAGCGGCTCGAATTTATCCGTAGCAGGCTGGAACAGCCTGAGCGAACAGGGTTATGCATTTAATCAAAGCCAGGCAAATAGCAGCCAACTGGCAGAAATTAAAACCGATAACGGGCTTTATATCAGTCAGGGAAGTTATCTCAGCATTGGCACTCCCTTCGGCGTGATAGCCGACACCAATGGCGATGGTAGCGTGACTTTTTCTGATTTTTTAGTGCTTAGTGAAAACTTTGAAACCCAGACCGAGCAAGGTGCAGCACTAGGCGACTTTAACGGCAACGGCCTTGTTGACTTTAGTGACTTTGAACTGCTTTCAGGTCAATTTGGCCTGGAACTGGAATATAACTTTATCGCTAATAGTGTAGCGGGGAAAATTATTGACCGCCCATCTGAGGTGCCGGTGCCTGCGGCTGCCTGGCTATTTGGGTCAGCGATTATTGGCGTGGTTGGTGTTAAGCGTAAAAGGGCTAACTGAAAATCACCCCAGCGATGCAAGCTCTGATTACAGGCCTATTGTTTAAGGATTTTTTCCACCGCCAATAGGCCAGCAATTGAAATTACATCGGTTATAGCGCCCTCTTCAACCATGGCTATCGCCTCACTAAAGGATAAATGTTTTAACACCAAATCACTTTCAGTATCTTCGAGCGCTTGCTCACCCTGAACCAGATTGCGCGCCAAAAAAACATAGCCCTGCTCATCCGTCACTGAGTTAGAGGTATGCAATTTAAATAGCTGTTGCCAGTTGCCCCCCTGCAAGCCGGTTTCTTCAAGCAACTCCCGCTGGGCAGACTGCAAAGGCTCTTCCGTCAGGGCGCCGCCTCCCATTGGAATTTCCCAACTGTACTCATCTAAAGCATAGCGGTACTGGCCAACCAAAACGGTATGATTATTTTCGTCGAGGGGGATAATGCCAATAGCCCGGTTTTTAAAATGCACTTTGCCATAAATTCCGTCGGAGCCCGCTGGCGTCACCACCTCTTCATGGGTTAAGGCAATCCACGGGTTTTCATAGACCAGCGTTTGAGTTTTTCGCTGCCACGGGCCAACCTTAACGGGCTTGCTATTATCGTCGCTCATATCTCTTCCATAAAAATGCTGTTTACCCGGCTATTCTTACAGGCAAAAAAAACCAGAGCAAGCATTAACGCATGACTCTGGTTGATGACGAATACCCGGCGATGGTTTACTCGAAGCTATAGTCACCATCTTCGTAAATACCACCCTGACAGCGCATTACCTGAATCTGGCGCTCACCTTCTTCAAAGCCCATCAATGGCTCAAGCTGGTTATACACTGGGTCAACATCACGGTTAAACGCCGCACAGCGGTTGCGGTAGTCGCGGTCAGCAATACGGGACATATCGACACCGTCCAGACACTCTGCTGGAATACCGTTTTCTACCAGGTCCGCCCAGTGGCTGCGGTACTGGTCAATAAAGCCATACAGTTTTTCAAAGGTCTCAGCATTGGCTGCGCGGCCTGCCAGCATCCAGGGCGACATAAACGCCCATTGACGCAAACCCAGCTCCTGAGATTTGGTAAAGCCTTCCGTCGCATATAGCGCTTTATTAGGGGCCGTTAGCGGCTCATAAACGTGGTCGACATAAGGCAGGTTCGGGCCCAGATCTACCCGTGGCATGACCTCACAGTGATAGGAATAATGCCCCATGTGCGCCAGATGGACCGAATCCACAGTAAAGTGCGGTACTGGGCTATCTTTATCGGTAAAGGCAAACATCATATGCGAATCTACACCGGGTGGGTTGGCCACCAAACCCACATAAACAATCTTAAAAACGCCATCCTGCCCCATCCAGATACGCTGCTCACCAACCTCTTTACCACCCCGAGCAAACATAACCTTTTTGTAAGCGCCGCCATCATCACCATGCACTTCTTTCATATTAAAGCGGTCGACCACATAGTCGATGGAATCAAAACAGAGCTTATAGGCCAGTGATTTTTCAGGAACGTATTTTTCGATGGCGTCGGACATGGATCTTACCTCTTTATTGACTTTATTCTTGGATGGGATTGGCAGCCTGAAGAGAGTCTTGATGATGCCAAATCCGAGCTGTAACACTGCCCATCATGGTAAGGCCAGCCTATGGGGGTTTCAAGCGCAGCTATGTAAAGTTAGGTCAAGTCAGGGGCCCTAAGCCCCTGCCTAAAACCACTAACTGTGGTAGAGTATTGGTCAATATCCGTTCAAACGGGAAAATAATATGAATATGTCCACTGAGCGCCGCCACCATTCACGCTACCCAGCCAGCCATATAAAAGTGCTGATCAAGTCTTTGCGCAATGAAGGCGACTGGGAAAAAGGCCATATCAGCACAGTCGATTTCAACCGCTTTGGCATTGGTCTGGAGACTCCCCATAACTATGCTATTGGCGATATTCTTGCGCTGGTCATACGCACGGATGACTCCACTCTGGCCGAGGTAAATGGACTGGTCTGCAATCGCACCCAGACCCTGACCGGCTACCGCTTTGGGGTCCGTTTTGAGCATGAAGGCTACGAACAGGAAGAATCCCCAGAGGCTATGATCAATATCAGCGAAGAGATATTGATGATTGAAAGGGAAGCCGCCTCCGCAGTGCACTAACCCCCTGTTTCTATCAGGTATTATATAGCCAAGCCATCAATTGGCCTTGCCCGCCGTTAAAGGTAAACTGCCAACAAATACCAACAGGACTAATACTTTAGAAGTATTGGTCTATTCCCCCATCCATTAGAAAATAGCTATCGCTAACAATAAGCTGTTTTTAGCTAACAATGAGCACGATATGCAAGTACTAATTGTTGATGATCATCAACTGATTCGAGCCGCCTTAAGGGATTTATTAAACAAGCACTATTCAACCATTGAATGCGTTGAAGCGAGCAGCGGAGAAATTGCACTCAATACGATTAATCAAAGGGATTTTGACGTTGCCATTGTGGACTTGTTTATCCCCGGCGAAACCGCCTTTGTGTTCCTGCGCAAACTCTGCGAACTCAGGCCCAACCTGCCTGTCGTTGTTCTTTCGGCCACTGACAATCAGCAGCATATGCAGCAATGCATCGATTTGGGGCCTCGGCCTTTGTCAATAAAGGCGAGGCAATGGAAAAAGTGGTCGATGCCATTAATGCAGTGATATCTGGCAGTCATTTTTTACCGGATGCACTCAGCAACAATAGCCAGCCACCGGTTTCATCTGGCCCAGGTCCTTTACCAGACCTGGACCTGGAGCGGGTAATGTCGGCACTGACAGATCGGCAGCTGGATATTTTTAGAATGATTGGCCAGGGTAAATCCAACAAAGTGATTGCCCTGGAAAGAGAGCTATCTGACAACACGATTAAGGTCCATGTGAGTGCCATCTTGCGCGCACTGGAATTAAAAAACCGAACGCAAATTGGTTTGCTCGCGCAAAAACTTGGACTGATAAATGACAATTAGAACGTTGAATAAGCAACTGCACTGCAAAGCAGTTTTGCATCAATAATATTAACAAACAATGATTATGGAAAATTAATGCCAAAGGTTGGCTCAGCGCTATTAAATAGACTGACCACACCGCTTTTATTAGCGGTGATCTCTTTGTGTTCGCCCATAGATACCCTGGCTGAGAGTATTCCGGTCACCTTTGTCGTGGTAAAAAACGACGGCATCTATAAAAAAATTATTAACTCTACCGAGCAATCACTCAATACAGCCGGTATTGAGATTGATAAAACCATTATAGAAATCAAAAAACCGCAACCGGCGCAATTGAAAAATAACGCCGACCAGATAATCTCCATTGGTACTAAAGCGGCTGCCTTTTCTTACCAGCAATACCCTGACAAGGCCATCACTAACGCACTTATTACTCACTCCAGTTTTCAACAACTTGCTCAGGACAATATTACCGACGCCAACCAGGCCAGCAACCAGCCAATCACACCCTTATTTATCGACCAACCGATATCACGGTTTTTTGCACTGGGCTTGCAACTGGTGCCAGAGTCAAAAACCATTGGCCTGCTGGTTGGCCCATCCAATAAAGCGCAAATACCGAATATCAGAGCCAAAGCCAAAAAACTTGGTCTCAGTGTCAATATTGCCCTGCTTGAACCTGATAGCAATCCGATAAAAATTATTGAGCCCATTATGCGCAGCAGTGATTTTTTTATCGTGCTGCCCGATAGAAAACATATTAACCAGCTGGCGGCAAAATGGACCTTGCCACTGAGCTACCGCTACCGCAAACCCTTAATCGCCTATTCTCATAAATATGTTGATGCTGGCGCACTGGCCTCGGTGTATAGCTCTCCTGAAAATGTGGCATCCGCCATCGCCCAGCAACTGATGAAAGGCACTCAAGCATCCACCAGCAAGCCGGATAATAGCGCGTTCTTTTCCGTCACCATTAACCGCTCTGTAGCCCGCTCACTGCGTATAAACACACAGTCACCCGAGTTTTACCAGCAACAGATACGAGCTGGGGAGGTGACCACCGAATGAGTTTTAGGCAACGCTTCACGGGCATTCGCAGCCGTCTGTTACTGATATCGATAGCACCTATCCTGACGGTTGCTGCCGCGTTATCCTGGTTCGCTTTAACCACCCAGAATGAAGCCTTAAATCGCTCACTGGTTGACTCCGGCGAAACCACCGCAGCGTTTCTTGCCTCTGCGGCTGAATTAAGTATGTATGCAGAAGATAGAAACTCACTGGAAAACCTGGGCCGCAGTGCCATGCGTTTCCCTTCCACCGCCAGTGTGGGCTTTATCAATAGCAATAATGACTTGATAGCTGTTACCGGCAACCCGGCCATTATGGTACCTCGCTATATCCAGCCATGTATTACAGAAAGCCGCTTTGACACCGATGACTACTTACATATTTGCAAACCGATTATTGAAAGCATCCAGCAATTATCCGACTTTGGTTCTGAAGAAGAGGATGACGATAATGCCAGCCCGCAACAATATGGCTGGGTGTCTTTAGCCATCAGTCGGGAACAGCTGTATCAACAAGAGCGCTCAAACCTTCATATTATCGGCTCGATTACCTTCAATGTGGTGTTAATTGTTTCTATCCTGGCCTTAAGAATTGGCCGCAGTATTTCAGCCCCGGTACTCTCGCTGGAAAAAACCGTTAGCGACCTCGGCGCAGGCAAGTATGACAGCCATGCCAAAGAAGTTGGCCCCGTAGAAACCCAGGCATTGGCACGGGGTATTAATAGCCTTGCCGCAGCCGTAGCCACCTCCCAGGAACAACTGGAGCAGCGGGTAAAAGATGCCACCTTGCAGCTCACCCTGGCATTAAAAAATATTGGCGATAAAAATACTGACCTGGAAAAAGCCCAACAAGATTTGAAATTGGCCATGGCAGCCAAAGACCAATTTTTGGCCAGAATGAGCCATGAACTGCGAACACCTCTAACAGCAGTCACTGGCTTCTCTCGGCTATTGCATCAATCTAAAATGAATGACACTCAAACACAGTACAGCGAAAATATTGTGGCTGCTTCTGAGCTATTAATGGGCACCATTGATGGCATTCTGGATTTTTCAAAATTGCAGGAGCAGGCTCTGCCGATTGAAAGCATTGAGTTTAATTGTCGCGAAGCCATGGAAAGTCTGATCGCCATGCAAGCCTATCAGGCTCATAGTAAAGCGCTGGAACTGGTACTGATTATAGATCCTGATGTACCTGTCACCTTACAGGGCGATCCCACCCGTATTAAACAAATTATTAACAACCTGTTAAGCAACGCGATTAAGTTTACCGATCAGGGTGAAGTGATACTGCATATCTCTTCACTCCAGGACAGTACGGAAAAAGCGCAGCTATGCTTTCAGGTTATCGATTCAGGCATTGGCATGAATGAGGAAAGCCAACAGCGATTATTCCAGCCCTTCTCTCAGGCAGACGATTCGATTACCCGCCGCTTCGGTGGCACCGGCCTTGGCCTTGTCATTTGCAAACAACTGCTGGATTTAATGGGTGGCAGTATCAGCATTAATAGCACACTAAATCAAGGCAGTACCTTTACTGTCACGCTGGAGCTTGCCAAGAGTAAAACGCTGCAACCCGCTCCGACAGCATTGGGCAAGCCATTAAATATTGCTGTACTTGAAACCCACGACAGCTCTCGCCAGGCACTATCCAGCTTACTGGCTCATCTGGAAGGCAAACTAAGCACCCATCACTCAGCACAACAACTATTAACAGAGCTGAGCAACGATAACAGTACCGACCTGATTATTATCGGACTGGCTGCTGACACCAGTGAGCAGAAGGATATTGCCGAGCAACTCGCGGCGATCAGAGAATATTTTAGTGGCCCTATCCTGATTTTAACCAGCCACAGTCATCTGGACCATCAACTTCCGGAGTCGCTCTGGCAACAGGCCGCACCTATTCACCATTTATCCAGACCGCTGCGCCAACATATTTTAATGGCCAAACTGCAAGAACTGATTGGCCAAAAACCACAGCAAGATAAACCGCCTGCAGCAATGATCCAACACTTAAAAGGCCTGCAAATCCTGGTAGCCGAAGACAACAGCTATAACCAGCAACTGATCCAGTCTGTACTTGAAATGCTGGGCGCTAAAGTGCTTACCGCCGATAACGGTGAAGAGGCTGTGCAGCAATTTAAGCAGCATAAAGTGGATGTGGTGCTGATGGATATTCATATGCCCGTGATGGATGGTATAACCGCAACAGCACAGATTGCTGACTTATCCGGCGAAGAAGGTATTCCCATCCTTGGCCTAACCGCCAATATTATGGAAAACGAACGTACCGCGCTATTTCAAGCGGGCGCTGTGGATATATTATTTAAACCACTGGATGAACAAAAACTGCTGCAAGCTATCGCTGAGCTAACGGGTATTACCCTCACCGAGACATCAACCGCCACCGAACCATTGCTAGAGTCTGTCGCCTCCAGGCAATCACTGGCGGAAGAACTTAATCGACTGGTTAATAATTTAGACCAGGCAATCCATAACAACCAAGCCGAAGCCATTTCTGACATCACCCATGAAATGCTTGGGCTGTCAGGTATTTTCGGCACCGACGACATTACCACCGCTATTAATACTTTGCGCTCCAGCTTAAAAGCCGAGGCAGAGCAGAGCCAGCTCATCTCACAATTGGACCTATTAAAAGCTACTATAGCCAAGTTATAAAGCACGATTTTGCAAAAATTCCCGTTGGGTTGATTAAAAAGCCTTGCGCTATATCCAAGAATAATAAAAGCTGAGTTTATCAATAGTGGATAACCCGATCATGCAAAGCTGGATTATTAACACGGCAAAAAAATCTATCAGCCTTAATTCTGTACTGGTGGCATTGATGCTGACCTTGCCTGTTAATGGCTCAGCTAAAAGTGCGGCGGTGACTGAAGATGATATGTTCAGTGATATCCCTCTGGTTACCGGAGCCAGCCACTTCCCACAGACTATCGCTGAGGCCCCGACCTCCGTATCCATTATTGACCGCCAAATGATCGATGCTTCCGCAGCTGTAGAGATTGTCGACCTGTTTCGCCTAATACCCGGTTTCCAGGTCTATATGCCCCACTACGGCCGCCCCGCGATTAATTACCATGGCTTCCCGCAGGAATATTCCTACCGCATGGAGGTTAAAATCGATGGCCGCTCGGTTTATGAACCGTCAGAAAATGCCGTGCTGTGGTCAACGCTAGGTATAGAGCTTGATGATATTGACTATATCGAAGTCATTCGCGGCGCCAATGCACCGGCTGATGGCGCTAACGCCACCACCGCCTCGATCAACATTATTACCCGAGCCCCCATTGCCAACAAAGGCTGGCGAGTACGCGCCGTAGCCGGTGATTGGGACACACAGAATATTTCAGCCGCTTATAGCGGTATAGAAGAAGGCTTTACCTACAAAATCAATGGCGGCTACCGCTATAACAGCGGCTTCCCGGAAAGCAGTGAGTATGCCTTTAGTGATGATACTGAAACCAGCTATATCAATCTGCGTACCATTATCACACCGACCTTATATGATTCGATTGATATTCAAGTCGGCTATAGCGATAACAATATTGACATGGCCGATAGCGGCCGCTCCATCAGCGTTGACGATATTATCAAATGGGATTATGAGAGCTACTACCTGTTTAGCCATTGGGAGCGACGCTTAGCAAATCAGGACAGCTTTGAACTTCTGTTCTATTACAACCATGCTGATATAGATGCACCGGAGGAGCTGGGTTTATTTTCAGATTTTCTTGGGGTATCTCCGGGCGATGTACCCGGCATTTTCCCCGGCCTCGATGATTTTGAGATTATTTTTGGCCTCTATGACAGCTATGCGGAACGCAGCGATATAGAGTTTCGCTACAAAGGCGAACTGGGCGCCAGTACTCGCTATATGGTGGGCCTGGCAAGCCGCTATGACCGTATGAAAAGCGAGCGGCAATTTGTGGATGCCGTGGACGTTGAAGAAAGTTCGCAGCGCCTGTTCAGCAACCTTGAAGCCAAGCCCTCAGAGCACTGGACCCTGAATGCCGGGGTGATTGTAGAATATAATACAGTAGTTAACGACTATAGCTCTTACCGGGTTTCCGCTAACTACCATATCACCACAAACCACACCCTCCGCGTGGCCTACAACAATGGCGAGCGTTCGCCGGGGCTCTATGAAGCCAACCAGCAAAGCGGCGTCACCGAAGCGGGCTATATCCTCGATATAGACACCTTTGCGCCGGACAATCTAAAAACCGAAAAATTTGAAAGTCAGGAAATCAGCTATTACGGCAGCCTGCTAGATCAGGCACTCACCATCGAAGTGAAATTATTTAAAGAAAAAAGCCGTGATCTGGTGAAATATACCAATCTGGATACCTCCAGCTATTTTGGCTTTAGCGATCTCAATGAAGACTTTACCCTGAGGACCAACTCCGCCTGGGTCGATACCGAAGGGCTAGAAACGCAGATTAAATACCAGCCTGATCGCCACTGGCTTATCAACTTCCAATACAGCTATACCGACCATGAAGGCCTGTGGCTAAGGCAGATCTTTGATGATGTCAGGGTTCGCTACAAAAACTGGGACGATATTGTACCCGCAGAAATGACCAGCCTGACCACCGCCTACTTTTTTGATTCCGGGCTAGAAACCAGCTTGATGGTCTATTACCAGGATGAAGCCGACTGGGAGCAAGGTGACCCGTCTGATGACTATGTTCGGGTTGATGCCCGTCTGGCCAAACGGCTGCGGATGGATGACAAAGAAGTGCTGGTCGAATTGATCGGGCAGAATATTTTTGACCAGGAATACACCGAATTTCATCGAATTAATGCCTATGAGAGCCGCTATCTGCTAAGGGCCACTCTGGGTTTCTGAGCAATAAGCATAGATGTAATACTTAAGTACTATATCTTTCTTCATACTTTATGACCAAACTATACCCTGTGCTGATAGTGAGGGGGAGGGACTTCCGCAATATAGGGATCGTTGCGCTACGCCACATATGCCCCCACTAGGGAAGGGGGCCATTTTCCTTCCTTTAAAAGCAACCATCACCCTGCCCTGCTTAGCAAAGCGCCCCAGTCAAAAGCCTCATAAATAGTAAGCCCAAAATACGTACTAATACTTAGGTATTATTTACCTCTGTGCCTTTTAGGGCCAGACTAAGGCCTGTGATGATAGTGAGGGAGACGGATTTCTCCGTATATGGAAGGTAACACTTCAACGCATATGCCCCCTTAATGGATGGGGGCAATTTATTCCCTGCTTACTGCGCTTTCCAGGGCGCCACTTTAAACAGTAATAACATCCCCGGTATTGCAATCAGCGCACACAGTAAAAAGAAACTGGTCCAGCCCGTATATTCAACAATCACCCCGGTTACTGCATTGGCAAAGGTTCTTGGCAAAGCCGTCAGGGCCGTTAGCAGCGCAAATTGAGTGGCCGCATAACGCTTGTCGGTTTCTCTGGCAATAAAGGCTACAAAGGCCGCCGTGCCAAGACCCACCCCTAAATATTCAAAGGTGATCACCCCGGCCAATAACCACAAATTAGCACCGACCTCCGCTAACAGGGCAAAACCCAGAATACTAATTAACTGCACCACACCAAAAATCCACAAGGCCCGGTTAATGCCCAGCTTAATCATCCATACCCCACCCAGCAGACCGCCAATAATCATCGGCCATAAACCGGCATTTTTAGCCACTACACCTATTTCAGTTTTGGTAAAGCCAAGGTCCAGATAAAACACCGACGACAAAGCGGTGGCCATACTGTCGCCGACTTTATAGAAAAACATAAAGGCCAGAATCAACAGGGCTGAGGTCAGGGTTTTACGGGTAAAGAACTCTTTAAAAGGGTCGACAATGGCGGATTGCAAGGTAGCCGGTGTACCCTCCACTCTGGGGGCTCCTTAACCAGCAAGGTCATGGCTATACCCGGCAACATAAAAGCAGCCACAATCCAAAAAACGGTAGTCCAGGACATAAAGTCCGCCAGAATCAAAGCCAGCGACCCCGGCACCAAACCCGCTATGCGATAAGCCTGAACATGAATGGTATTACCCAAGCCCAACTCGGAGTCCGGCAAAATCTCCCGACGCAAGGCATCGAGCACAATATCCTGGCTGGCGCTAAAAAACGCCAACGCCAACGCCATATAAGCGACCGTTAACAAAGATAACTGTGGGTCTAACATACCCAACAGACCTATCAACAAAAGGCTGGCAATCTGCATAGGCAGCAACCAGCCACGGCGACGCCCTAACAGTGGCAGGGTATATCGATCCATCAAAGGCGCCCACAGAAACTTCAGGGTATAGGGCATACCCACGAGGGCAAAAAGGCCGATCTCTGTCAGGCTGGCATTATTTTCCCGCAACCAGACCTGCAACAATTGAATAATGACATAGAGGGGCAAACCGGAACTAAAGCCGGTAAAAACACAGATCAACATGCGCCGATTAAAAATAGCCTGCTTTAATTCCGGGCTAATCAAGAAAAATCCTTAACAGACAATATATTAATCGGATCGCTCCAGTACTAGTCTCTAAAATTATTAAACTGCAAGGGCTGACCTAACTCTTCTTCGCGTAAAAATGCCATTACCTGCTGTAAATCATCGCGCTTCTTACCAGTCACCCGCACCTGATCGCCCTGAATTTGCGATTGCACTTTCATTTTTTTCTCTTTGATCAGTTTCACAATCTTTCTGGCCAAATCCGACTCCAGACCATTTTGCATGGTAACCAACTGCTTTACTTGCTTACCCGCTGTTTCAATCTCACCCATAGTCATTGCCAACGGGTCAATTTTGCACTTGATCAATGCCGTGCGCAGCATATCTTCCATTTGTGTTATTTGAAAATCCGCCTCGGCAAAAATCGTCACCGTTAGCTCATTGCGCTCAAATTTGGCATCCACTCCCTTAAAATCAAAGCGGGTCTGGATAATACGCCCCGCCTGATCAACCGCATTGGTAAATTCATGGGCATCAACTTCAGAGACAATATCAAAGCTAGGCATGGCGTTTCCTTAAAACTTATCAAGATGATTTATGGAGCTGGCATGATCTTAACAAGAATGATTGTTCGGCACGAGTAGATTATACTCAGCCCCATCATTACTAAGAAACAATGTTATTCCAGCCAGCGCAGTTTGCTGCCCAGGACACATACTTTAAATAAGGCCAAGCGTAATAAGCACTGTCACTGCAAAACAAGTAGGGTGGATTATAATCCACCAAACCCAGCCCGGAGCCGTCACAAGCGGTGGATTATAATCCACCCTACGGGCTTGACTACAACCCGTCTGCGTGACAATGACAAACAGAACGACCCAACAAAAGACTGACAACCATGAAACAACTTATCCTCGGCGGCGCTCGCTCTGGCAAAAGCTCCCTGGCAGAACAACTGGCTAAAGCCAGCGGCAAAACCGTTATCTATATCGCCACCACCGATACTCGATATAACGATCATGAAATGGATCAGCGCATTGCCCACCATCAGCAAAGCCGGCCTGCCAGCTGGCCAACGATAGAAGAGCCACTATTACTCGCCGAACAACTGCAACAGCAAGCCAGTAACGACCACTGCCTACTGGTTGACTGCCTTAGCCTATGGCTAAGTAATTGTCTGATGCAGGAGGATAAAGACATTTGGGGGCAGCAACGCCAACAATTACTGGATAGTATTGCAACACTACCCGGCGACCTGATTTTAGTGGGCAATGAAGTAGGTTCTGGCATTATTCCTTTGGGGGAAATTAACCGCCGCTTTGTGGATGAAACCGGTTTTTTACACCAGGCACTAGCCAAACAGTGTGACCGTGTCGTATTAACCGCTGCGGGCTTGCCACTGGTCATGAAAGGGGAGCCTTTATCGTGAGCTGGCTAGAGCAGAGTATTAAAAGCCCCTGTGAACAATCTATATTGGCGGCCAACAACCGCCAACAGCAACTGACCAAACCGCCGGGCTCTTTGGGGCAGCTGGAAACGCTAGCCATTCAGTTAGCAGGACTGCAAGCCAGTGAAACACCTCATATAGATACTATCGCCATCAGTATTTTTGCCGCAGACCATGGTATCGCCGAGGAACAAGTCTCTGCGTTTCCACAAGCCGTTACCGCAGAAATGATTAGAAACTTTGCCCATGGCGGCGCGGCGATTTCAGTCTTAGCCAAACAGTTAAACGCCAATCTGCGTGTCTCAAACCTCGGCACAGTGAGTGAATTAGAAACCATAGCAGGCGTTGAAGATAATCGCCTCGCCGCTGGCACCGCTAACTTTTCCAAAGCACCGGCAATGACCGAGGAACAATGCCAGCAAGCATTGGCTATTGGCAAAAAACATATTGATCAAGCCAATGCGGATATCTTTATTGGCGGTGAAATGGGTATTGCCAATACCACCTCAGCCACCGCCCTCGCCTGTGCTTTACTACAAAAGCCGGCCTCAGTATTAACGGGCCCGGGCACAGGTATTAACCATAAAACCCTGCGGCATAAACAAGCGGTTATTGAAGCAGCCTTAGACCTGCACCAAGCCAATCCAGAGCAACCGCTTGAATGCCTGCGCCTATTAGGTGGTTTTGAAATTGCCGCATTAACAGGGGCTTTTATCCGTGGCGCGCAAGTGGGTATGCCGCTATTGGTTGATGGCTTTATCGCCTCCATTGCAGCACTCACTGCCCTGCGCTATCAACCCGATATTGCGCCGTGGTTAATCCTCGGCCACCAGTCTGCCGAACCCGGCCATAAAGCCATCGTAGCTGCCTTAGACAAATCGCCGCTATTACAACTAGATATGCGCCTTGGCGAAGCCAGCGGCGCTGCCTGCGCTATTCCTTTATTACAATTAGCCTGTACACTGCATAACACGATGGCAACTTTTGATAGTGCCAATATCAGTGCAGCCACCCTATGACAACAGCAGAGTTTCAAACGACCACCATTGATATCTTACGCCACGGGCAAACCGTAGCCGACGATATTTTACGTGGCCGTATTGACGTGGCCTTATCCGATCATGGCTACCAGCAAATGCAGCAACGGCTAGGCCCCCTGATCGAGCCTACAGCCCCCTGGCAGCAAATTATCACTTCACCACTGCAACGCTGCGCCGCCTTTGCCGATGATATTAAGCAACAACATGGTACGCCGGTAACAATTAATCAGGGCTTTCTGGAAATGGATTTTGGTGACTGGGATGGCAAACCCTTTGCAGAATTAAAAGCTAACGACCCTGTACTGTTTAGTAAAATCTGGCGGCAGCCACACCTTTATAGCCCACCTAACGGTGAAGCGTTTACCGATTTTTCCACCCGGATTGGCTCGGCATGGAATAGCCTGATAGAACAACATTGCGGCCAACATATTTTACTGATTTGTCACGGCGGGGTAATCCGCGCCCTGCTAGGGCATATTATGGAAACACCACTCACTGCACTATCACGCATTGAAGTACCCTATGCCTGTTTAAGCCGAGTCAAAGTTCACCACCAACAGGGTGAAGACCATTGGCCACAACTAATTTTTCACAACGTCCATCAGTAGGCTAACTATGAGTCATTGGTTAAAAGCCCTTGCTACCGCGTTTATCTTTTTAACACGCTTACCTATGCCGCAATTTGAACGCATCGAACCTGAAGATGAGGGGCGTTCCTTATTATGCTTTCCCGTTGTCGGCTTAGTTATCGGGCTAATGATGTGGGTACTGGCAAAAGCCTTGTTTCCCTTAACCTCCCCGTTAGTGATCGCCGCCTTGCTCATCGCGTTTTGGGCCGCTATTACTGGTGGGCTTCATTTAGATGGTTTAGCTGACAGTGCAGATGGCTGGTTGGGCGGTATTAATGATGTCGATAGAACACTGGAAATTATGCATGACTCACGCTGCGGCAGCGGAGCACTGACTGCCGTGATCTGTGTACTACTGGTTAAATTTGCTGCTTTAACGGTGATTGTGCAGCATCAACTATGGATGGCATTAATCATAGCGCCGATACTGGGGCGCTGTATCGCGCCTTTATTATTTATCCCCGGCCCCTTTCTCTATGCTCCCTATGTGCAACCCTCCGGCATTGCCAAACATTTTATTGACCACTGTCCGGTTATTGCCAGACATACAACTTTGGCGGTTATTATTCTTTGCGGCTTGGTGTTAGGCAATATCGCTGCCGGAGTAATCATTATTGGTAGCTGTGCATTGATGTTATTTTTATTACGCCGGTTAATGCTGCAACGCTTAGGCGGGGCTACAGGTGATACCGCAGGGGCGGCTACAGAAATTATTGAGGCAACAGTTTTGCTTAGTGCTGGTATTGCACTGGTTTAATTAATCACGTTGCTGGGCTTTCGCCGCTTTATCTTCCTCCCAGCCATTATCCATCACTACATTTGTCAGCTTGCCGCTTTTTATCCAGCCTTCCTGTTCCAGCATGGGTTCATCATAAAATTTCTCAACATGGCCCAGACATAAAATAGCGATGGGTTTAGTATCCGCTGGCATACCCAGTAAATCACGCACTGCATCAGGATCAAACAAAGAAACCCACCCCAAACCTATACCCTCCGCTCTGGCAGCAAGCCACATATTTTGAATAGCGCAAGATACTGAAGCTAAATCCATTTCTGGCAGGGTACGGCGGCCAAAGACAAAATTTTCACGTTTATCCATTAGCCCAACCACCAGCAACTCACCACAGTCCATAATCCCTTCAACTTTTAACTGCATAAATTCATCTTCACGCTGCTGCAATGCCTGAGCGGTTTTAACCCTCTCCTGCTCGGCTAAAAGATGTAAGGACTGACGGATAGTTGGGTCACTAATACGCATAAACCGCCAGGGCTGCATCATGCCAACACTGGGTGCCGCATGAGCTGCTGCCAAAAGTTTATTGAGAATATCGGGGTCGACCGGTGTCGGTAAAAAGTGACGCATATCCCGCCGCTGATAAATCGCGTTATAAACCGCTTGCTTATGATCTTCAGGAAATTCGTGGGACATGGTCAGCTTATATCTGGAATATGTGCGAGGCAGTATAGTGCGTAGGGTGGATTATAATCCACCATTTTCCCCCAGCATAGTTTGGTGGATTACAATCCACCCTACCGCCCAACTTGACTTTAAAACCCTAAAACCCTAAAGTGCGCGCCAACTGTAGCAGGTGCTGATCTAACGAACTCGCTGTTTGAGCGCGTGAAATCACTGAAATGGGAAGTCCGGTTCAAGTCCGGCGCTGCCCCCGCAACGGTAACTGGTTAAACACCAGAAGCCCGATACCAGCCTTTTGCAGCACACCTCTTTTAGCGGTGTACAACGATGATGCGGAGGGCGTCGTCAGTGGTTTTTTTATCTCCACGCTATTCCCTCCCTCATGCACTTTTTATCGGGCAACTGCCCCCTTTGCATTGAGGAACCACAATGAAGAAATATTTATCCCTGGCTATTGCTGCGGCAATTTCAAGCCAAACATTGGCTGCCAGCCATACCGACTCAACCAGCGCTAATAAAAAAGCTGAAGAAATCATTGTTACTGCAACGCGTACCGAGCAAAGCATTGCCGATACACTGTCTTCAGTCACCGTATTTAACCGTGATGATATCGAAAAATTTCAAACGCGCAGCTTATCTGAACTGTTATCAAAAGCAGCGGGTATCACTATTAGCAATAACGGTGGCCGCGGCTCATCAAGCGGTGTTTCCCTGCGTGGCAATCAAACCGATCACACCCTATTTCTAGTTGACGGCATTCGCATTGGCAGCTCAACACTGGGCACATCACCACTGGAACTGATCGACCCGGAATTAATCGAGCGTGTTGAAATTGTCCGTGGGCCAAAATCAAGCTTATACGGCTCTGACGCGCTGGGTGGTGTAATTAATATCATTACCCGCAAAGCCAATAACGACCAACCGCTTAACGTAAAAGCAGGCATTGGCAACAACAATAGCAACCAAACCTCTGTCAGCTATGGGCAGCGTGGCAGCAACTATCAGGCCAACCTGACCGCCTCTTATATCTATACCGGCGGCTATGACAATACAGAAAGCACAACCCCACCCAGCGATGACGACGATGCATTCCGGCAAACAGCCCTGGGCTTTAACGGTGCTGTCGATATTAATAAAGACCTGAATGTTTCACTGAGTTACCAGTACAACGAAGCGGAATCCGAATACGATAATAGCTGTAGTGATGGCATTACTTACGCACCGGTACTCTGTTCGCCTTATTCCGACTCAACCACTGAAGCGCTAAACCTTTCTGCTGCTTTGGATATCACCAGCAACTGGACCAGCATCCTTAGCGTAGGCCAATCCAAAGACGAATCTGAAACACTGGCCGATGATGTGGATATGCTAACCACAACCAGCGGCGGTGAATTTAATACGGAAAAAACGGATATTAGCTGGCTAAACAATCTCCAGCTCAATAAAGAGCTGCTGCTAACACTGGGCTATGATTACTTAAATGAAGAAGTGAACGGCACTACCGATTACGATGTTGATGAGCGTGATAACGACGGTTATTTTGCCCAACTGCAATTTAATCAAGGGGCATTCTCAGCCAATCTGGGTGCTCGCCACGATGACAATGAACAGTTCGACAGTCATGAAACCTATAATCTTGCCGGTGGCTATGCGATTAACGACGATCTGAAAGTGATTGCCAGCTACGGTGAAGCCTTTAAAGCGCCGACCTTTAACGATTTATATTTCCCTAACTTCGGCGACCCGACTATGGTGCCAGAAGAATCGGAGAATTATGAAATTGGCTTAAAAGGGTTTAATACCGGCTTTAACTGGTCTGTCAGCCTTTTCCAGAATGATATTGAAAACCTGATTCAGTACAACAGCGATATCTTCGCCAACGACCAAATTGCCTCTGCTACCATTGAAGGTATTGAGATTATCGTTGATGGCGAGATTGCTGGCTGGACGGTTAATACAGCTATCACCGTGTTAGACACCGAAGATGATGCCACCGGCAATAGCCTGGCCCGTCGCCCGGAAGAAACCCTGAATATTGATATAGACCGCAGCTTTGATCAGTGGTCAGTGGGTGCAACCTTCTATGCCTCTGCCAGTCGTTATAATGATGCAGCCAATAATTCAGAGCTAAGTGGCTATGGCACCGTCGCATTGCGTGGTGCTTACACCCTCAGCGATGAGTGGAAGCTACAACTTAAAGCCGACAATATCTTCGAAAAGGATTATGTGCTATCACAGGCATCATCATTCACAGGTCTTGGGGACTACCAGCAGCCCGGATTAGAAGTTTTGTTTTCCGTTGTTTATACTCCAAAGTTGTAAGCACCTCTCCGGGAGGCTGGTAACAGCCTCCTTTTATTGGCTAACAGGTAGCAACGATCATGACCGATAAAAACACCCGTCACAAAAAAAGCATGGAAAAGCAAAAGGCCAAGGTCGATGACAAAATCGCCAAGGCTGATGAAGAGCGCGGCGTCGTTATTTTATTAACCGGCGACGGCAAAGGAAAATCCAGTTCCGCCTTTGGTATGGTAATGCGCAGTATTGGCTACGGTCATAAAGTAGGCGTTGTGCAATTTATTAAAGGTGTGCAGCTATCCGGTGAAGAAATCTTTATCCGCGATAAGCACCCCGAAGTTGATTTTTACCAGATGGGCACCGGCTTTACCTGGAATACCCAGGATAGAGATAGCGATATTGCTGCCGCAGAACGCACCTGGGTAGAAGCGGAAAGAATGCTACAGGATGATTCATTGCGTTTAGTAGTTCTGGATGAACTGACTTATATGCTGGCCTATAAATATCTTGATGAAGATACCATTCTTAATGCCATTAAAAATCGCCCCAGAGAAATGAGTGTGATTGTTACTGGCAGAGGCGGCGGCAGCGGTATTCGGGAAGTGGCCGATACTGTTTCTGAAATCAAAGATGTTAAACACGCTTTCCGCGCTGGGGTTAAAGCCCGTCAAGGCGTTGATTTGTGAAATTCGGCGCTGCGTTATTAGCATCGTTATTCTTATTGGCTGCCATTGGCAGCCATGCTGAGAGTATTACCAAACCGCAGCGCATTGTTTCACTTTCTCTTTGCACCGATCAAATCCTGCTAAAACTGGTTGAAAAAGAGCGCATTGCCGCGATAGCCTTTCTTAGTCAGGACCCAATTTACTCTTATGAATGGAAAGCCGCACAGGGTATTAATACCCATACAGGTTTAGCCGAAAGCATTGTACCGCTACAGCCTGATTTAATTATTGGTTCAAAATATACCACCGGCAACGCTGTGCAAATGATGTCACAGCTAGGTTATAAAACCACGACCTTTGCCTCACCCACTACCCTTGCCGAAGCTGAAGACTTTGCCAGAGCTATAGGCCAAATTGTTGGCGAGCCGGAGCGGGCCGAGCAATTAATTTTATCCATGCGTGCTGATATCAGTAAAGCAAAAACCTTGGTAGAAAATCTTCCTGCTCAAGTCGCTATTAGCTATGGACCTAACGGCTTTACTGCTGGAAAACGCACCCTAAAGCATGAGATTTTTAAGGCGGCAGGTTATACCAATCTCGCTGCCGATCTGGGTATTGAATACTACGGCAATATCTCCCTTGAACAACTGGTGATTTCCAACCCCGATGTCGTGGTTATTGATGAGGATATTCCCGACCAGAATTCACTGGCACAAAACTTTGTAACTCACCCCGTGTTAAAAAGATTATTAGGCAATAGCAATCTGGTCAGCGTACCTACCAATCATTGGATTTGCCCCGGCCCTCTAGCCAGCAAAGCTATTTTGGCACTGGCGGAGCAACGCCAATGATGATTCGCCAAGGGTATCTACTGATACTGATGACAGCGGCTACTATCGCCTTATTTTTTGCCGCATTGCATATTGGCCCGGCGGATATCAATATCCTGCAAGCTTTGATTGATAACCTCGACAATAGCAACACTTTAGCCGCCATGATTCTTAGCGAAATCCGCTTACCCCGTGCGCTATTAGCCGTTGTAGTGGGTGCCACTCTGGGCCTGGCCGGAGCAGCTATGCAAGGTTTATTAAGAAACCCTCTGGCAGGACCTGGCTTAGTTGGTGTTTCCAATTGCGCCGCTCTCGGCGCTGTTATCGCACTGTATTTTGGTTGGGGAACCGCCGTGTGGTTTGCGGTACCCGCCGCGGGCATGGTAGGTGCTGCCATTTCCGTCGTCTTAATTTTTATGATTGGCGGCTATAAAAGCAATGTAATGACACTGCTATTAGCCGGTGTGGCGGTTAATGCCGTAGCCTCCTCGCTTATTTCTCTGGCGCTTAACTTTGCCCCCAACCCTTATGCCATGTCTGAAATGGTTTATTGGTTATTGGGCTCATTGGCCAATCGTAGTCTGGCGGATGTTCAGTTAGCCACACCCTTTATGATTGCCGGTTGGTTACTGATTTTAAGTAGTGGCCGCTTTTTAAATGCCTTGAGCCTGGGTGAAGAAACCGCGCAGTCTTTAGGTTTTCATTTAGCCAAACAGCGCACCATTATTGTTATCGGCGTTGCCTTAAGTGTGGGTGCTGCGGTATCGGTTAGCGGCAATATTGGTTTTGTCGGTTTATTAGTACCGCATATTTTACGCCCTTTGGTCGGTTATGAGCCCGGACGACTATTAGCCGCCAGCGCCTTTGGCGGTGCGCTGATGGTATTAATCGCCGATATTGCGGTGCAAATAATTTCGCCGGACCAGGAATTAAAACTTGGCGTAGTAACAGCATTGGTCGGTGGCCCGTTCTTTCTTTATTTAATTATTAAAACGCGAAATACACTGATATGAAGCTGCAAGGAAATAATCTTTCGCTGCGCTTTAATGGCAGTGATATTTTAAACAATGTCGATATCACTGTTGATGCCGGTGACTTTGTCGGCCTGATTGGGCCCAATGGTGCAGGTAAAACCTCACTACTTAGAATACTGGCCAACTTGCAGCAACCAGACAGCGGCACTATTCGGCTCGATAACAACAACCTTAGTAGCATTAACCGCAAACAACTGGCACAAACGCTGGGCTACCTTGAACAGGGCGCACCGGCGCACTGGCCATTGCAAGTTAGACGCTTGGTTGAGCTGGGCCGCCTACCCTATTTAAGCCCATGGGGTCAGCTAAGCGGTAAGGATAAAGCCATTGTTGATAACGCCATGGCACAGGCGGAAGTAGAGCATTTGTCGGAACGTATTATTAGCACCCTTTCTGGCGGTGAGCGCTTAAGAGTGTTAATTGCCAGAATGTTTGCCACCGAACCCAATATTGTTTTAGCCGATGAACCGATTGCCGCTTTAGACCCCTATCATCAATTACATACTATGGAATTATTCCGTGAGCATTGTGATCGCGGCGGTAGCGCTGTGGTGGTGATGCATGATTTAAATATGGCCGCACGCTTTTGTGATCGGTTAGTACTGCTTAATCAAGGTGAAGTAGCCTGTGAAGGCAGCGTAGCTACCGTATTAACCGAAGACAATCTCGCCTCGGTTTATGGCATTTATGCTCAGCTGGACCAGCAAAGCACCGCGGGCATTACGGTGATACCAACAGGTCGTATTCCGCATTAACCGCCTGTCTAAGTAAGATAGCCAAACGATCCCGATCGTCCTTTGCTGACAATAAACCAAATCGTAATAAGGTATTCTCCCCATCGGGCAAAGGCCACTGGCGGATCAAGATACCCCCTTTAGCCAATGCCTCGGCAATCGCTGCTGCCATCGTCTTATCGACTTTCACCGATACAAATAAGGCCGTACTGTAAATTTTTTGCTGTGGGAATACCGAGTCTAATAATGACAACATCCATTGGCTATGGTTAAGCAACCGTAGCCTGGCCAGCTGCTGCCAAGACCTATCAGCCAATGCACAGGCTGCCACATACTGCGAAACACCCGACACCGACCATAACACCATCCGCGCCGATAACTGCTCAAGAAAGGTTTTTTCGGCAAGGGCGAAACCTATACGGATACCAGCCAGGCCAAAAAACTTACCGACAGACCGCAGTACCACCACCCCCGGAAGCTCACTATAGGGAGCAAAACTTTTATTGGCCTCTTCATTTTGAAAAGCATCATTAAAGGTATCAATAAAGGCCTCATCAATAATTAACCAGCCCCCCTTAACACTTAGCTTTTTTTGCCATTTTTTTAAAGATGCAATGCTTTGAACCTTGCCTGTTGGGTTATTGGGATTTATCACAACAGCGCAATCCACATCACCCTCTATGATTAATCTATTTAATGTCTGCGTATCAAAGCCGGAATACTGGATTACCTGATGACCACAGCGCTGCCAATGGTAAATATGCTCCTGGTAACCCACATCAGGAATAGCAACCCGACATGGTTGACGCATAGCCGGTATAGCCTCAATTAAAGGCTGGCTACCAGCAGCCAGTAATAAATGGCCAACCTGATAGTATTTTTTTGCAGCCGATATCAATATCTCTAGAGGGTGAGTAGGTAATTGATAAAAGTATTTTTCTGGAATATCAGGAATAGGATAGGCATCAGGATTAATGCCGGTTGAACAATCGAGCCATTGTTCTGGCACAATACCAAAGCGCTGACTGGCCGATTGTATATCGCCACCATGAGCAGGGTTGGTTTTTGCATCACTCATTAAAATATCCAGTCCAGAATAGCAATAACAAGCACCCATAATATCAAGCTACGCTTCAGTAAATCCAAAGCTTTGGCAATATCTTCTGCCTCAACGGTATTACCACAACCCAAAGCTGGCCGTGACTGTAACTGGCCACCATAAACCGCCTCGCCACCTAAAATAATATTAAGGCTACCAGCGCCTGCTGCCATAACAGGCCCGGCGTTTGGGCTTTTCCAATATCTGCCCTGCTCAAACCAACACTGTATACCCTGACTAAAATTCCCCACCAGTGAATAACTTAAGGCGACTAATCGTGCCGGTAAATAGTTAAGCCCATCATCCAGCTTTGCCGCAGCCCAACCAAAATAACGATAACGTTTATTTTTATAACCCCACATAGCATCCAGCGTATTGACCACCCGATAGATCAACACACCGTAAAGCCCAAACAGGCAGAACCAAAAGATCGCGGCAAAAATACCGTCACTGCCGTTTTCCAAAACAGACTCGCAAGTGGCAGAAGCAATAGCCCGCTCATCCAGTTCATCGGTATCCCGGCTAACCATCATGGATAAGGTATAACGGGCTTGTTCAATATCAGCAGCGCACAGAGGGGCACTTACTGCCATGGCATGCTCGGTTAAGCTTCTTGGCGCAATCGTGATATACACCACCAATACGGGAATCAACCAAGCCATGATCGCATTAGCTGCCGCCATAGTGCTAAGAATAAAGGCAAGTACAACAGTGGCGGTGAGAATAATCAGCAAAGCCATAATCCCGCTAAGCCGATTATCTTGCCAGAGTATTTTTTCCAATCTGTCGGCAAGCGCGCCAAAAACCACCAGGGGATGAAAGCGTTTCGGCTCGCCCAATAAATAATCGACTGCAATAGCCATTACAATCGTAAAGATCATCATTTAAGCCAACTGATTAAGTATGATTAAACACAAAAATAAGGATGAAGATGCTACCATAGGACCTTATCTGAAAGTAGCCACCGACGGTAATTACCAGGAAAATATGCCCGCAACAGAAATAGCAAAAATCACTACTGACAACCCCTGGTATATTCTTGGGGCGGGAGCTATGGGTTGCTTATGGGCCAGTTATTTAACACTGGCCGGGTTGCCAGTGGTATTAATCACCCGTAATAAACGCAACGGTAACGCTATTAATTTGACTAAAGCCAATCATTCACAAAGCATAACCATTAAACAAATAACCCTTGGCGAACTTAAACCATCAACACTGACTATAAAACACTTGCTGGTAACAACAAAAGCCCAGCAAACTATAAGCGCTCTATCCGATATCAAACCCCATATCGATAATGATGCAATATTATTTATTCTACAAAACGGTATGGCTGGCAAACACATTGCAAACTTGCTGCCTACACAACAACTAATTACGGGTATTACCACCGATGGCGCTTATCGAACCGATGAACTATCTGTGGTTCATGCTGGCACTGGTGAAACACTGCTTGGTGACAAGTCTATTATTGACTGCTTGCCAAAAAATCATTTGGCTATCAAGTTCTGCGACGATATTGATAACAAGCAGTGGCAAAAACTAGCTATCAACTGCGCCATTAATGGCTTAACCGCGATTTATCAATGCCGCAATGGTGAATTGTTAGAAAACGAAGAGGCCTTAAGCCGTATTAAATTGCTGTGTAATGAAATTACTGCAGTAATGCATGCCTTAGGCTTAAGCGTGCATCAGAGTATTTTTGATCAAACGCTTCACACCTTAACTATAACTGCCGATAACTACTCTTCGATGTATCAAGATTGCCAACAGCAACAAAGCACTGAAATTGATTTTATTAATGGTTACTTATGTAGCGAAGCCCAGCGATTGAATATCAACTGCCCTGAAAATCAACGGGTACTGGCCGCTATTAAACAGATCGAACAATCCTATGCCCAATAAAACATTAATGGTACAAGGCACTACCAGTGACGCAGGCAAAAGTGTACTGGTTGCCGGACTATGTCGAGTACTGGCAAGAAGGGGCGTCAAGGTTGCGCCGTTTAAACCGCAAAATATGGCCCTAAACAGCGCCGTCACTGAAGACGGTGGTGAAATTGGCAGAGCGCAAGCGGTGCAGGCTCAAGCTTGTAATATTCCAGCCCATACTGATTTTAATCCGGTATTACTGAAACCTAACAGTGACACTGGGGCGCAGGTGATTATCCACGGTAAAGCTGTTACCGATATGGAAGCGACGGCCTATCATCATTATAAAACGACTGCGATGTCCGCGGTACTGGACTCCCACCAGCGCTTATGCGATCAATACGATGCCATTATTGTTGAAGGTGCAGGCAGCCCCGCTGAAATTAATTTGCGCGACCGGGATATTGCCAATATGGGCTTTGCCGAAGCGGTAGACTGCCCAGTAATTATTGTGGCGGATATTGATCGCGGTGGTGTGTTTGCACATTTAGTAGGTACGCTGGCGTTACTGTCCGAATCTGAGCAGCAGCGGGTGATTGGTTTTGTAATTAATCGCTTTCGCGGCGACATGGCTTTGTTACAACCCGGTATCGATTGGCTGGAAACCTATACCAACAAACCGGTACTAGCCACTCTGCCCTATCTGCAAGGTTTTCATCTCGAAGCCGAAGATGCGATTGAACAATCGCAACAACTTACTGACGAAAAACCGCTATATATTGCAGTGCTGGTGCTATCGCGGATTAGCAACCATACGGACTTTGATGCATTAAGGTTGCACCCCCAGGTAAATTTGCAATATATAGGACCGAATCAAACCATTCCTCCCAGCGATTTAATTATTATCCCCGGTACTAAAAGCGTGCGTGCAGATCTGCAATGGCTAAAAGATCAGGGCTGGGATATCAGCATCACTAAGCATTTACGTTATGGCGGAAAATTACTGGGCATTTGCGGCGGCTTCCAAATGCTGGGCACACAGATTAGTGATCCGCTGGGTATTGAAAGCGAAGCTGGCAGCAGCGACGCACTGGGTTTGCTGGACTTTACGACGATGCTGGAAGCCAACAAGCAATTACGTCAGGTGAGTGGTGAGTTAGTACTTAATCACTCCGCCGTCGATGCCTATGAAATCCATGCCGGTGTTAGCACGGGCCCCGCTTTAAACGCACCCTTCGCCACGATTAACAACACTAACGAAGGCGCTATATCGGAAGACCAGGCAATTATTGGTACTTATCTGCATGGCCTATTCGACCATAGCGAAGCCCGCAATGCCTTATTGGTCTGGGCAGGCTTGGATAAGGTAGAAGCCTTTGATTATAAAGCGTTGCAGGAACAGGAAATTAACCGACTGGCCGATACGATTGAAGAACATATGGATTTGGATAAGACTTTTGGCAACCAATACTCGTAGGGTGGATTAAAATCCACCTTTTGCTACACAGGGAGAGAAAGGTGGATTGCAATCCACCCTACGCCAGTAGTTCGTCGAGACGTTCGGCCATGGCGGAAATCGCCTGATCAGGAAAGAGTAATAATAAATCACCATTAAAGGCACGGCCCTCAAGGTGATAATTAATTTCTACTACCAGAATATTTTTCCAACTGGATACCAGCGACTCACACACTACATTCAGCGATTCATGGCCAACCAGTTTGGGTGCCTCAGACTGGAAACCCAGCCCCCATTGCTCAGATAAAGCATCCAAACAGGTCTGCGCCATATTGCGGCAGGTTTCAGTGATAAGATCATCAGAGTTCGCCAATTCCGGCATCAACTCTTTCAAATCATCCAAACTATCTTCCGATAACATCACCAGTGCCAGGCCGGACAGTTCACTGCCATCCTGCTGGGAGGCAAATAGTTGGCTGGCAGCATAAATACCTGAGGAAGAGCTAAAGCTATTTAACGACTGGGAAAGCTGGTCGGCTTTGATAATATTAATCACCGGTATTGGCAACGTAACAAAGACGCCCAACTTACGGGCCAGAGTATCGCCCACCTGACCTACGGCTACATTGCAAATCTCTTGCAGGCAATCGCGCTGGTCTTCCGAATACTGAAAGCTGTCGTTAGAGAGCGCTGACATCAAAACAAACCATACTGTTGTAGAACGGTTAATAATTTTTCACTGTTGATAGGCTTGCGGATAAACTCCAAAGCACCGAGCTTGGTGACACGGTCGCGAGCTTCTGGCTGGATATCGGCAGAAATAACGATAACCATACACTTTAGCCCTTCAGCCTTGATCGTCTCCAATACACCATAGCCATCTAATTCCGGCATGGTTAAATCCAGGAAGACCATCTCTCCCTTGCCTTCCCGAATAGCCTCTACACCCTCTACACCATTGGTAGCAAAGGTAATATCTACCTCCCACTCAGGTGGCAAAGAACGCGCCACCTGCTTGCGAGCCATATTAGAGTCATCACATATCAATAGCGGTATGCCCATGAACGCCCTCAATCCTCTCTTACTCAATAAAGTTAAGCTGTTTCCTAGCCATTTAGTATAGTCGGGTGTTGGGATTTACCTAGCCAGAATCGCGAATTTAACCAACAAAAATATACCTTTAGCCACGATTTAACGATTGGCGGCACTGGCAACCATCACATCCTCTAGCGCCACCCCCTCACTGTTCCAACTGTCCAGCACTGAGGCCAGAAACTGGGCCTGGCTAAATAGGGACTGCAACTCCGCCTCAACCCCTTTTTCACCGGAGTAGGTGGGCACCTGCCGCAATTCGGCGGCGAGCGGGTGCTTGGGGTGTTCCATACGGTTGACTTCCAAGCGCCAGCGGATGCTATGCACCATAGTTCGGTAGAAAGCGAGCTTGGTATGAAGGTCGATGACACCATAGTTGGTCAAATCACCAAAGGGCTTAAAGTCAGTGGCAAAGAGCAGGCATTGTTTGCTGCCCGGTTGGGCGGCAACGGTCGCTTTGCGCTCGTGATTGCACAACAGGGCCAAATCACCAAACAGTTCGCCGGGGGTAATAGTATTCAGAGGTTCAGCCTCATCCAAATACACCGAGAGCTGGCCTTTAATCAGGAAGTACAGCCATGAGCCGCGGTCACCACGGCGCATAATGGTTTCACCGGGCTCCAGCTCCACCAGACAGGAGTGCCGCATAAGGACCGCCAACTGCTCCTGGCCTTGAGTTTGTAACTCCTTAAAGAAAGGAATGTTTCCTAACAGCGCGCTGATTTCATCGTGCTGATAGGCGGATAGATCTTTTATTTTCATTCGCTATGGTTTGCCTGTGCTTTACTCGGGCGACTACCCGTACTTCTGCCGGTATGGCCTTGGCAGGCGCCTATAAAAGCGATGCCAGAAACTTAGGTATAGCTTTTTTACAGAAAAATGCGATATGGATTATCAGAAGTGTTAATCAGGCCCGATATTATTCCCCTAAGTGACTAAGATTAATACAAATAAGGCCGATACCTTACAAAAGACAAGGCTTTACTTTCAGCAATCCTGAACTACATTGAAAAGATACTTAAATGGAATAAAACTGCTGTGGGGTCACTTGCTTGCAGTTATAAAGGAAATAGCCGAGTAAATGGGTTATCACATTCTATTTTCTGTTCGAATTAGCTTTAATAAATTTAATAGACAATAACAAGGTGATAACTGAATCACCTAAGAATTTAGCCAATACCATGACAAAATTATTTGTACATTTACTAACCGACCGCCTAAGCCAGACCTACAAAGCCCTCGCCTTGATAGCGGCGTTAGCGGCTTGTGCTTTTTCGCCCGCCGCGGTGCAGGCTCAGGATGACAGCTTTGATGAACTGCCGCTGAATGGTCTAGCCGCCTATGTGCAACTGCGTAAAGAATACTATATCGGTGGCCTTTACCTTGAAAGTCTCAGCCAGGATTCCAGCTCAACCTTTAACTTCTCCGGTAGGAAGCGCATGGAAATGCGTATTACCATCGACAAATGGTCACCCCGCCGCTTTGCCCAACAGTGGAACCAGTTAATCCTGATCAATAACGATCAGGAATCACTGGACGAGTTTGCCGACCAAATCCTCGCCTTTATTGATATGCCCAAAGACGATCTGATAGCCGGCGATAGAATCACCATCGATCTGGACCCTGAGCGAGGTACAACGGTTTACCTTAATGGCAGCAAAGCCTTTAGCGAACGCAACAATGCCTTTTTCGATATTCTGCTCAATACTTGGATAGGCCAACGCCCACCATCCTCTGATTTTAAAAACGATATTCTTACCCTGCCAACCGATGCTGAGGGTACCGAGTTACTGACTCGCTATGAAAACCAAAGCACCGATCAGGCCAGAGAGAAAAAGGTGGCAGCCTGGTTTAAGTCTTCCAAGAGCAGCTCTAAAGCCGCTGCCAGCAAGCCGGCAACCCAATCCGCATCAGTCGCACCACCGAGCTCAGATACCGCAGTAACCGCCAAGCGCAGCTCTAAAGCCGCCCCGGTTGCTGTTGCCATTGCGGCCCCGGTTGCTATTGCACAGCCCAAGGTCGCCGCACCAGCAACCAATATAGAATTAGCCAAACCGACACTGGATAGCTCAGCGTCACCGGCACCAGCGCCGAAAGCAGCAGAGCCCAAAGCTGAGCCTAAGCCAGAACCCAAGCCTCAACCCAAGCCAGCCAAAGCTGAAGAGAAAGTGGCCGCCGCCAAACCTGCTCCCGCCAAAGCCGAGCCCTCTGCCGAAGACGCTGAGCAAGCCAAGTTGATGAAGGAGTATCGCTCCACGGTGCTAAAGCTAACCTATCTTAATACCCAGTACCCCAAGCGAGCTATGGACTTTAAACAGGAAGGCCTGGTAGTAGTGAAGATCACGGTAAGACGTGATGGCAAGCTGGTAGACCTGACGGAAACTACCAAGTCCAAGCATAAACTGTTAAATAACGCCGCCCGTAAGGCTGTGAAGAAAACCGCCCCCTACCCCGAGGTGCCCAAGGGTCTTAAAGGCGATGTTATTGAAGTCAGCATGCCCTTCAACTTTAAGCTGTAAACCATTTTCAAAGCCAAAAAAAAGAGCTCATCAGAGCTCTTTTTTTTGGCCGGTAAAAAACCAACTATTGAATGGCAGGCAACTTCTGCGAGATTACTTGCTGAATCCCGCTGCGCTCAAGCGCTGATCGGCTACCCAACTTATCTAAACGAATACTGTGCAAATGCAACGCGGGTACTTTGTTTTCAATTTCCCGCAGGTCGCCTTTCATCAGAATCGGTAAAAATGGCTTATCCGCTGGGCGACGCTTATTAATTGCCCTTAAGCCTGCTTGCAAGGGTACAACGCGGTACTTCTTCTTGCCGTCACTCTTAAAAGGAATCGTCAGGTGCAAACCCTGCTTGCCAATCAACTCACCGGGCACAATGGTTAAACCGGTCATTTGAATCGCGTCTTCAGGCACACTCTGGAAAGTATCGTGATAGGCGTAAGGGTCAGGCAAGATCACCATCTTGCGGCCTTCATCTTCAGGGAAGAAGATATTGTAGTTACTGTAGAGCTGCTCAACCGAGCCGGAATAAACACAGAGTTTATTCTCAAAGCGCTTTACAAATTCAGTGGCGAGCTGACGGTGCTGGAACTCGTCCATATCCCAAATCAGATCATTGTTGGCTTGCTCAGTCGTCATTACCTATTCCTCTTTACCGCTATCCGTTAATTAATTGACGTAAAAGTCCGTTAAATTTTGTCGTTGGGATAAGTATATTGCAGAAAAAAACTATAACAAACATGGAGTTAACACTTTTTAAGCGACAGATAAATGGCACTCAAGCCAGAAGTAGGCGCTAATTTCCTAAGTGCCTGAAATTGTTAACTATTCACACTTATTAGCGGAATTGTGATTATTCCACCTATTTAGACTGTTTTTATCTAAGCCCAAAATCAACAGCCGGGCCACTAAAGTCAGGCCGGGATCACACCCCCATACTGGTCAGGGTCACCATAATATTATTCAGGATACCTGCCACCGTTGGGTGGTCACGCTCAAACCCAGACACCATTTCATCGACCTGCTCAACCAGGCTATGGGGCTCGGTCAATAATGGTTCTGTCAGCTGTTGCTCGATATCGACAATCAAGTCACTCAGCTTATCCTTATCTGCCTCGGGTGCGTGCAGGCCCTCGATGGCTTGATTGAGTTGGTCTAAGTACTCACGTAGTTGCTGTTGGTCCATCGCACTCTCCTCGGTCACGGTCTATTTTAAGCATAGCATTCAAGGGCTATTTCTATAGCGAACAGATCAAATAATCGCAGTTAAAAAAAAGGCCCTGCGCAAGCAGAGCCTTTTAATTAAAGGGTCAATAGGGCGTTACATCGGCATGGAGTAACTAAAGATGATCTGCTCATAGCCATCACCTCTGTCACTGTAATTGACACTAAGATTAAGGCTGGCTTCATTAAAGACATTAACGGAACCACCAACGGCAGCCGAGATATAAGAGTCATCCTGAGCCTGGAAGCTGGGTAGCTTATAAGACTGGAAGTTCAGGTTGGTATTACGTGCCGAGATACTTTCAGTCTCATCTTCCTGCTCTTCGGCACCAAATACTTCCGCAAAAACACGGATGCTATCGGTCAACTGACCGCTGCCAACCACACCATATCGCCATACCAGGCTTTTGCGACGCTGTTCGCCCCAGGCGTAATTTGAAAGCTCGCCGCCAGACTCGGTGTAGCTATCAACCGTCGTATTGATATATTGCACGCCAATAGCCGGGGCCAAATGCCAGGAGTCAGAACCTAACAGGTCATAACCTGCCAAACTATCTACAGTCCAGGCATGGCCATCGGTGTCACCCTCTGCGGTCAGATTATTAACACCCAGGCTAAATTCACGCTTTATTCCGTCATAGCTAAGTACAGATAGCGCAACGGTGGTATCAACAAAAAGCCTATCCTGACGATAGCCGAACATACCACTCAGACCCCAAGACTCCGACTCAATATCCGCGCCATCGATATCCAACTCTTGCTCGGCCAGCGTTAAGGCCAAACCGTAAACCAGTGAATCTGAAGCAACAAAGGTTCTACCCACGGTGATACTGGTATTTTCGGTTTCAGGCGAATCACCATTGTCATATTCGTCTGTAGCCATTTCACCCGCTACAAATAAACGGCCCTCGGCCTTACCCCAACGTGAGCGGCGTAATTCATCAGCACTAACAGCACTCTGGGTTCTGCCTGCAGTCAGTGCCAGCTCTGGTAATAGGCCGATAGTTTGCGGGGCAGCAATAATATTATTGAGATAGTCACCAAACAGCTCGCTGGTTTTTTCCGTTGGGTGCAGGGTATCGTTAAACACCAGAGCGCGTGGGTCCGGGGCTGTTCCACTAATACCAAAGGTTGGGTGCTCAATACACCCCCCACCTGAAGAGTCGTAACACATTGAGCGTTGATCAAGAGTGACTGTGCCCACCGTTAAATCACCATTGGCAAAACCATAGGTATCGGCATTTTCAAAAACATAATCAATAAAGCCGGCAATATCGACCGGGATAATATTAACATCCGGTAATTGCAGCGCTGCCAGGGTTTCTACTCCGCCGTTATAGCCCTCAGTAACCTGGGTAGCGCCAGCGGCAGCTCCCAAAGCAGGGGCGTTGGCCTCAATCGCTTGAACAGCCGGCGTGTTTGCAAGATCAGGGACATTTGCCACCATAATATATTTGGCACCGGCATCCGCCAGATCTCCAATTGCCTGAATATAATTAGCCGCAGAAATACCAATCTCAGCGACAGCTTCATCAGGATCACCAAATAAGATTCTACGCAAATCGTTACCGCCACCGTCAATTAAAATAAGTGTGGACGATGAGATCTGGCCATTAACATTGCTAAGGTAGGCATCTCTAGACCCCGCAATAGGAAATTCAGCACTGGGCTGTAGGCCCGCACCAGACACTGAATCCAGAATCTGAGCGGTTTGGAAGCCACCCACACCATAATTACTTCCACCCTCAACTGCAGGCACCAACTCCAGCCCTAAACCGGCCGCCAGAAAATCCGGAGCTATAGGCGCATACACTCCGGGGGCGGTCTCATTAGTAAAGCGAAGTCCATTGCCGTAGTTACCGGTATCCATCAAGCTATCACCGAATACCACCAGCTCAGTAAAATTTGATTGGGCACTGACAGACAATGACATTAAAGACGCCGCGATAGACAGCGCTAAGGTTTTCTTCAACATTTCCCACTCCTGAGCTTAGGCTCGATTATTATGCTTTCTTCTCCAGTTTTACGGTCAACCGGATGATACAGATTAAAATGATAAGACTTCTTAAGCGTAGTTGAATAGCGAATAAGCAACAACAACCAATCCACTCACTTGTCGATGACAAATACGATCATTTACGTTATAAACCTGTCGCGAAACAACGTTTAATAAAACCGCCTACCAGCGAGAGATAAAAATGCGATTAAAAGTAACCGGCCTTTGCCTGATTGTGCTGTTAAGCGCCTGCTCAACAAACAAGCCGGCTAATACCAGCCCTTATATCAACGCAGAACTAGCGCAAGTCAGCCCGCAAACCGCCCCTTTAAAGCAGCGTATCCTACTATTGGGAGATGCTGGGCATTCCGCGATTGACCCGTTGCAGCCCAGCCTGGAAAAAGCCATCAACCGTGCCACTCTGGCGCCGGAAAAAACCACCGTGGTGATGCTGGGAGATAATATTTATTTCTTTGGCTTCCCCAATAAAGATGAGGACGAGCAGTACTCTGCCAGCCAACTGGAAGATATCAGCCATCTAGAGGCGCAGTTGCAGATTGCCAAACGCAGCGGTGCAGAAATGTATATTGTACCGGGCAACCATGACTGGTATGCCGACCAGGTGGACTCCCAAGCCCAGTATATTGAAGACTATGCCAGAGACAACCAGCTACAAGCCGAGTTCGCCCCGCACCGAGTTAACGCCGACCCCTTGCCTGAAATTATTCACCGGGACGGTATCAGTATTGTATTTCTCGATAGCCAATGGCTAATTAAAGCGGAGGAGACAAGCTACCAGCAAGCGATTGAACATTTAGAGCAACTGCTGCAAACCACCGCCCGAGACTATCCGGATAATTTACTCCTGCTCACCGCCCACCACCCCATGGAGACCATGGGCCCGCATAATGGCTACTATACCCACCGCGGCTATCAATTTGCCATGTTTATGCTGGAGCTGTTCAGGGAGAACGATCAGGATATTGAGCACCCAAGATACCAGCGCATGATCAACGATATGGAACGATTGTTAGCAGATAAAAAATCGGTATTTGCCGCAGGCCACGACCATAGTTTACAAGTGTTTAAAGACCCCGAGGGCAACGGCCCTCAATATCGACTGGTTAGCGGTGCCGCCAACACCTCAAAAGTAAGCGGTGTAGGCACCAGCGATACCACCGACTTTGCCCTCTCTCAGGAGGGTTTTATGGAGCTGGATATTTTAGCCAACGGTATTTTATTAAAAGTCTACGATATTTATAATGAGCAACCCGTTCACCAACAGTGGTTATGGCAACCAGAATGAGCTCAATAAGTAATAATAAAACCAGCGACAGCCACGCCAAAGTCAGTGACAAGCCCCTGAGGCAGCAGATTGATGTGGTGGCGGAGTTTCACGCCTATAAGATTCACCCCCAGCGTATTGCTTACCGCACCGGCATCGAACTGGATTTAGTCACCGAACTGATCAACGGTGATAGCCATCAGCGGCTATTTAAAAGCCTGCTTGCCCGGCACCGCAGGTCACGGCGCGACCAGCGCTTGCAAAAATCTCTGCGTAAAACCGGCATTGCCCAGGCCGAGTTACAAGATAAGATTGAGCAGGATTACCAAGCCTCCACCAAGCCTAAAACCCTCAACTGACTTTTCTCCAGGCGTAAAAAAGGCGCTATAAAAGCGCCTCTCTCGACAATGGCTGGAATTACTCAGCAGCATCGCCCTCTTCCGCAGCGGCTTCTTCAGCAGGTGCTTCTTCAGCTTCTGGCTCAGGCTCTGGCGCAGGGGCTGGAGCAGTGACTTTGATCAGCTCTTCAGCCAATAAGATTTTTACTTTGTCATCACCATTAACAGGCTTATTATCACTGCCAACTACTGCATAACGGCCATCACGACGTTGTGAAATAGTGTACTCGGAGGTTTTTTTAACAACTTTCATACTTTTTTCCTTTCTACGATTAAATAGGTTGTTGTTGCCCCAATTCAGGGCCGCGCAATAAGACCATAACTGGGCAGAAAGCGCAATAGAAGCCCTGCCCTGCTACTGTTATAGGTACTTCAGTACCAGCACTTTCTCCAGGCATTTTCTCCAGACAATAAAAAGGGGCGGGCAATAATGCCCGCCCCAAAAATGCACGTAGATAATGCTTACGTGCTCTCCCTCGAGACTCTACGAAAAGCCCATATTGTATTTAGCTACGCAACAATAAGGCTATCGGCTTAATTCTGTAACGACTACTGACTACAAATTGACAACGTAATGAATATACTGGATGGCCACATCGTGAAACTCTGCCCAGCGCAGAGAACGCAATCACCAAAAGAAATGTATACAGCGCACCACCTATCATCTTGATCACCCGGTACACCTTTATAGAGGTTAGATTAAGTATAGAAGACATTTGGCGACTGCCAAGTAAATACGTAAAAGAAATATTAGCTTCCTAATCTCCCCCGTATCAACGGCCCAATCACCTCCCCAGACGGCAAATCACCGCTATACTTAGGGCCAAATATCATCAGGGACCCCTTATCCATGGCCAGCCTTATTTCTCGCTTTCGCGCCGTATTTGGTGCTAAAGAGGCTAAACCCGCCCATACCATCAGCGACGGTATCGAGGTGGTACAACCCAGCACCTATAGTATCCTGACCGCCCAGTACGGCTTCTACACCACCATTATCGGCAATATCGATGATAAAAAACCCCTGACCCTCCCCCAAAAGCTGGTGGTTAGCGTGGTTGAAAAAGCTATGCAGGAGCAGGATAAGCGTATCAAGGCGGTGCCCCGCCTGCCTTCGATTATCCCCAAGCTATTACAGAGCCTGCGCAACCCCAAAACCTCCGCCAGGGATTACGTCAATATCATTAACAAGGACCCGGCACTCAGCACCGCTGTACTCAAACTCGCCAATAGCGTTTATTTCAACCCTATTGCTAAACGGGTAAACAGTATTGAAACTGCCGTGGTTAAACTGGGGATTGAAGGGCTGCGCTCGGTACTATCAGCCGCGGTAATGCAACCGGTTATCCAGCGTAAGTCCAGCTACTACGAGCAATTTGGCCACAAGCTCTGGACCCACTCCCTTTGCTGCGCCGTGGCCTGTGAGCTGATCGCCAAGCAGCGCGGTCTGGAGCCCTATAAAGCCTACCTGCTAGGGCTGGTGCACGATATCGGTAAAATCACGCTGTTTAGCGAGCTGAGCAATCAATTTAAGGCCAATGCCAAAGAAGAGCAGCCGGGCTACGCTGCCTTTGCCCCACTGATGCAGTCCACCTCAGAAGCCCTCAGCCATACCATTGCCCAGGACTGGAGCTTGCCAGAAGAAATCTGCTCAGCACTACAGCAACAGGTTAACCTGACCACAGGGGACCCTATTGGCCCCTATGCCCATGTGTTATACCAGGCCAATCTTGCCTGTGAGATTTATGCTATTTGCCGCAAGGATGATAGCCAGCAAGCGGCTGCGGAACAGGCATTGGAAGATATGTCGCTGCCGGCAGACTTATTTCAACAATTAGATTCACTAAGCATGGAGCTATAGAACTGGCCATGGCAACTCTTACGGGCATAGCGCTGCGCAAAAAATCCAAACAGCCAATGGTCACACTTAGTACTACCACAGTCAGTGTTGAGTTTGGCGTCGCAAATGATTTACGTGGCAAGCCTGGCAAACGTCAGGTGACGGTGATGTCAGAAGAATGCTGGGTGGCGGCCTGCAAAGAAGCTGGCACGGAACTACCCTGGACCGCCCGCAGAGCCAATTTGCTAGTAAGCGGCATCAGTTTTTCTCGTCAGGACCTTGGCAAAATAATTAGCCTTGGCGATGTGCAGCTGCGCATTACCGATGAAACTGCACCCTGCCACTGGATGGATAAAACCTACCCCGGACTGAGGTCAGCATTAACACCAGCCTGGCGCGGCGGGGTTTGCTGCCAGGTTATTCAAGCGGGAAAAATTACTACGGGTGATACCGTGACCGTAAGCTCATAGCAATGCGGCCAGCCCCACGAAGCACTTTGGGTCTCCCTGCCCCTGAAAACAGCCACCTCACTGCCTAAGATTACGCATTCTTTTAAGTTTGTTGAAACCACTATCGCAGGGTGGCTTATAATCCACCCTGCGGGCAAAACCCTTGCAAGAAAACGTAAACGTGATGCCAGAGCTGTGCTTAACTTAATAACATCCCTTCCATCGCACTGATAAATAATTCCCGTTGTAATTTTTGCCCCTGATAAATTTGTAACAGAGGCACACCTGTGCGCGCAATAATAATGGTACTTAACAGGGCATCACCATTGCGCAATAAACCTTTGCGCTGAATTTTAGTCATGAGGGTTTTTAGCGCTGCGGCAAATTGATCGTGGTCCTGGCTAATAATATGCTGGTACTGTCTTCCTAAGCGGACAGCCAACACCATACCGCTGGCATACTGCTCCCACAAAGTGACATAGACATCGAGTAACTCTCGCATTAACTCAACGCCGTCCAGAGACTGCAAGGCCTTAAACTTTTCTGCACCCTCAATAAAAGCCGGGCAGGTTAATTCGGCCAGCACGGCTTCCTTATTGCCGAACAAACGATAAAAAGTACTGCGGGCAATACCTGTAGCCTCGAGGATATGTTCAACACTGACATGCTCAAAACCCTGCTCGACAAATAACTGACCACTGGCATGTAATACTTTTTGCCGTGTTTTGGTCACTCGGGCCTGGGGCTGGTTCGCCTTATTTTCATTGCTTTTGGCCATCCGGCCTCCATCGAACAAAAACCATAGATTGTGTCTTGCTTTAGCACTTTGCAGGGTAAATATTTGTAAATCCAAAGCGCAGCCTAGCATATAGTAGAACAGTAATGTTTCGTTTTATGGATCTCTGTGCTGTAATCTCCCTATCCTATAATTCTAATATCGAGCCTGTTTGCAATGCCCTCTATCATCAAAAAGCTAAACCTGAGTGTTAAGTCGCCATTAGTCATTATCGCTGTGGCGCTAGTAATCAGCTTGCTGATTATTACCAGCAAACCCAGAATTAGCGTTAAAGCCGTTGAGCGAGTGTTGCCCAATGTGATGATCACCTCGGTCGCCCCTAAAGCGGTCACCCTAACGGTCTCTGCACAGGGTACTGTCACCCCTAAAACAGAAACCAACCTCACCCCTGAGGTCGATGGCCGGGTAAAAAGTATTTCACCGCAATTGGTTAGCGGTGGCTATATAGAACAGGGGCAGGTATTACTCAGCATTGATAATGAAGACTATATCGACAAAGTAGAACTGGCCAAAGCAGCTAATACCAAAGCCGAAGTCGAAGCGGAATTAGCCAGCGCAGAATTAAAACGGCTAGAGCAATTACACCGCAAGGGCCTTGCCAGCGAATCACAACTGGACCAGGCCAGACGCACCGACCGAGTCGCCGCTGCCAATGCCACCGATAGCCGGGTTCGTCTTAAACAAGCCCAGCGCGATTTATCCCGCACCGAATTACTGGCGCCCTTTAATGGTCGCATCCGCAATGAGCAAGTGGATATCGGGCAATTTATTAGCCGCGGCGAAGATATTGCTACTGCCTATGCCACAGGTTATGTAGAACTGCGCCTGCCTATGGTTGATAGCCAACTGGCCTATCTGAATCTACCACTGTCGAATACCAGCAACTTGCAGCAACACCAACATGCCGATGTCACCGTCAGTGGCGAGTATGCGGGTAAAAGTTATCAGTGGCAGGGAAAGCTGGTACGTACCGAGGCAGAACTCGATGCTAATAGCCGTATGATTTATGCCGTAGTAGAAGTGGATAACGGCGCTATCGGCTCTGGCAAACCACCGTTGCAAGTGGGTATGTTTGTCGATGCTGAAATTACCGGGCGCAGTTTAAATAATATTAGCCGCCTACCCAGAACCAGCTTATACGATGACACCTCAGTCCTTGTTCTTGACCAGGATAATCGCCTGCGGGTTAGAAAAATCGATATCCTGCGGATTGATCAGGATTATATTTTAGTCAGCAAGGGGCTAGAGGCAGGAGAAAAAATTGCTGAGGCACCTCCCACCTTTGTGATTGATGGTATTGAAGTGATGCCGATCGATAAAACCGCAGATCAACAAAAGGCTGCTGCACTATGAACACCATGATTCGCTGGTTTATAGATAACCCTGTTGCGGCCAATTTATTGATGTGGATATTTATCATAGGTGGACTGCTGTCATTTCCTTCCATCTATCAAGAAGAATATCCAATTATCGATACCGATACGATTAGCGTCAACGTGGCCTATTTGGGCGCCACCCCGCTGGAAATGGAAGAGAGTGTTTGCATTCGTATTGAAGAAGCGATTGAAGGTGTTGTAGGGATTAATAAACTGCGCACCCGCGCACAGGAAAATAATTGCCGCGTTGATGCAGAGCTGGTCGCCTCAACCGATAAAGCTCGGTTGATGAGCGATATTAAAAACCGTGTCGATACCATTTCCACTTTCCCCAGAGATATAGAAAAACCAGCCGTTTCAGAAATGGTTTTCACTTCTAAAGTGATGCAAATTGCTATCTCAGGTGATACTGATGAACGCACCTTAAAACGTCTGGGTGAACGAGTACGGGATGATTTATTAGGCAAGCCCGGTATTTCGCAAATCACTTTAAACTATGTACGCCCCTATGAGCTTACCCTGGAAGTTTCTGAGCTTAATCTGCGCCGCTATGGTTTAACCATGCAAAAAATTGCCGATGCAGTTCGCAATAGCTCTATTGACCTGCCCGCCGGTAGTATTCGTGCCGCCAGCGGCGAGGTAATGTTACGCACCAAAGAACAATCCTATAGCCGGGAAGATTTTGAACAGGTGGTGGTACTAACCCGTGCCGACGGCACACAGTTAAGCTTAAAAGATATTGCCACCATCAAAGATGGCTTTGAAGAAAGCGAAATGATTGCCCGCTTTAATGGCATGCCAGCGGTTATTGTCGATATACAACGGGTTGGCAACGAAGATATTCTCGCTATTGCCGATAATGTAAAAGCCTATGTTGTAGCGATGGATAACTGGAAGCCGGATGGTATTACCGCCACCATCTGGAACGATGAATCTAACGACTTGGTTGAGCGACTTGATGTATTGGCTGACAATGCGATTAGCGGCATGGCTTTAGTATTGATCTCTCTTGCAATCTTTTTAAATTTGCGACTGGCTTTTTGGGTAGCCGCCGGTTTAGCCATTGCCATTCTTGGCGCACTCACTCTGTTCCCCACGTTAAATATCGCGATCAGCACTCTCTCCGTTATCTCGTTTATTATGGTTATTGGTATATTGGTGGATGACGCTATCGTCGTCGGCGAGCGAGTTTTTTCTTATCAACGCAAAGGACTGAGCTGGCGCGATGCTGCAGTTACTGGCACACAGGAAGTATCCATCCCGGTGATCTTTGGGGTTTTGACCACGACTGCTACATTTTTGCCTTTAATGTCTATCCCCGGCCACCTCGGGCCATTCTTTATGGTGATCGGTGTTGTTGCTATTCTGGCACTGGTATTTAGTATTATCGAGTCGCAATTAATTCTACCTGCGCACTTGGCTCACCCATTTAAGCAAGAAGAAAAATCGACTGGAGGCTGGCATAGTTTTCAGCAAAAAATCTCCGATAAACTGGAAGATTTTGTTGAGCAAAAATTTCGCCCCGCATTGATTGTCGCCCTCGACAATAGGCGCACCACCCTCGCCATTGCCTGCTCTGTTGTCTTAATCACCCTCTCCATGCTCATCAGCGGCTGGATTAATGTGCAGTTTTTCCCCGCCATTGCAGGCAATACTATTACGGTAAGGCTGACTATGCCGGAAGGCACGCCGCTGAGTAAAACAACCGTAGTGGTAGCAAAACTGGAGGCCGCAGCAGAACAATTAGCCACCGAACTGGATAGCGACTACCCCTTGGCCGAGGGCAGCCATTTACGCTTTTCACTATCATCTATTGGCGGTAGTACCGGTGCAGGTTCACACGGTGGTATCTCCACCAGTGATGCCAATATGGCTGAAATTATTTTAGAACTTGCGCCCTCAGAACAGCGGCCGGTGACTACCAGTATTGCCAATCGCTGGCGCGAACTAACCGGCCCCGTACCTGAAGCGGTTGAGTTAGCCTTTACGGCCACTGAGGTTTCAGCTGGTGCCCCCGTTGATATTGAGTTTCGCGGCAGGGATATTAATGAATTGCGTTTAGTGGCGGCAGAACTGCGGCAATCTCTAAGTGCCTACCCCGGTGTCTTTGATGTCAGCGATAGTTTTCGCGGCGGCAAGCAAGAGATCCAGTTACAACTTCTACCGGAGGCACAAACTCTCGGCATTACCGCCGCTGACCTTGCCCGTCAGGTTCGGCAGGCTTTCTTTGGCGAAGAGGTTCAACGTATTCAACGGGGGCAGGATGATATTAAAGTGATGCTGCGCTACCCTGAAGACCAGCGCCGCTCCATTAGCCATTTGGAAAATATGCGTATCCGCAGCGCCGATGGTACGGAAGTGCCCTTTGCTCGCGTAGCTACTTTTCAATTAGGCAGAGGCTTTTCTACTATCAACCGCGAAGATGGACAGCGACTGGTGCGGGTTACGGCGGATGTTAACCGCGATATTGTGATGCCGGAAGAAGTGTTAAGCGCACTGCGTGAAGATGTTATGCCTGGTCTGTTAGCCAACCACCCCACGGTAAAATTTTCCTTGGGTGGCGAAGCGGAACAGCGCTCCAAAGCTTTTTATGGTTTGATTAAAAGTTTCGCCCTAAGCATGGTGCTGGTCTATACACTGCTGGCCATTCCACTGAAGTCTTATCTGCAACCGCTAATTATTATGAGTGTGATTCCCTTCGGTGCCATTGGCGCGATACTCGGTCACTTTTTAATTGGCCAACCGCTAGCCTTTTTCTCAATTCTGGGCATTGTGGCGCTATCCGGTGTGGTGGTTAATGCCAGCCTGGTGTTGGTGGATTATGTTAATCGACAGCGGCGGCAAGGGGTGGCTTTAAAGGTGGCTCTGGTTGAGGCAGGCTGTGTACGTTTTCGCCCGGTGCTATTAACATCGGTCACTACCTTCTTAGGTTTATTGCCGATTATTTTATCCCCCAGCAAAGAGATTGGATTCTTTATGCCTATGGCGATATCGCTGGCCTTTGGGGTGCTATTTGCTACTGCAATTACGCTATTTTTAGTGCCCTGTATTTATTTAATGTTTTCTCCCAAACAAGATTATATCGCTGAAGAAAAAAACCTCAGTGACAATCAGCACGCCAGCGCTTAACGGCTGGCTTTTCGATCCTGGCGCTTTTTAAGGCGGTGGGCCTGGCTTAGCACATAAGTCTGAATGGCCGTCGCCTGCTGCGCTGTTAATACATCGCCGTGAGAGCGCATACCATTAGACTCCAGCAAGCCGCCTATCACGATGTCCTGCCATAGACCATGGCGAACTTTATCGGTATAGCGTAAGTCCGGTAGTACACCACCGGAAACGGCGGACAGACCATGGCACATAAAACAATAGGTGCCATAGAGAGCCTTACCCTGCTGAATCACTGCCTTATCCTTAGTGGGTAAAGGTATGGGATCGAGCACCCGATCGGTTGGCTCCGGCATGGGCATTGTTTGATGAGCTCCGAGTTTAAAGGTCACCACACGATTCATATTTTTTACCTCTGCCCACTTCGCCGCTGTGGGCCCACCGACTAAACCACCGCCACCCCCGCGGCCTACCAGAACCGTTATATATTGCTCGCCGTCAACGGTATAGCTAACAGGTCCGGGCATAATGGATGTCCCGATATTAAAGGACCATAAGCTTTTACCGGTCTTGGCATCGTAGGCAGAAAAAACACCGGAACCCAAACCCTGAAAAACCAAATTACCCGCTGTGGTTAAAGTGCCACCGCCAAGTTTAGTTTGATCAATACGCCAAACTTCTTTTTGTGCCACCGGGTCCCAGGCCAATAAAAACAGGGAGAAATTTAAACTGGCTTTACCACCATCGGGTGCTTTTGCTTTTACATTAAACCCTTTATCAATAAACCCGGAATTATCAAAGCCCGGTTCTGGTTTAAAGTTCTCGTTGATACGGTAGTAATTGGGAATTTGCATCGCGGCAAAGTACACCAAACCGGTTGCCGGATTAAACGACATAGGCCGCCAGTTATGCCCGCCACTGGGCCCCGGAACAATTAAGCGGCCCTCATTACCATAAAAAGCTCCGGGGTAAATCACTGGCCGGCCGGTTTTTTTATCGATATGGGTGGCCCAGTTAACGTCAACAAAAGGCTCTGCTGAAATTAACTCGCCACTGCGTCGGTCTAACACATAAAAGAAACCGTTTTTTGGGGCCTGCATTAATACTTGCCGTAGCTGCCCATCAATGGTCAGCTCCGCCAAAATAATATCTTCCACCGCCGAGTAGTTCCAGGACTCCCCCGGTGTCGTTTGATAATGCCAAACGTATTCTCCGGTATCAGGGCGAACCGCAATAATCGACGATAAAAATAAATTATCGCCGCCACCGGGACTGCGCTGCTTAACGCTCCAGGGGGTGCCATTGCCAACACCAAAGTAAAACAGATCCAACTCAGGGTCATAGGCCATGGCATTCCAGACCGTGCCGCCCCCTTTTAAGGACCACCAGCTATCTTTGGACCAGGTCTCTGCCGCCATCGCCACTGCATCCGTTTCGTGGGGGCCATCTTTACTCTCAGGCACTGTATAAAAGCGCCATAGCTGTTTACCGTTATTGGCATCGTAGGCACTGATATACCCTCGCACACCAAAATCCGCCCCGCTATTGCCAATCATCACCTTGCCTTTAACCACCCGTGGTGCACCGGTAATGGTATAGGGGTAACGCTGGTCGATGGTTAGGGCTTCCCAGAGTAGCTCGCCCGTAGCTGCGTTAAGCGCCAGCAGACGACCATCCAGAGTAGCGCTATAAATAGCGCCGCCCCAAGCGGCTACGCCTCGGTTTATCACATCGCAGCAGGCGTGTTTGGCCGCCCAGTTACGGTTCACTTTAGGGTCATAACGCCAAAGCTCGCGGCCGGTTTTAGCATCAATAGCCACGATAATATTCCAGCTGGCGGTCACATACATAACGCCATCCACCACAATAGGTGTCGCTTCAATACCCCGCTGAGTATTTAATTCAGCAAACCAGGCCAGGCCTAAAGTTGAAATATTACTATCGTTGATTTGTGTCAGCGGGCTAAAACGCTGCTCACTATAGGTACGGCCATGGGACAGCCAGTTGTCGCCGTCATGGGCGGCATTATTAAGCCGTTGCTCGGTGACTTGGCCTTGCGGGTATTGGTCGGGCGAAAAAAAACAGCCCGATAGAGTGATAACACCGACCAGCAATAACAGGCGGGGCTGCATGATTATTTCCCTCTAATAGTGGCCTTGTTATCTAGTTGGCCGGTATTAGCCGCAAAATTTTCGAGCCGGCTTTATTCTCCAGTAAAACATAAAGCTCACCGTTGGGGCCCTGCTCAATATCGCGAAAACGCGCCAGGTCTGAGATAATTTTTTCTCGCTGTACAACGCTATTATTTTTTAGCTCCAGCCGCCATAAATCTGTAGCGCGTAAAGTGCCCAGTAAGATGTGCTGGTTCCACTGTGGAAATTCACTGCCTGAGTAAAAAATAAAACTCGATAACGCCGGTGACGGTGTCATATCCATGACCGGAAATGTGACGTCTTCACGCTTAACCACTATGCCAGTTTTTTTCTCACCATTAATCGGAAAGCCGGTGTAGTTGGTACCGTTAGTAAAATGTGGCCAACCATAGTTGCCGCCCTTGACTAACAAGTTGAGCTCATCGCCGCCTCGGGGGCCCATTTCCGAGCTCCACAACTGGCCGGTGCTGGCATTAAATTCCAACCCCTGCACGCTGCGATGGCCGTAGGTCCAGATGGCTTTAATCGCACCGGGCTGGTCCACAAAGGGGTTATCTTCAGGAATCCGGCCATCATCGTGCAGCCGCATCACTTTGCCGTAGGGGTAGCGCAGGTCCTGGGTACCGTCATAATCCATCGGGCCTTTCATACCAATGGAAATATACACATAGCCCTTATCATCAAAGGCAACGCGGCCACCTGCTGATAAATCAGTGGTATCGGTATAGGTATTAATATCCGCCTGCCAAATCACTTGCTGGTCAACCCACTGGCCGTCTTTTATCCGGCCACGCACCAGGCGGTTCATTGACACGGGACGTTTTGCCTTGCGGGCATAGGTGTTGCAATCACTACAGCGGTCGCCATGCTGAAGATAAACCCAGCCATTGTTTTTATAGTCCGGATGCAGGGCAACGCCCATCATCCACCCCAGACCATTGACCTGACCTAAAAACTGACCGGCATCATCATAGGCCGGAGGTGTCCCTTGCACCATCACAGAACTACCATCTTTAGCCACTAAACGTAAGCCATGCATCCGCTCTGTCACCAGAAAACCACCCTCCGGCAGGGGAGCAATAGCAAAGGGCATAGTAGCAATCCCTTCTGCGACAGTCTGGTACTGGAAGCTATGCTGCTCTGTCTTTACCGGCTCGGTAGGAATGGTTAACACCATACTGCTGTTTTTATCGAGTATGGTGGTGCCCTGCCGCTGCTCGGCGACATATAAAGCCAGATTAAGGATTTTGCCTTCTTTGATCACGCCTTCCCAGGCGGGCATTCCGGCTGCGGGGTAACCTTTCCGGATACTGTTGGCCAGTTCTTCGGTCGTTTCGCCATGGCGTAAATCGACGCCCACCAGGGCAGGCCCAAGGCCAGAACCTCGAAGGTCTTCACCATGACAGGAGGCACAGTTTTTATTAAATAAGCTGATAAAACTGTCTTTCATTTCCAGCTTACTCATTTTCTCCCAATTGACTTTGAGCGGTTTAAAACCCAGCTCAGTCTTCTCTTCTGCAGCCACTGCCAGACCACAAAATAGTAAAGAGGTGGTAAGAGCCGTTGAAAGTAACGTTTTTAGCATTAAAGTTCCCAAGGTAGTCTCCATGCGCCTATGCCCAGAGCTGAGGGCCTGACTAAAGCGGTTATGGAAAAGTGTCGTTGAATACATAGTGTAAGGGATTTCTGGCACGATAATCTTCGAATTTATTTACTTTTGTTAAGATCCAATAAGCCCTTAAAAGGCGGGGCTTAGGGGCTGACTCGGGGCTGATTAGGGGCTGTTTAAGCGCTCCCGAGCCTCGCTTTCAGTATGCACTAATTCAATCTGCCAACCGGTGTCATGCATAAGAAATTGATAGAACGCCGCCAGCGATTGTGAGGCTTCATCCTGCCCCATAATCATAATTACCTTCATAGTGGGTTTGCTTTTTGATTGAGCTACCGACACAGCGGCTACTTTCTCAATATCCTGCTCGCTCACGACCGTTTTATGCAAAGCAGAACCATTCACAATAATGGTCTCTAAAGACTCATAACACTTGTCATTACTCATCGCCAGCGTGGCGTCCAGAGCCTCGTCTCCGGTGACCTCTCCGGTATATTCAATCAATAACAGTGACGGGGTCTCCCAATGTAAAGCAATCGGCAACGCTTAGCTCCTTTGTTAGCCATGACTATTTGAGTATAAAACAAACAAGTTAAGAAGAAAGGTTTTATTAATTGACAAAATAACAACAACACAGGTATTAGTAAGAATCATTATCAAGCATTGCAAATCTTCCCCAATCACCGGAACATAGAGCAATCACGCGTTTTACGGGCTATCTACTATGCTTGATAAGATAATAACGAACGATAGAGATATCATGGACACCACTCTGGAAACACGGACAACGCTGCCCATTGATCTGATGCGAATTCTGCTGCTGGCTCTGTTGATGGCGCTGCCAGTCAGTGGGCTAAGCGCAGCCCCCTTTTAGCTGAGCAGGACAGCAGCGGAGAACGGCTATTCCAACGTTCCTTGATACTGATACCCGGTGAAACACTCACAAGCGCAGAAGTCCGTCAACAAGATCACAACTTTCAGGCCATTGGCTCACTCAACAAGATACAAACCGATGGCAAACATCCTTTCTGGCTGCGCTTCACCCTAAGCAATGTCAGCGACCACACGCAGTATTTTTCATTGCTATCCCGAGAAAGCCCTTTTTTTCAAAACGCTACCCTGTATAAAAAGGGTCAGGGGTTATCCGGGCAAACCATGATAAGGCAGGCCCATAGCCTGCGGTTTTTTAGCCTGCCCATTGATATACCGCCCAACAGTGACGCCACCTATTATCTGGAATTACCAGCAGAAATAACACCCGCCAAATTAGAGCACTTAAAGCTTTACCCGGCAACAGCGCTCTATAAGTTGCTTAGCAATCATTTGGCGATTGCGTATTTAACCGCCGGCATTACCCTCAGCCTGGCGCTCTATAACCTGTTTCTGTTTATTTATACTAAAGAAAAACCTTATTTATATTATTCGGTCTATGTTTTATTTGCGGGTATTTTCTTTTCTTTCCATGATGAAATTGGCTATCCATTTTTCGAGCAGATTGTACCCGACAGTTTTGATATTGGGATTTTGCTATGGTGGTCTATTGCACCGGGGCTGGCCGGCTTAGTCTTATTTTCCAGAGGTTTTCTACAAACTAAGGAACTGTACCCCAAGCTGGATAAACTTCTATTGCTACTGTTCTTCGCCACCCTAACACTATCAGTGAGCGGCTTATTTCTGGAGCGTGAAGTTATCCGCGATAGCTCAGTATTGGTATGCCTGATACTTTATCCCGCCCTAATGATTTTGGGTGTTTTTGCCTGGCTGACCAAAGAGACTCACGCTCGTATTTATGTGATCGCCTTTCTTTGCTATTGGGTGATGGCATTGCTGGGTGCTTTTTCCATTCTGTATGGCAACCAGATCGAGGTTGCTGCTGACTATATGGAACTAACCCGCCTCGGCTTAATTGCCAACCTGGTCTTGCTCTCGATTGCACTGGCCAACCGTATACAATCGCTAAAAGAAAAACAGGTAGAAGCCATTGCCGATGCCAAAAGCGCGGTTGATTCTTCCAGCTTGAAAAGTCGTTTTCTGGCCAATATGAGCCACGAGGTCCGCACACCCATCAATGGGGTGTTAGGTATGGCGCAAATTATTAGAGACAATGCCAAAGATGAAGCCGAGAAAGCCAATGCCGATATTTTATTAAGTTCAGCGGATAGTCTGCTAAATGTTGTAAACGATATTCTGGACTTTTCTAAAATTGAAGCGGGCAAACTAAAGATCAATAATGAGAGTTTTATTATTGGGCAAATTTTTGCTTATATCGGTGCGCTTTATCAGGGCATCAATACCAACCCCAAGATAAAATTTACTATTGATATCGACAGCCAGTTACCGGTGTTTATGATCGGTGATCAATTGCGCTTAAAACAGGTATTAAATAACTTACTATCCAATGCCTTTAAATTTACTGAAAACGGCGCCATCACACTGGAATGCAAGCCTCTTGGTGAAGCTAACGATGGCTACCAGAGATTAAAATTCAGCGTGATTGATACGGGGATAGGGATTGATAATGAAGGCCAAAAACGTTTATTTGCCCCCTATGAGCAGGCGGATGCATCGTCAACTCGCCGCCAGGGCGGTACCGGCTTAGGGCTATCCATCTCTAAACAATTGATTGAGCTGATGGGTGGCGATATCGGTGTCAGCAGCTCCCCCAACCAAGGCTCTACCTTTTGGTTTACGCTAAACGCTAAACTGGATGTGGAACGCCAACAACAACTCAACCAACAACGAGCAAAACTGAAGCGCAAAAAAATCGCGGTTATTTTTTCCAATGCCAGCCACGGTAAAAATCTCACAGCTCACTTTAATAGCATCGGTATGGAAGCTACCCTGTATATTACTGAGCAAGAGCTACCACCGCTAAATGCCAATGATGTTGATATCGTGATGACCAGTGATCATATCGGCCAGTTATTACCGGAATTGTTACAGCAGTGTATAAGCATGGATATTCCCATTGTGATATCACGCTCCAATTATGGCGAGTTTGAAGAAGACTGGACGCAGTCGGCAAGGGCTTATTTTTTGTTTATCCCAGCTGATATTCTGGATGTAGAGAATAAAATTATTGAAGCCCTTACTGGCTATGATCATTCTTCTCCGGACACCACCGCCCCGCTGGAAAAATACAGCCAGCAATACAACATTCTGGTGGCCGAAGATAACAGTACCAACCAACTGGTAATCCAATCACTGCTATCGTCACTGGGGCAGGCGATCACCCTGGTCGACGATGGTGAGCAGGCGCTTAAAGAATATACCGACAAGCCAAACCACTACGACCTGATTTTAATGGACTGTGAAATGCCTGTGCTTGATGGTTATAAAGCCACTAAAGCCATTCGTCAGTGGGAACAAGAAAACGCTATTGAGGCGACTTATATATCGGCGCTAACGGCCCATGCATTAAGCGAGCACGAACAAAAATGCCTGCAAGCAGGTATGAATGAAGTGATTATCAAACCCATCAAGCGCGATGGTCTGTTAGCTCTGCTCGAAAAATTGGCTTGAAGCTAAGCGCTTGGCTGACGGGCAGACTACTGGCTAAAAAATATATTGCCAAAATAGGCTTCGGCACTGCCACCGCTATTATCGGTATCCGACATAATAGCAACGCCATGGGCTCTATCAATACGTTCGCCAAAAGCCCGGTAAAAATCCTCAGCTACATTAACCCGCTCCGTTTGCCATTTTTTCAACCCGGCCATACCTGACCTCACCGGAATCATCGCCGCATTATCAGTAAAAGGGTTGGGCCAAAAGGCATCACTCGAGGGATTGTTCGACCAGACATAATTCAGCGCTTTTGTCTGCCAGGGGAAGATACCTTGCTTAACCACCACATAGACCCGCGCCGCATAATCATCCCCGGCTTTAATGCGCTGATCTGCTATCACCAGAGTGTTTTCAACCCGCCATTGCCAGTTTAAATAAGGCGTATCCACCAGATCAATCTCCATTTCACGATACAGGGCAGAGGCATTTTTACGGCTGTTTGCCTTTAACACCTGCCGGCCATCCAGCGTGACCAACTGGTAATCCGTTCTACCCACAAAGCCTTTTTGCTTAAACGCCTCAATACCCTGACTTGGCACGGAGAAATTAGCCACCCATAGCGGCTCTTTTGAGAGGACCACCCCCGATAACATCAGTAACAGCAGTGCTCTGGTAAACATATAAAGTTCCTGTTTAGCCCCTGTTTATGAGGGGTGTTGGCGGCAGAGAGTGAATAAAGCGAGAGCCATTTCACAGTTTGACCACTGAACGGCCAATATTACTGCATGGATGAGAAACCCAAAGCCGCCCACAATGGTAAATAACGACTATAATAACAAGCAAATAAACAGTGATTTACCGATTATGTTAAAGATTGTATCCACCGCCTTTGCACTAACCTGCCTTATGCTAACCAGCACTGCGGCCCAGGCCGACGTTTACAGCTGGAAAGATAGCGATGGCAGCACCGTCTATAGCGACCAGAAAACCAGCAGCAAGGCCCAGTCTACCCCCTCCGGTAACACCATTAATTATTACTCTCCACCGCCGAGCAAACCCAAACCAGGCACCACTTTGGACGAGCCATTGGCTACCCTAAGTATTGCCGAAGATGAACCGGCAGCTAAGCCAGCACTCAGTGAGCAGCAATGCCAGCAGCAGTATAAGCTCGACTGTGATCAGGTCACAAACTGGCGCAAATATGCACTGGAACGCTGCGGCGATGACCCCCGCTGTGAAGACCCGGAATTTTTAGATAAAAAGTACCGTCCTCGCAGCATGGAAGAAATGCAGGCCATCGCCAGACGCTCTTCGGTGCGCAATAATCTGCAAGATAAAAAGATTGCCCAGTTTCTTACCCGTAAATATTCTAACTACTGTGAAAATCAGGCCGAGCTATATTGCCGCAGCCAACGCAGTGCCAGCTGTGATGCGCAAATGCGCAGCTACTGTAATGACCCCCGTGGGCTTGATGATATCTTTGCTCGCTACGACAACTTAACGCCGATCGAGAAGCAACGAATTATTAGCCAGGCTAAGCAATTGGCCATGGAAAATGGCGACAATCAGCTGAACTACGAGCAAATTGTGGCGGCCCTAATCGACATACTAATTCAACAGGCCTTATTAGGTATTTAGCTGTCCCGGTAACGGCCCCACTACTTCTCACACTCGCCGGAACTGTTTAGCCACTTTTTTAAGTAATTATTATTTAAATATTCAATTTTTCCGCTGTCATAATGCCCTTTCAAGTAATCTGAAAAAGCATCCACATCATCTTCCCATTCAGAACGCGCCTTAACAGCAAAGTGATAATCGGTTGACGGATTACGGAACGTCTCAAAGACAAAGTCGTTAGCCATCTTCCGTCGCAATAGATTTCCGCGAGCACGATAATAGCCGGTAATAATATAATCACCTTTACCTGTAATTAGGTAGTCAATGCTCTGATCTACAGAAAATGTCTCGCGAAATACCAGGCCATTATGCTTTGCCAATAAATAATTCGCATTGGAAGAAGGCTCTTGCCCCATTGTGGCAATCAGGCCGCGCTTCTCACGCCACTTTGCCGTATTGGAGGTATCAACCGGTCTGGTCTTAAGATAAACCACAGCTTGATCCGAAAACACCACGGCATGCTCGGAATAAGCTAAAGCAGGTAATTTGGGTAAGGCGGGAACAGCAATCAGGGCATCGATAGCGCCATCAGACAACTGACCAATCAGGTTGGCCCAAGGAAGGTCTCGCTCTTTCTTAGCAGGATTATACAACAGCTTAATGCCCCGCTGTTGCTCAAAAAATTCCCTCAGCAAATGGTGGAGACTGCCATCCAGCTGCCCCGTACACGGGTCAACCCAGCTATGGGGAGGTGTAGAATCAGAAATCACCCCACCCAGTCGCATACTGCGAGGTTCAGCACTGGCAATGGAAGTGAGCAGGACGGCCAATAGCATGGCCACAGGTTTTACTAGGCTAAGGTAACGCACTTTCAGACTCCGGTTCTTCAAGCTTGTTTACCTGCACTATAGCACCAGTTGGCAGCTAAAGTGAACCCGACAGCCTTAATCGTAGCGACTAGCGGTAAAGAAACGCACCAATATCCTTTCTTACCGCCGCCTGGTTGCGCAGGGGAATAGAGAGGGCGGCCAACAGCCCCTTATGATCCAGTTCTTTATAGATGTGTATTTGAACATCGCCCCCCATTTGCTGAACTTTGGCCGATAAGTTTTTGTGATTCTTGAACTTTACCGTTTTATCCGCCATGCCATAGAGCAACAATAAGGGGGGCTCATCGCCATCCACAAAATTGATCGGCTGAGATTGGGCATAGCTTTGCTCTGGTGCGAACAAGGCTTGTTGATAAGCCTTGGTCAACGGTAAAAAGTCATAGGGCCCTGCCAGACCAATAAGCCCCTGTAAACGCGAGTAATCCCGCTTGCCAAGATAGTTCTGATTTAAAGTTAACATCGCCGCCAAATGCGCACCGGAAGAATGCCCCATTAAAAAAATATTATCGGCATCACCACCGTAGCTACCGATATGATCGCCAACCCATTGCACGCTTAAAGCTGCATCCTTAATAATCTCTGCAAACATGACATCAGGGTAGCGCCGGTAGTCAGGTACAACAACCACTGCACCCAGTGAAACTAAAGACTCCGCTACAAAGCGATAATGTTGTTTGCTCAGGTCTGTACATGCCCCCCAGCAACCACCATAGTAAAAAATCACCACCGGTTTATTGGTAATATTATCCTTCGAGGAATAAATATCGAGTACCAGCTCTGGCTTATCGCCGTAGCTTTTTTCAAGCTGTTGGTACTCACCAGTATCGGCTAAATAATTGGCCGCGAATAATTTTAATGAGGCCAGCCCCGTACTTATCATTAACAGCAGAACAAGGCCTGCCACTATAGGCAGTATCAGTTTTTTGTTAAACCCGCTATTATTTTCCATAGGCGCGCAAACTATAAATATCAAAACGTATCGCTTTGCCAGCAACCGAAAAATTCGGTTTTACTCCCGCTAAACATTCCGCTTTTTTGGGCCGCTTAACCACCACTCGATGCCTTGCCGTTGCCAGTGCCTGCTCTAGCAGTTCTGCACTATCCTGATCGGGGCCCACCACATAATGAAAAGCCCGCATCTCTTTTTTGACTAAGGCAGATTTTTTCGAGACAGGAAACATGGGGTCAATCACAATAGCATCAGGTGCGGACTCTTCATTCAAGGTACGCATATAGCTAATGGCATCCATCGTCTGCAATTGCATGCGTTCTATAATAGCTAATAGCTCATTATCCTCTGAATAACCGGCCCGCGTTAAACCATCACGTAATATCGCAGCAACCACTGGTGAGCGCTCGCATAAGGTGACCGGGTAGCCTCTGCTGGCCAGTACAAAACTATCGCGCCCCAAACCTGCGGTGGCATCTAACACGGTTGCTCGGTTTTTCTTACTACCTGCCACGGCTTTAACAATCAATTCTCCACCACCATGCTGACGACGATGTTCGGAACCACCCCCGGCAAAATCAACAATAACAGGGCCAGCGGCTTTACGACCGGTTTGCGCAATGGCCAAACCCTGCTCGGTATAACACAGCACATAGGGAAAGTTTTCAGCGGCGGTTTCATCCACCAGAGGGAGTTGCAGTTGCCTGGCCAGTTGTTGCGACTGCTCGGCCTGCCGGGTGCTTTGCTGCACGGCTAAAGGCTCTGAGGCATCGTGGTTAGCCACTGAGTATTAAGGCCTTAGTGATGAACCGCTAAGTAGCGACGGATCATTTTTGGCTATCAGGTCTTCCAAATAGCGGCAGTTATTTTCCAGCGCCTGCATATATAAATTGGGGCCGCCAAAGTGAGCTTCAACATGACGGTACAAACCCTTAAAGTGGCCATCTAAACGCTGGGTAATGGTGCTCTTAATAAAGCCGGGGGTTTTTAATAATAAGTCTTCTGCGGAGGCATATACCACCTGCTCGCTACCATCAGATAGTTGTTGGTGAGTCATACCGCCCAGTTGAAATTCAGGGTATAGACGGTCGCGGCATTTTTCCAGATAGGCGGGGTCGGCCATTTGCGCAATCACATCGGCAGTGCCTGCCAAGCTACCCACTATGCGCTGCTTGTCATTATCCAGTTCGATTTGATCAGGGCTAAATTCATAACCGGTAAAGTGCACTAATTTGCCAGTAATGGTGACAATATCAGCGCGACCAATACTGGGCAGATATTCCGCCATAAACTGCGCGCTGCGACTCACATGGATTTTGGTATATTCAGCGCCATGCTGGATATCGGTTTCGTCATGGCGGCGGATATAACCGGAGTCATGGAATAAAGCGACGATTAAGCCAGTCAGCGCAAGCTCTGGCCCTAGCTGCTCGGCCGCGGGCTGATTATGTTCATAGCCATCCAGTAAGCGCGCCATCGCCAGGCTAACATCCAGCACATGCTGAATATCGTGGTAGCTGGTATCGCAAGCCAAAAAACCCGCAAGTTCGCCGCGGTACAAGGCCGCAAAATCGCGGTAGATACGCTCGATTAAACTAAAGTCCTGCCCCGGATAGCGGCTCTGGAAAATAGCCAGCACGGCATCACTGACCGCAGCCGGGTCAGTAACATCGATTGAACCGCTAACGTCCATCGTTAATCGGTGAACTTGAACCATAAAATAGTATCCGTGATCTTGACGACGTCAGTCTTCAAATACTGCGATTGAAGCACTGGGTTTAGAACGCAGGCCCTGAAAGGCTTTGGTTCGTTGATTGCCCCGTACATCGGCCTTGCGTCGGGTATGCTTTTTGGGTAATTCACTGTCGTGTAAACCCAACATCACTGGCCTGTTAGCCGTGCGAATATTAATCCTTAGATTATAGACGTTGCGAGAACGGCCATGCTTATCGGTTATCCGAAAACGTCTCACTGTTTGGCCACCGGATGCACCGGATTCACCGGACAAAAAGCAGTGAATACTTTCAATGGTTTCATCGGACAGTGTAGTACCGGTTAAACCATCCATTTGCTTCACGGCCCGCTCTACAAATCGCTGGCTATCCGCGGCAATCAGATAGGCCTCCTCACGGCTTGAAGTTGGCACCACGGTATCAAAATCGCCAATAAATATCTGCCCGGTACCCGCCAAATCCAGCATTCTGGATAACTCAATCGTGACATCCCCCACAATAAAGCTGTTCATGCCGGGGCTTAGCCCTTCCACCTGAAAAAATTCAAAGTGGCTGCCAATATGAAAACCGGTTCTGATTTTAGGTACTACCTGGCCACTACTGGCCCCCGCCGCTGCCATTTGTGCCAGCGCATTATCCGCCACCACTAAAATCATAAATTCAAAGAGTTCCAGATTGGCCCGGGGGCTATCGTGCTGATGCCAGACATAATAGCCATCACCCGTGGTGGTTCTGGAAAAGTTAATATCGATATTGCGCTTCAGCAATTTACTATGGGCTGAATTAAGTGAGTAAGACAGGCTATTAAGCTGGCTGGTTTGCTCGAACGATGAGACCAGAGAAAAATCTACAATATCAAATAATAATACCGCACGGCTTTTTACATAGTTAATACTATAGCGCTGGATAAGGCTATCGACCGCCGCTACGGTATCCGAATCTGCCGACAAGGCAGCAGGCAGTTTGACTTTGACGGGTTCAAGTCGCAGGCGACTAACCGCGCCATCAAAATCTTCCGCCGATAATAATCTTGAGCCTGAAATAAGCTCTCGGATAAAACTACCATTGAGTGCATCCAGACGATCGACCGGCGCACAATCACCCAGGCTGGCAGAAAAGCGACCGAGAAAATAATGGGGGGCGGGCAATACTTGGATACCATCAGTATCCAGACGCCAGCATAACAAAATATTTTGCCCCAGATTCCAGTGCTGTTTTAACAGATCATCCAAACATTCGAGCAGAATACTTTCGCTGGACAAAGCCTGCTGAATATCAAGGTTCTCCGTGATCGTTTTGGTCGTAGTGCTAGCTGCAGTATCGGTTGCAGAACTCGCTGCGGTCTGTTGGTTTTCTTTGTTTAACATTATTGCTCTTATATCTATCAATGTAATTGTCGGCTAGCGACAATGGTTTTAGCTTTCACCTTGCTGGCGGCCATTGAGTTTAGGCGCCATAGCAATGATTCGATCCGCCAAGCGGGAAAAGGGCAGGCTTTGTATCCAGACGGAACCGGTGCCCGTCAATGTCGCCAGACACATACCCTCACCACCAAAAAACAGACTTTTTAAGCCGCTCACCATTTTGATGTCGTAGTCGATACCGGAACTAAAGGCGACCAGACAACCGGTATCGAGATAAAGGCTTTCGCCTTTTAGTTCTTTACGCACCACCGTACCCCCCGCATGCATAAAGGCCATACCATCACCTTGCATTCGCTGTAGCACAAAACCTTCGCCGCCAAAAAAGCCGCTGCCAAGGCGGCGGTTAAAAGCAATATCTACTTGGGTGCCCAGCGCTGCTGCCAGAAATGAGTCTTTCTGACATAGCAGTTGTTCTCCGGTGGTGGATAAATCGACGGCGACAATGGAGCCGGGGAAAGGAGCAGCGAAGGATACACGCCGCTTAGCCGCATCGTTATTGGTAAAGTGGGTCATAAATAACGACTCACCGGTAATCGCTCGTTTACCTGCGCTAAACAATTTGCTGATCACACCCTGGTCAGCATTAGAGCCATCACCCATTTTGGTGTCAAAGCTAATGCCCTGCTCCATATAGTTCATCGCGCCCGCTTCCGCGATAACGGTTTCGCCAGCATCTAGCTCTACTTCAACCATCTGCATATCATGGCCGATAATTTCATAATCGACTTCATGGCACTTCATCGCTATCCCCTATAAATTCTTTTAAACAAACATCAAGCCCATACCACCAGACTGGTGGTGAACAACCTGCATATCGATGGGGTCCTGATTGATAATTCCGGTATGGCGTTTGATCCGTGCTTTGACCACAGTACCAATCGGTGGAGCGATATGATTGCCTAACATAACGAATACGCCACCGTCGGATAAGTCTCTGGCTTTTAGCTCTACCATACCAAAGCTGGGGTGGCTTAACTCTACCAGCGCCTGGCTGGTATCACGCATATATCGGCGTTGTTCGTGCATCAGAAAACCTGTGTTTTTTGAGGGTGGTTTTTATCTGCTTACGATACCTTGATTAGGGCAAAATCGCTAGAGGCAGAGGGTATTTGGGGAAAGCTTGGCGGTGGCTATCGGCGGATAAATGTCAGCCCGGTTAACACTATAATAAGCGTGAGAAGGTGATAACAAAGCTTCAATCATTAAACGTAAATACTCGACTCTTCAGCGCCCAGGCCCAAGGGCCAGCCTGGGCACTCGTCTGGTCTGGCGAGACGTCAGCAAAATCCCAAATCACCGCCCCACAATAACCACAGGGGGGTAAATCCATACCGGGGATTTTAAAAAAATGACGGGCTAAATCTTCAGGGTCAAAATAGACGTCTTTTAATTCCTGGTTAAACAAATACTGCCCCTGGCAGGCAGCACAGGCTTCAATGCTAAAACGGTCTTCACCGCAAAGATTGCCTCCGCGGTCGGCAATAAGGCTGAGATTAAATGTGAGTGACATTGGCGAACCCATAAGGCTTGTTAGGCTGCAAACTATAGCATTCATCAGCGGGCCGGGCTTGGCCAATAACCATCACTAATAACCAGGGCATTTACTTCCTATGACCGCCGACATAGCTGCCTGTAGTTGATGTAAATCATACTTAGTGCCTGTTTTTCACACAGCCTACCCGGCCCCGGTTACACTGCTCTTACGGTCTCAAAAGGCGCGAAAGCAGGCTTTCTCAGCCCATTTCTTGCGCCAGATCAAATAAAGCTCAAGCTGCATTTGCCTTAAAAGATATAAAGTTATATCAATAGACAAAAGACAGGCAGCAACTTATCCGTTAGAGCGTTTTGAAAGAGGAAACAACTATGACTCAGCAAGCCAACCGTATCGTTACTCCAATTATTGATATCTGGAAAGACGCACCCTCAACTGATACTACCGAGAGCTTTCAGCGCCTCTGGGGCATTATGGACGAGATGCACAAAAAGATTACTGATCGTTTTGAACTGCAGCGCGACCCCTGCTGTGATGATCTGATTAACTATACCGCCCCTACCGGCATTACCGGCAATACGGAAGTCTACGCTGGCCCAGAGATTGACTGGTATGTGCACTCATGGTGTGGCGATACCAGCAAGGGCTTTAGCAATATGCACATTACCATCACTCTGGGCCCACAAACGCTGGTGCCTAACTTTGGCTGTGCACTGGGGACTATTCCAAAACTGTTTATGTACAACGATTTAATTCCGCGGGTAGATACCTGGTCCAATGTGGATTATGTTGACCAGTTTTATACCGAAGTGAACGAAGAATTTTTGGCCTTTGCTGAAGACCCACGGTTTGCTCCCTTTGTTAGCCGTGACCGCTATACCCGTTTTGCGATTACACCTACCGCCATCGGCTATAGCGCCGAACCGGAAGATGAAGTCTATGACAAAATCCGCGAGGTGTATTTAAACCGCCTGGACCGCTGGTTACAGTGGGTGGATGAAGCACCGAAAACACCGGTAGAAATTCGTGAGCAATTAGCCCAGCGCGATCATATTATTCGCCGCAATATTTGTGAGCGTGACCCCGCTAATAATATGGCTGATGAATTTTATGGCCCGGAGCTGGGTGATCGTTTAGTGAAAACGATTTCAGCGCAATGCCGCACTTTACCAAGACCGTTTTAATACTCCTCGTCTCTTAATGTAACTCAACTATTGCCCTGTTTTTAACAGGGCTTTTTTTTGCCCGCGCCCCGTGTATAACCCTTTCTCGGAATAAGTATCTGTTCTGATCCATATCAATTCCAAGCTTTAAAAACAGGGGTATTCTTACTCAACCATAGATATTTAGGGGTAAGTAATGAACAAAAAAATGTTAGCAGTCATCCTACCAGGCCTTCTTGTGAGCGCTTTACCGCTTACGGTAATGGGCCACCAACAAGGCGAGTGGATTGCCCGTGTTGGTGCGGCAACCGTTGACCCGGATGAAAGTAGTAGCTTAATCAGCGTAGAAGCATTGGGCGGTAAGGTGCAAGATACTGGCCTGGGTTTGAACAGTGATACTCAAGTAGGCCTGACTGTGGCCTATATGTTAACGGACAATATTGCCGTGGAATTATTAGCGGCCACGCCCTTTGACCATGATGTCTATCTAACCGGTAGCGGTATTGCCGGGGCACAACCGGGTTTACCCAACGGCACAAAAATCGCCAGCGTTGAACATCTGCCTCCCACTTTAAGCCTGCAATATTTTCCGTTGGATGCCTCCAGTAAAATCCAGCCCTATGCGGGTATCGGCATCAATTACACGCTGGTACTTGATGAAAGCTTAACCTCAGCGATAAAAGCGGATATTGCCGATGGTGGTTTAGCGGCCTCCAATCTGGATATTGATGACTCGGTCGGGCTGTCACTACAGCTTGGGGTGGATTATCAACTGGATGATACATGGCTGATTAATGCCGCGGTTTGGAAGATGGATATTGAAACTGAAGCCAGCTTTGACTCGGCCGTAGGCAAGGTTAAGGCTGATCTGGATATCGACCCCTGGGTATATATGGTATCAATCGGTTATAAATTTTAACCATTGCCGGCATCAAACGCCGTTATTCAGCGGCGTTTTTTCTGTTCTTCCACGGTAAAGGGTTTATCATAGCTGCTAATAGCCACTGAATAGCCACTGCCCCGATACAGAACACACACCATGTCCATACTACTGTTTAAACTCAATGGCGTTAGCGATGAAGAAGCCTACGAAGTCAGGGAGTTATTAGACGAGCACCAGATTGATTATTACGAAACCGATGCTGGCCGCTGGGGAATTTCGGTGGCGGCCTTATGGCTGGTAGATAAAGAGCAGCTTGAGCGAAGCAGAGCGCTGTTGGAGGAGTATCAACAGCAGCGTCAGCGTCAGTACCGTGAGCCACCACTGCCACTGGCGACACGGTTTAAACAGGCTCCGTTGCAACATCTGTTGATTATTGTGGCCATTGCAGCGATTGCTTATATTTCTATTGTGCCGTTTCTGACACTCAACTAGTTAATCGGTAAAACTCGGTGCCGCACCCATATCCCACATAATCACGGTACCGCCCATAATGCCGATAAGGATAACCAGACAGAACGCGATAACGGCACTGGAGAATAAAAAGCCCCGCTCCTGTGGAATACCCATCACAATGGGGATACCCAGATACAATAGATAAACCGCATAGCTAACCGCCGACACGCCAATTAATAGCGCCGCCCAAAACACCGGCACAAAACCAACAGCGCCAGCAATAAATAGTGGGGTGGCAGAAAAACCGGCTACAGCAATCCCTTTGGCAGTACTGGAATCGGTACCATAGGTCTCGGACATCCAGTGGATCATATACCCAATCACACAAACCGACGCCACCATGGTGAAGTAAAATAAGCCAATAATCACTGAGGCACTATCGGCGGTCATCCGAATGGTATCGCCATCGGCAACGGTCCAGCCGATTTGGGTGGTGCCCACAAACCAGGCATAGGCCGGCACTGCGGCTAATACCGCGGTATACAAAAATGCCGGCAGGAAAGAAAACTGGTCCTTCTCAGCAATACTTTGCCATTGTGTTTTTGGCCTGAATAACAGGCCGAACATATTCGCAATCATATTGTTCTCCTCAACCTTATCTATTATTTATCTTTTCACGTTTTTTGCAATAACGATGTTTACTCAAAACAACAAGCTATCAATAAGCAGCTGCTACATATCATGATGCTGATGGCCAGCATGTTGCTCATGACCACTGTGCAGCACAGGTGTTAACAAAGTTGCTATACCCATAACAATAATCACCAGCCCTGCTATACGGCGCAAACCCGGCTGGCGTAAGCGCTGTAATATTTTTTCTCCCACAAAACCCATCGATAACATTGCGGGCAATGTGCCAATACCAAAAGCCAGCATTAACATGGCCGACTGCTGCCACTGTGCCGAAGCCAGAGCCCAGCTCAGGGTGGAATAGACCAAACCACAGGGCAATAATCCCCATAGCGTACCTAACAGTAAAGCTTGTCGATGGTTATTGATCGGCAGCAATTTCCCGGTTAACGGCTGTATATATCGCCAAAACCTGGCACCTATTTTTTCAAGCTGGGTTAAACCCATCCACCACTGGCTAACATATAAGCCCATGGCAATAATCAATAAACCGGCCACCGCTCTTAACACCACCGCCGCTTGTGGCACCGTATTTAACAGTGCCTCTCCAATCAAGCCTGCCACCGCACCAATCACGGTATAAGTCAGTAAGCGCCCGGCGTTATAGCTGATTATCCGGCTGCGGTTACCGGCCTTGGCATTAACGCCCAAAACAGAACTCAGCCCCCCGCACATACCCAAACAGTGACTGCTGCCCAGCAAACCAATCAACACAGCACTGGTTAGTGTTAATTCATTCATCCGCGGCCTTTGTGGTATTTACTGTACTGCTACTCGGCTTTTTTTCGCTATGACCTGCATCATCATCAAATAAGATACTGTGGGCCGAGGCGTCCAAATCATCGTACTGCCGGTTATTAACCGCCCAAAAAAATGCGGCCACGGCAATCACGGTAAAAACGATAGCAATCGGCACCAGAATATAAATGCTATCCATTGGCAGCGACCTCCTTAAAGACTCTGGCTGTATCGTTGCCGCTTTCCGCAGGCTGGCCTTTACGCTGCACTCTCAGAGCATTAAGCACTACAACTAAAGAGCTTAGAGACATACCAATGGCTGCAAGATAAGGTGGGATCATTGCCATCGCCGCCAGCGGAATCGCTAACAGGTTATAGGATAAAGCCCAGACTAAATTTTGTTTAATAATGCTTCGGGTGGTGCTTGCCACGCTAAATAATTGCAGTACCGCCGTTAAATGACCTGACAGCAAAATACTATCGGCATGGGTTTTGGCCAGATTAGAGGCATTGCTCATCGCCACCGACACATCGGCTGCGGCCAGCACCGGCACATCATTGATACCATCGCCTAACATTAATACTTTGGCACCAGCAGCTTGTAGTTGCTGAATATACGCCAGCTTTTGCTCTGGACTGGCTCCCGCCGTGCAACGGTCTATACCCAGCCTTGCACTCAGTTGCTCGGCAGCGCCGGAAGCATCACCACTTAATAAGTGGACAGTGAGCCGTTGCTGTTGCAGACCGCTCACCAGCGCCTGAGCATCTTCCCGTAGACTATCTTGCAATCTAAACCAACAGACGGCGCCTTTGCTTGAGCTTAATAATAGCCATTGGCCCTGTTCAAAATCCGCGGGGATACTGATGTGCTGCAAACCATATAGCGCCGAAGCAAAGTCACCACGGCCCAAGCGATAGGTTTCACCGTTGATATGCCCTTCAAGACCAGCACTATGTATCACTTCAATTTCACTGACCGCTAGCGCCTCTTGAGCCTTATGGGTAAAAGCTTTGGCAATAGGGTGTTCCGAATAACGCTCCAGCGCGGCGGCAATATCCAGACACTGTTGACTGGAGAGTTCGGCCTGGGGTTTAACCGCACTTATCGCCAATTCACCCCGAGTTAGCGTGCCGGTTTTATCGCAAACAATATCGGTCACGGCGGCCATTTTTTCCCAGACATAGGGTTTGGTGACTAATAGACCCAAGTCCCTTAAGCGATTGGTCGCCGCGGTTAATACCGCGGGGGTTGCCAGTGATAACGCGCAGGGGCAACTGACCACTAAAACCGATAATACTATCCAAAAGGCCTGATCACTGGCAGCGATAATATGCCAATAGCTATACGTGGCCGCGGCCAGCAGTAACACCGACACCACAAAATAACTGGCTAATTTATCGGCCATACGGGCCATAGTTGGCTTAGTTGATTGTGCCGTTTGCAGTAATTGATTAATGGACTGTAGTTTTAGATCTGCGCCCACAGCGTTAACCCGTAGGGTCATGGTGCCACCACCGTTGCAGGTACCCGCCACTAAATCGTCTCCTACCACTTTGCTTTGCAAACTAAACTCGCCGGTCATCTGTGACTCATCGACGCTACTATAGCCGTCTAAAACAACACCATCAGCGGGGATCACCTGCCCCGGCTTGATCAATAACTTATCACCCAGCGCTACTTTAAATAGTGGCAACGATTGAGTATTACCCGCTGGGTCAATGGTTAAAACTGTGCTGGGTAGCAGACTATTTAAATCGGTGGTTAAGCGGCCACCAAAATGTCGCGCGCGCATCTCCAGATAGCGGCCACTTAATAATAAAAAGGTAAACATCGTCACGGAGTCATAGTAGACATCACCAGCCCCAAGCCATGTCGCTTTAACGCTGGCCAGATAGGCGAGACCTATGGCCAGAGCTACCGGTAAATCCATTCCGGGGGATTTCATTTTAATGCCCCGCCATGCGCCGATAAAAAAAGGCTGGGCGGCATAAAACACCACCGGGGTCGCCACTAAAAAACTCACCCAACGCATAAAGTCCCGGTACTCAAGGGCCATGCTCTGTAAGGCACCGGCATATAAGGCAATAGCAAACATACCCACCTGCATCATACCGATACCGGCCACACCCAAACGCCTTAACGCCTGATGATTTTCACGCTGGCGTAATTCCTGCAAATGGTTTTGGCTATAGGGTTCGGCCTGATAACCTAACAGGGCGATAGAGCGGCAAACTTCACTGAGCGGCAACTCGCTTAAGCGCCAATGCAGCACCGCTTTTTGCTCGGTCAAACTGACTGACACTTTTTCAATAGCGGGCAACTTCAGTAAATACTGCTCCAGTAACCAGACACAGGCCGCACAGTGCATACCGCCAATCAATAACTGCACCTGAGCCATATCAGTCGATTGTTGAGACCGGGTAATATAGCGCTGTTGGAACGCGTCATCATCGAAGGCAGCAAAGACACCTTCATCCCATAGAGCATCGGGGGCTTGTTGATTGGTTTCGTGAAATTGATAAAAAGAACTTAAGCCATTATCCACAATCGTTATTGCCACCGCCCTACAGGCAGGGCAACAAAAATTGGCCTGTTGACCATTAAGCTCAGCACAAAATGGCTCACCGGTAGTTACGGTTAAACCACAGTGAAAACAATACTCGGGGCTGGCTTGCTGGTTAATTGGCATTAGCCCTCCACGCCGCTGCTTAATAGCAATTGATATCGCTCACTGTTATCACTAGTCGGCGCACCTAAATCGATTTCGGATTTTAAGCGCCATGCCACCGGCTGCTGAGAGGATAACTCCAGATACCAGCGACCACTGACAGCTGACTGCAATTGGCCGCCATATTCCGCCGTCGGCGTTATATTCATGGCCATAGCAAAGTCCTGCTTCTGGCTGGTGGGGTGAATCCATTCCAGCACTAAGTCGGTGGGCGGTACTGAAAACTCACCCAACAGCTTGACCCTAACCTCACCAGTTAAGGCATCAATGTCAATATGGGCCTTTGCTGCTAAATCGCTGGCGGCCGTATCTTCTGCCAGAGTTTGGTTAATCCCCAAACCTTTTTTATAGTAATCATCTGCCACTAAGCTATCGGCATTCCTAAAGGCAATAATCACCGTAATCACCCCCGCCACCACAACCGAGGCCGGTAGAAGAAAAATAAACCATGGCCAAAACTGTTTGTACCAGGGTTCTACAACGATATCTGTGGGCTTGGTGTTCATCATTTAACTCTCGGGCCTATAAAGCGGCTTTCTGCAATAGCCTCGTAATCCGACCCATCGATAGCCTGCACATTAAACTCTATGGTGTTGTTGGTTTTTTCCAGGTCGGCGGGGTCGATACTTAAGCGAATGGGTAACTCGCTCAGCTCACCGGGGATGACCACCACCTTGCTTTTACCAATAATCTTTGCCCCCTCCAGACCGCTAAAGCTAATCTGATATTGATGGGACTGCTGATCCATATTGATCACTTTTAGGGTATAGCTATTTTCGATATAGCCCTCGGTGGTTTGAATATATAAGCGGTCTCTATCGCGAATAACATCCAGCTTTAAGGGAACACGCACAATAATGGAGGTAAAAAAGATGGCCACCATCACCACCACTGCAACGGCATAACCAATTAAACGCGGGCGCAGAAAGTTAGTGGGCTGGCCGTTCAGTGAATTTTCTGTGGTATAGCGAATCAGACCTTTTTCATACCCCATCTGGTCCATCACAGAATTACAGCCATCAATACAGAGCGCACAGTTGATGCATTCGTATTGCAGACCATCACGGATATCAATCCCCGTGGGGCAAACCTGTACACAGATTTGGCAATCGACACAGTCACCCAAGCCTTTTTCGCTGGCATCAACGCCTTTTTTGCGGGCACCGCGAGATTCGCCGCGATGATAGTCGTAGGAGACAATTAACGTATCCTGGTCAAACATCACCGATTGAAAGCGGGCATAAGGGCACATATACATACACACCTGCTCTCTTAACCAGCCGGCATTGATATAGGTAGCCAGAGTAAAAAAGATAATCCATGAGGCTTCCCAAATCCCCAAGCCCCACCAGTCCAGATTAAATCCCAAACTGAGCAGCGCAGCAAAATCAATCGTCACCAGATTAACGAGTAACTCTCTGGCTGGAGAAAAATAGGCAACAAAGCTAAAACCCGTGAGCAGCGCAAAGCCTCCCCACAGAGCATGTTTGGATAACTTGCGGGCAAATTTTTCTACTGACCAGGGCGCCTTGTCCCATTTAATACGCTGGTTACGGCTGCCCTCGCACCACTGTTCAACCCACATAAAAATAGCAGTCCATACCGTTTGCGGGCAGGTATAGCCACACCAAATTCTGCCAGCCCATGCGGTTACGGTAAATAAAGCAAAGGCGGCAATAATCATCATCCAGGCCAGCAGGGGAAAATCCTGCGGCCAAAAGGTCAGGTTAAAAATATGAAATTGACGATTAGGTAAATCGAACAGTACCGCTTGTCGGCCATCCCAATTTAACCAGGGCAATAAAAAATACCCTAGCAACAAGGGCCAACCGGTATAGACGCGAATCCGTTGATAGAAACCTTCGATACGGCGGGTATAGATTTTTTCACGTTTTTGATAAAGGTCTAACTCGCCCACCCCGGCAGGGTGAAACTCTTCTGTAATATCAGTTACAGCAACGGTTTCTGTGGGCTTATCGACACGTTTATTCAAACAACAACACCTCTTACGTCCAGATATTATTCCTGCTCTGCGGGGGTTTGCGACAGGCTATAGACATAGGCTGTTAGCAGATGAATTTTATCTTCGGACAATATTTTTTCATGGCTGGGCATTTGGCCATTGCGACCATTGCGCAGCGTTCGCTGCACCAGGCCCGGCGAGCCACCGTATAACCAAATATTATTGGTCAGGTTAGGGGCTCCCAGAGCGATATTGCCGGTGCCGTCTGCGCCGTGGCAACTGGTACAGAACATGGCAAATTTTTCCTGACCGGCAGCGGCGGAATCGGCATCCACTGCACGCCCATTTAAACTCAATACATAATTGCTGACATTGACAATACCCTCTTCTCCCAGTGGCCCTGCCCATGCTGGCATAACACCGGAGCGCCCCTGAATTAATGTGGTTTTAATTTGCTCAGGCGATCCGCCATAGAGCCAATCACCATCGGTCAGGTTGGGGAAACCATAGCTGCCCCGGGCATCACTACCATGGCATTGGGCACAGTTATTGGCAAACATCCGCTGGCCCATTTTTAAGGCCTTACCATCTTGTATCACTTGTTCTACCGGCATATCGCGGTATTGGGCAAAGATAGCGCCGTATTTTTGCTCCGCCTTGGCTACCTGTTTTTCATACTGGTTGATCTGGGTCCAACCCAATACGCCTTTAAAGCTGCCCATACCCGGATAAGCAATTAAATAACCGATGCTGTACACAATGGTGATAACAAATAAATAAAACCACCAGGCCGGTAACGGATTATCGTACTCTTCGATGCCGTCGTAAACGTGACCCGTTGTCGCATCAGGACCGGTATTTTTGGTTTTCCTATTGGCAAATAGTATCCACACCGTGCCGATTAACATGATGGTGGTGAGTACGATTATCCATAAACTCCAGAAGCTGCTCATTTAATGTCTCGCTCTTTCATTCTATTCAGGGTTAAGTCACTGATTTGTGTACTGACTTACTTGAACTGATTTAGCTGCACTGACTTAATCATCGTCGGCAAAAGGCAGATTGGCTGCCTCATCAAAATCCGCCTTGCGTTTTTTGCTATAGGCCCAAATACAGACACCAATAAAAGCTATCATGGCGAATACGGTGGCCAAACCTCTTAGGGTATTAATATCCATGTTTGCTGCCCCTATCGCTTATGCTTCAATAAAATACCCAGCTGCTGCAAGTAGGCAACCAGAGCATCAATTTCTTTTTTACCGGCTACGGCTTCTTTAGCACCAGCTATATCTTCATCGGTATAAGGCACACCCAGAGTGCGTAGTGCCGCCATTTTGTCACCGGTTAACTCACCAGTAAGGGTGTTTTCAAACAACCAGGGATAGGCAGGCATATTGGATTCAGGCACTACACTGCGAGGATCCATTAAATGTGCGCGATGCCAGTCATCACTATAACGCTTACCGACACGTGCCAAATCTGGACCAGTACGCTTAGAGCCCCATAAAAACGGATGATCGTAAACAAACTCACCGGCTACTGAATAATGACCGTAGCGCTCTGTTTCTGAACGCAGCGGCCTGATCATTTGCGAGTGGCAGTTATTGCAGCCTTCGCGGATATAAATATCCCGGCCTTCTAACTGCTGTGCGGTTAAGGGTTCCAAACCTTCAATCGGCTCAGTAGTTTCCTTAAGAAAAAATAACGGCACGATTTCAACCAGACCACCAAAACTGATCGCCACAATGGTCAGTACCAACATCCAGCCAATATTTTTTTCGACTAAATCATGATTCATAAAACCTCTCCTGCCTTAAGCCGCTTGCGCTTCAGCGCTGGCTACATTGTCTTCACCGCTTTCGTTGCTGGTTGCCCGGGATGTTTGCCACATGTTGTAGGCCATCACCAACATACCGGCAAAGAACATACCACCACCAATCAATCTCACCAGATAACCGGGGTAACTGGCCTGTACCGATTCAACAAAGCTATAAGTTAATGTGCCATCGGTGTTATAGGCGCGCCACATTAGGCCCTGCAAAATACCGTTAACCCACATGGAGCTGATATATAACACGGTGCCAATGGTCGACATCCAGAAATGCAAATTAATCAGCTGCACGCTATACATTTGTTTTTTACCAAACATAATCGGTAGCAAGTGGTACATAGCACCAATGGAGACCATCGCCACCCAACCCAGAGCACCAGAGTGAACATGACCAATGGTCCAGTCGGTATAGTGGGATAAAGAGTTAACCGTCTTGATTGCCATCATCGGCCCTTCAAAGGTAGACATACCGTAGAAAGACAGGGACACCACCAGAAAGCGTAAAATTGGATCGGTACGCAATTTATGCCATGCACCGGACAAGGTCATCATGCCGTTAATCATGCCGCCCCAACTGGGAGCCAACAGGATTAATGACATTACCATGCCCAGACTCTGCGCCCAATCCGGCAAAGCGGTGTAATGTAAGTGGTGTGGCCCAGCCCAAATATAAATGGCGATCAGAGCCCAGAAATGCACAATGGATAAACGGTAGGAATAAACCGGGCGCTCTGCCTGCTTTGGCACAAAGTAATACATAATGCCAAGAAAGCCCGCCGTTAAGAAAAAGCCCACAGCGTTATGACCATACCACCACTGTATCATTGCGTCGGTGGTACCTGCATAGGCCGAATAAGATTTTGTCCAACTGACCGGTAGCGCTGCGCTGTTCACCACATGCAGCACGGCTACGGTTAGGATAAAGGCCGCAAAGAACCAGTTAGCCACATAGATATGGCTGGTTTTTCGCTTGGTAATGGTGCCAAAATACAAAACCGCATAAGCCACCCAGACAATGGTAATCAGGATATCAATTGGCCATTCCATCTCGGCATATTCTTTAGAGGAGGTATAACCGAGAGGCAAGGAAATAGCCGTTAGCAAAATCACTAACTGCCAACCCCAAAAGACACAAGCGGCCAAGGAGTCTGAGATAAGCCGCACCTGGCAGGTACGCTGTACCACATATAACGAACTGGCAAATAATGCACTGCCACCAAAGGCGAAGATTACTGCATTGGTATGCAAGGGACGAATTCGACTAAAGGTAAGCCAGGGTGTGTCAAAGTTTAGTTGCGGCCATACCAGCTGCGCCGCAATCAGTACTCCTACCCCCATGCCGACAATACCCCAAATCACCGTCATCACGGCAAACTGTCGAACGACTCTATAATTATAAACAGGATGTTCAAAGGGTTGATTCATAGTGAAACCCATTATGATGATTAGACGTGTTAAGAAATGTGATTCTAATGCCAGCCAAGACGACAACTATGACTTAAATCAAGTCTAGTCGCTTCGCGGATAATTGAGTACCCAATTTGGATTTTTTTAGTGAATACCGGCCATCACGAAGGTGTTAGCCGGCAGAAGAAGGATAGAGAGAAAGATTTATCAGCGTATTTTAGAAATCCATTTTTACATTGGCGATTTCTTTTAGGCCGTCAAGATCAAGCAGGGTAATTTCTTTGCTCTCAACAGTAATTAAACCCTGTTTATTAAACCGGCTGATAACACGACTCACCGTCTCTACCGTCAGGCCAAGAAAGTTACCTATATCGGTGCGAGACATCGGCAGGCGGAAGCTGGTTTTAGATAATTTACGACGGGCATTGCGGGCAGAAATGCTTATAAGTAAGGCAGCGACTCGCTCTTCTGCGCTATTTTTACTGAGCATGGTAATCAGCTGTTGATCCATGGTGATTTCCTGGCTCATCAACTGGAAAAAATGCCGCTGCATCGTGGGCACCTGGGCGCTCAACTCCTCCAGCCGATGGAACGGGATTTCACACACCGCTGAAGTTTCCAACGCTTTGGCAGAACAGGCATACTGGTCTTTGCTAATACCATCCATACCAATAATTTCACCAGGGAAGTAAAACCCCGTCACTTGCTCCTGACCATCTCCGGTCAGGCGGTAGGCTTTGATAGCACCGGAACGCACGGCATAGACCGAGGTAAAAGCATCACTTTCACGGTAGAGATGATCGCCTTTTTGTATCGGGCGACCGCGCTGGACAATTTCATCCAGTTTAACGATATCCTCACCTTCAAGAGCCAGTGGCAAACAAATAGTACCCAGGCGACAATTGCCGCAGGATATCGCGTTATTATGCGGGCAGGTTTGCTGCTCGGCGGCGCTACTTTGACTACTTGAAATAACCATGGGCTTTTTGCTCCTAATTTTTTTAATAGTGGCCTGGCTTTTAATCTGCAGCTCTATAGTTTATGTCAAACCTTAACTTATAAGGTTCTGGAAAAACGCAGGGGACTGCTTTGATCTTCGGCTTGTTGCAGGTATTTATCAAAGACCATGCAGATATTTCTTAACATCAATTGACCCAGTTCACTCACCCCCAGTTTATCACCATGCCAATAGATAAGACCATCGCTTTCGAGTGGTTTTAATGCCAGTAATTCCCGACTAAAATACTCGGAAAAAACAAGGCCAAACTGCTTTTCAACCGCCGTCATATCCAATTGTAAGTCGCAGATAATCTGCGCAATGACCGTGCGACGAATCTGGTCATCCCGGCTCAGTTTAAAGCCTTTTGCGATCGGCAACTCTCCCTGGTCAAGACGCTGGTAATAGCTAGCCAATACTCTCTCGTTTTGCGAGTAACTACTGGGCATCGCACTGATGGAAGAGACCCCAAGCCCGACTAAGTCTGGTGCCAAACAGGTGGAATAGCCTTGAAAGTTACGCTGCAATTTCCCCTCATGACGAGCCATGGCCAACTCATCCTGCGGTTTTACAAAATGATCCATACCAATATGAATATAACCCGCTGCCAATAGTTTTTCAGTTATCAACGAGAGCATGGCCAGTTTTTCTGCCGCCGACGGCAAATCCAAACGATCGATAGCACGCTGACTTTTAAAACGCTCGGGCAAATGGGCATAGCTATAAAAAGCAATGCGATCGGGGGACAGTTGAATGGTCTTTTCCAGGGTTGCACTGAGGGTTTGCAGGCTTTGCATGGGTAAGCCATAAATCAGGTCATAGCTAACGGATTTAAACTGGTACAGTCTTGCCGCCTCCGTCAGGGTTTCAATCATACCGTAGCGCTGACGACGGTTAATAGCCGTTTGCACCTGCTCATCGAAGTCTTGCACTCCCAGACTAAGGCGATTAAAACCCAGGCCTTTTAATAGCGCCAAACTATCTTTGGTAACCGTGCGAGGGTCAATTTCAATACTGTATTCACGTCGTTCAGAATCGGTTAATTTATAATGACTGGCCAGCAGATGCATTAATTCTGTTAGCTCCGCGCCATCAAAAAAAGTCGGCGTACCGCCCCCCAAATGTAACTGCATCACCGTGCGATGCTTGCCCACTAGCGGCGATTGCAATTCAATTTCTTTATTGAGGTAATCCAGATAGGTTCTGGCAGCACGGCGGTCGGCGGTCACCACTTTGTTACAGGCGCAGTAGTAACAAATATTCTGGCAAAAAGGGATATGCACATAGAGTGATAGTGGCGAGATGGTCTGTTGTAAATTATCCAATGCTTCCTGACGATAAACCTCGATCGTATAGTCTTCGGCAAACTGCACTGCCGTTGGGTAGGACGTATAACGGGGGCCCGGCACATCGTATTTGGCAATCAGCTGCTGATCCCATAGGGCTGGGGGCGTGAGGGCTGAGGGGGAGCTGCCAGTAACAGCCAGGCTTTCTTTAGCAATAGAAGCCGGAGGTATATTCATAGTGTCTGTCCTGACCAGGCAGTTATTTATCGCCATACTATAACGCTGGCTAGAGAACACTTTGACCTGGATCAGGAAAACCCTGCTTTCTGGAAAGCCTTTTAAAACAGGGGGTTAGAGGTGAAGGTTTAGGGCTGAGAGTTTAGACCTTAGACGTTGCCGCTAGCTGGTCTGCGTCTGCGGCGCTTATTGGCGGGCCTGGCATTGCCATTGCCCTGTTTTTGCTGCTGCCCGGCACCTTGGCGCTGGTCCTTTTTATGGCCCTGGGCGTTTTCACCGGAACGCTGGCCATCCCGGTGGCCCGTTTTCGGTTTTTTGGGTTTCTTGGGCTTGTGAGGTTTGGTATTTAAGCGCGACTCAGGCAGTGCATGGACGGGCTCAAAACCTTCAGCGATTTTTCTCGGTAGCAGCTCACCAATTAACCGTTCTATATCAGACAGTTGTTTAAACTCGTCAGCACACACCAGGGAGACCGCCATACCACTGGCCCCTGCCCGGCCAGTACGACCAATACGGTGAACATAATCTTCAGGCACATTGGGCAAATCAAAGTTAACAACATTGGGTAGCTGATCGATATCCAAACCTCGGGCCGCAATATCGGTAGCCACTAACACTTGAACTTCACCACTTTTAAACTCTGCCAGAGCTCGGGTACGAGCACCCTGGCTTTTATTGCCATGGATAGCTGCGGCATTAAGACCGGCACCGGTCAATTGCTTGGCTAATTTATTGGCACCGTGCTTGGTGCGTGAAAATACCAGTACCTGCGGCCATTGGTTGGCTTTGATAAGTTCGATCAACAGCGGCGACTTTTTATTTTTGTCTACCGAGTAAATCCAGTGCTCTATAGATTCTACAGTGGTGTTAGGTGGGCTTACCGAAATCTCTACCGGGTTATGCACCAGACCTTTGGCCAGATTACGGATATCGTTGGAGAAAGTGGCGGAGAATAATAGGTTTTGTCGCTGCTTGGGTAATAGACGCAGGATTTTTTTAATATCGTGGATAAAACCCATATCCAACATACGGTCGGCTTCATCCAAGACCAGCACTTCCAAGTGATCAAATTTAACGGCTTTTTGGTTGTATAAATCTAATAAGCGACCCGGCGTTGCCACTAATATATCAACACCTTTGCGCAGCTTCATCATTTGAGGATTGATTTTTACCCCGCCAAAAACTACGGTGGAACGCAGTGGTAAATTAGCGCCATAGGTTTCAACGCTGGCGCCCACCTGGGCTGCCAATTCCCGAGTAGGAGTCAGGATCAGTGCTCTGGCCTGGTTTGAGGCGGCGCTGCGACCACCGCTAAGACGTTCTAAAATTGGCAGGGTAAAACCGGCTGTTTTTCCGGTACCGGTTTGCGCCGCAGCCATCACGTCATGGCCTTCAACCACCGCAGGGATTGCCTTGGCTTGTATCGGAGACGGGCTGTCATAGCCCTGCTTTTTAATCGCTTCCAGAATAGGTTCAGATAAACCCAGGGAGTCAAAACTCATAGATGCTGCTCTTGTGATAGTACTCGATAAACTGCTTGGGAGTTGCCGTTTGGCACGCTGGGGCCATAGCCCGCTGCGGGGCGTGAAGCTTACAGCAACTGGCCGGTAAGTACTACCGAAACCTTGATGCATATCATCGCTGTCTAAGCTGTTGTTTTTTAAGCTGGTATTTTTTCAAACAGTAATAAATGGAGTGTTATATGGAGCAGCCTTCGGTCTATAAGAAAATGGCGGGGACTTCTGCGGTATTTGTCTTTGCAGATAATGCAATCAGCTCACCAGTAGAGCGTGACGGTATGGTTTGGACTGGGGAGGAATTACACCTCAATGAATTGGCGCAGGAATTTTGTAAAAAGCCCGCCATGGCCAATGCATTATCGCTGGAGGGCCTGGAAGATTATGATCCACCAGAGGATGGTGATTTACGTGAAGTGCAGTCCTTTGGTTGTCACTTTGTGTACCTGCAAAGAACCCATTGCTGGATACAGGTAGCACCTCCCTCTGAGTAATAAAGAGCCATGTCATTTCCCGTAACAACCTCTATCACTCTTCGAGTTCTCGCAGTGATTCGAGTATTGTAGGGTGGATTATCATCCACTAAGCCCAGCCATGAGTTGCCAGTAACGGTGGATTACAATCCACCCTACGCGGGTGTATGCGAAGTTGGGAATAACAACGCATTCAAAACCTCAGCCCTATATTTAACCCGCCTTTTTCACTTCCTCTGGTTTTGCCGCGGGGATTAATGGCACAGTATCAAACACCCAGCCCTTTTCTTTGCGACGACGCGGTGAAGGAATGGCATACACTTTTTCCAACTCATCACGTTTAACCGCCTTCGTATCAATACGCCAACCGCGACGGTCCCACTCTTTAATAAACTGACGATAACCAAAGATCGCTTTATCGGAGGGCACCAAGACTTCACTGGTCATATCATCCGGCGTTTTAACCGGCTTGATCCCTTCTAACACCACCACATCTTCTTCAGCGATCGAGGCATTCATCGCTTTTATTTCATCATCATCGGCAATTTCTTCAGGCAGGAAGTTGCAAATGGAAATATTAAAGGCAGTGGTATGGGTTTCATCCACGGGGGTTTCGTAGAGATATTGATGCATCCAGTTTTTATCGGTGATATGAATATAAGTCCAGACCTGGTTAGGGCCGCTATGACCGGCACTGACATTTAAATCGCCTTCACCGTCTCTGGCTTCTTCACCCTTGTATAAAACATCATGGGTACTGGCAGGAGCATAAAAACGGTGCCAAAAGCCATTGCCCCACTGGTGCTCGATGGGCTCCAACTTGTTAACTTTATAGGTATCCTGACGATCCCCCATAAAACCGTGGGCACGGTGCACATATTCATTATGAGAAGGGTCGATACCATTTTCTACACAGCGCTCGTAGTTGGCTGTAATTGGCCAGCTCATCGCCACAGCCCGCCATTCTTCTGCCGGGTATTCGTAGTTCTGGGGATTCCAGTCCGGCCCCATCAACGGTGGGCGCTCTGCTTCGGGAAGGTCACCTAAAAAGGCAAAGATTAAGCCGTATTTTTCCTGTACAGGATAGGAATCGATTTTTGTTCGAGCAGGAATTTTTTGCCCTTCAGCACCTAAGGAGGGAATATAAGCACAATCACCTCCCCCATTAAACTGCCAACCGTGATAAGGGCACTCCAAATGGCCATCGCGAATACGGCCATCACCTAATGAGCCGCCCCGATGGCTACAAACATCATGCAGGCAATGTGCGCTGCCGTCTTCATCACGGTACAACACAAAGTCCTGCCCTAAGCGGCGCACTTTAAAGGGTTTATCAGCGGTAATTTCTTCCGCCATGGCCATGGCATACCAAAAGTTGATGTACATGTTTGTCTCTCCTGCTAGCTCTAGTCGCTGCGGTTTGCTGTTGTTGTTATGGATTATCAGGGCAAGCGGGAAAAGGTTTTTTGATATGCATCAAGGTTGGTTTTTTTGGGCTGGGAATTTAACTTTCTTTACATAGCGAGGCTTGGGAAGGTAAACCTAGGCCCAGAGCTCCAAAGGTGCCCGGTTTACCAAGGTCCGCAAAATATCTGACCGCGAAACAATGCCCAGCACCCGACTATCGTCACTATCCGCCTCCCCTGTAATCGGCACCGCACCAATCGCATGTCGGCACATCACCTCGGCAATCAAACGCACCTCCGCCGTGGCTGCTGCGCTAATCACTTTTCTTGTCATCACCTGCTCAATACGGTGGGAACCCACGTTTTTTTGCTGATTAGCGGCAAAACGCAACAGGTCGCGGTCGGAGACAATCCCTAATAATTGCTGCTTATCATCGACCAAAGGCAGGTGGTGAAAATGGTGTTTGGCAAACAAACTCCATACCGTTTCGATGGTTTCATTAATGGATGCGGTAACCACCGGTGAGGTCATAATCTGGTGACCGTAAATAACCGGGGCAAGTTCACGCTCCGGTTTCAGGTTTTGTTGTTGGTAGGGGTTGTCCTGGGATATTTTACTAACGGGTGCTTTTAGCGGGTCACGGTTATCTTCGCTGATCGCAGAAGTACCGGCACCGGCGGATACTTGGGGCACACCCCGCGCCTTTAATAATTGCGCGGTGGGCGTTTTGATTCTGGCACCCTGCTCAATAATATAAAACATGGTGATGCGTCCTTTTCACTGATGGGGAGTTAACTGCCCAACCAGTTTAACGCTTCCTCACGATTTTCAAAATAGGCCATTTCACCATGGATAAACCAGCTACCGATTTTGGCCGCCCATTGCTCCCAGGGTTTATTGCCAACGATCGCTATTTTTTTAAACTCACTGCCATGTTTTAGCCCCAGCTTAAAATCATCCCAAGCGGCACGCAGCTCCCAGCCTTCCAGAGCCAGACAATCGACCAGCGCATTGATTTGCGGATTGTTAACGCCGCCTAAAGCATTTTCAAGTAGCGGTATAAAGGTTTGGTAATCATCATGGGTCAGTTTACCGGTGACTTTTAGCTGTAGAAAAAAGTCATTATTGACTCTGGAAATACCTACGGACAGACCGTGCTCATTCTGCTCACTCATCGTTAGCCCCTCGCTTGTCTCATGGTAAAACTAATATCTGGATGACATAAATTCAATGGCTGGCTGCATAAACCGACGCCAAACCTGCTCTATATGATGATCAAACTGCGGATCAAATTCGCTCACAGCCACTATCATGCTATCCATCCATAGCGTATAAAATTCTGGCTTAATATCCAACTGCTGATGGTTGTGCCGCATGGCTATACGTTCCAGATAGTCGGAGGCCTCTGAATCTTTATCCGATGCCAGCATAGCCATATAGAATGAGGTTTTTAGCGCCCGGATTTGGGTCTTGAAATTGGTGTCGGTAAATCGGGCAGCCACCTCAGGGGATGAGGCAGAAAAGATTTGGTAAAAGCGGCCAAGAAATTTTGAGGTGGAGCCGCAGCGGTCCAAACTGTCGTGAAATTGTTCAACGGTTTCTTCATCAAGACGATCCATCGGCCCTACCCTTATAGTGGTTCCAGGTTCTAATATAGTGGCTCTATTTCACTATAAGGGCGGCAGAATATTACGCTTTGATTTGAAACAAACTATCAGCTTATTCGCTTGAACAAGCTGATGTTAATTAATAGCTGGCCAGTGCTGCTGCAACCGCTACGCCGCTATTAATCTTTGCGCCCTGTGCCGACAGGACATTGTCCAGTGCCGACAAACACAGCACGACATTTTTCTTACTACAGGCATGGCCCATTAAACCAATGCGCCAGGCTTTGCCCGCTAAAGCGCCTAAACCAGCACCAATTTCCAGGCTGTACTCGGATAGTAAGGCAGCACGAACCGCAGCATCATCAGCACCTTCTGGCAGGTTAACCAGGTTAAGCTGCGGCAGACGATGTGCTTTATCAACCACCATGGATAAACCCATCGCTTCCAAACCGGCTACTAAAGCATCGTGGTGGGTTTGGTGACGCTGCCAAGCGTTTTCCAAGCCCTCTTCTTTTAACATCAGCAAGGATTCATGCAGTGCATACATCGCATTCACAGGGGCGGTATGGTGGTAGGCGCGCTTGGTATTGCCACCCCAATAGCCCATAACCAGCTGCATATCTAAAAACCAGCTCTGTACTTTATGCTCGCGATTTTGAATGGCTGCTACGGCCCGTGGGCCAAAGCTTACTGGTGAAATGCCCGGTACGCAGGATAAGCATTTTTGGGTACCGGAATAAACTGCATCGGCTCCCCAGCCATCAATATCCACATTGATACCGCCCACTGAAGTCACGGTATCAACAATGCTTAAGGCATGATTATCGGTCGCTAGTTGGCAGAGGGCTTTGGCATCACTTTGTACACCGGTTGAGGTTTCGGCATGCACAAAGGCCAGGACTTTTGCCGTGGGGTACTGCTCAAAAGCGGCTTTAACTTTGGCGATATCAATCGGCTGGCCCCACTCATCTTCCACCATCACAGCGGTGCCGCCACAGCGCTCTACATTCTCTTTCATCCGGCCGCCAAAAACGCCATTCTGGCAGACAATTACGGTATCACCGGGTGAGACTAAATTGACAAAACAGGCTTCCATACCCGCTGAACCCGGCGCAGAAACCGGCAGGGTTAGCTCATTATTGGTTTGAAAGGCATAGTGCAGTAGTGACTTGATCTCATCCATTAAACCGACAAATTCGGGGTCCAAATGGCCAATGGTTGGGCGGCCTAAAGCCTCTAGAACACGGGGGCTCACATCGGAAGGGCCTGGGCCCATAAGGGTACGTTGGGTTGGGTGAAAACTACTGCTCATTATTAAACTCCAAAAGCTGTCAATATCTGGGGGCGAACACTACCAGTTTTGTCGGATAAATACCTTAGGAATTAACCGGCTGCGGTAAAACTAATCCGGTGTTTTTTCATAGCGCCAGGCTTCATCCAGCATCCAGAAACGGTTGCGGGGGCCCGCCACCGTCTCGTCGCCGTCGTTATAGCCAGCATCCCCGGGATAGAGCATCACCACCCCCGCTTCGGTCAGGGTCATTTTGGGCAAGATTTCCGGTACCGGGCGCTGGCGATACATGGCCAGCGCATCAGCCACCGAGGTGCACTGGCTTAGCTCGGTCAGGGTGATAAAGGTGGGGGCATCATCTCAATATGCTTGCCCTGCAAATCTGCCAATGCCTGCTCGGGGCTATACCAGCGATGCTCGACAATTTCGCTATTATCCACGGTGACTTTATTAGAGTCGCCATTCACTTCGCTAATATAAAACCAGGTGGCAAAGCGCTTGGGGTGTTCAGGTGGGGTGGTCCAGTGGGCGAAATAAACCATATCCTGTTCATTCACCACTAAATCGGCTTCTTCCAGAGTTTCACGCACAGCTCCCCGGCGGGCGGCACCCTCAATATCCGCCAAGTCGTCACGATAATCTGCCTTATCAATTCGGCCACCAGGAAAAACCCAGTGCCCTTTGGCAAAACTGACTGCGGTTGAGCGACGCAGTAACAGTGCTTCCAAACCTTGGCAGCCATCACGGATAAGTACCACCGTAGCGGCAGGGAATATTTTGGACATAGTGGTTTCCACAGTTTCAAGGCCGCTTAGTATAAATCGCCGCGGCTAAAGGCACACTATTTTCCGCATTACCGGGCTTTCCCTGTAGAATGCCGGTTTTTACTCAACCGGTGTTTTATGTACGCAGATATTTTCGCCATTCTTGCCCCTATAGCCATTTGTACGCTGATTGGTTACGGCTGGGCGCGCTCGGGTGTGCCCTATGAAGGTGAATTTGTTACCCGCTTGGTCATGAATATCGGCGCCCCCTGTCTGGTGGTCGGTACCTTAAGCAAAACCTCAATGCCAGCGCAGGATTTAATCGAAATTCTGGGAGCAGCGGCCATGGTTCTGGTCACCACTGGGCTAATTGCTGTTACGGTATGTAAGCTAGCCAGACTACCGGTCACCGTTTATCTCGCCCCGCTTAGTTTCCCCAATACCGTCAATATGGGCTTGCCCGTATGCTTTTTTGCCTTTGGTGAAGAGGGGCTGGCGGTGGCTCTGGGGATTTATCTGGTGGTCAGCCTGACCCAGTTTTCCTTTGGCGTGGCCTTGGTCAGCGGCCAAAATGCCTGGAAAAACAGCCTGCGCTCCCCCATTGTCTACTCAGGCCTGTTTGCTACTGGCCTGGTATTAACCGCCACCCGTCTGCCGCTATGGATTGAAAACTCCCTCAATCTGCTGGGCTCACTCAGTATTCCAATTATGTTAATCACCTTAGGCGTCTCGCTTTCTCAGCTTAGAGTTAAGGACCTTAGCCTCAGTGGCTTACTGGGCGTTAGCAGGTTACTGATCGGCCTGGCCGTTGGTTTTTTTGTGGCCGAAGTACTGGCTCTGGAAGGCACTATCCGCGGGGTTGTCATTATCCAATCGGCGATGCCCGCCGCGGTATTTAACTACCTGTTAGCCCAACGTTATAACCGTTCACCCGAAGCTGTTGCAGGCCTGGTGGTCATGTCGACGCTGTTCAGTTTCGCCTCTCTGCCACTATTACTATGGCTGGTGTTATAAATACCATTAAAACCTTGCCATACCTCACATAAATAACTGCCATTTCGCTCCTAAAATCGCGAAATTAGACTACATTTGTACTAATAATGCAGGCATTGATACGCCGTAAAAACTTGCTGTGGACAGACCATTAATGGAATTACTTAACAACTGCCGGGATCATGCCCATAAATTTTATGGTGATTTGTTATTAGCGGCGGAAAAAACCATCAACGATGCGCTCTTTGAGCAGGCTGAACAGTGCACCAATAACGAAGAGCAGCGGCGTTATTTTGAAGCGATGCAGCAGCTTAAGGACCGCAGTGGCGCTATGCATACGGCCTTTAGGCATGAGATGGGTAAAAGTTTCCAGATCTTTGCCAGTGGACAGGAAGAAGAAGCCAGTGTTGAAGAGCAAATTGATATTGGCAATCTATCTCTGGTACAGCGCGACGAGCTGGAAGACGAGCTGGCTATTTCGGTAATTGTATCCAAGTCCAATAGCCGCAATTCAGAAACCCTTTGGAAGCTCAATAAACGTATGGCCGCTATGCGCGGTGGTAAAAGTGTTAGTGATGAAACCAACCCTTTTGGACCCCACCGTGTTTGCGAGGCTTTACAAATGGGTGTGGCTGAATTATCGCTGGATAATAAAACCCGCATCCTGGTCTACAAACAGTTAGGCAAAATCTTTGTAATTAGTTTTGCCAAAGAACTGGATGCCCTCAACGATATTCTGACAGAAAAAGGCATTTTACCTAACCTGCGTTTTAGTGTGACCAAAGCCCAGCAGTCAGCAGCGCCTCAAGCAAACGCCACCGGAGATAGCAGCCCTGAAGCCGCTGTGACGGATACTGAATCACTAAAAGAATCCCCCAGCAGTATTGCCCACCAGCAGGATTTATATAATTCCATTCGCGCCCTGCAATCCGCAGTGGGCAATCGTACACAAACAGCGGGCGGTGTTAGCTTTGCTGGCGTAGCTACCGATGGCAGTGGTGGTGAGGACTCATTCTCAACTATGGACTACGCGCTGGCACTGAGCGCCATCCAACAGTCCAAAGCTTTTTTATCCGCCGCCGCACTTAACCGCCCATTGCCCGCGGAAAAAGTCGAAGAAAATTTAATTGACCAGTTAACCAAGCAAGGTGACGAAAACAGCCGCCATAAAATGACCCAGGGTGATGCCGATACGGTTGACCTGGTGGGAATGATTTTCCGCTATATGCTGGACGACCCCAATTTGCATGATGCGGTTAAGTCGCTGCTTAGTCATTTGCATACGCCCTATTTAAAGCTGGCATTAATGGATAAAACCTTTTTGGATAACTATCAGCATAGCGCCAGGGTATTGCTTAATACCATGGCCGAGGTGGGCGGTAAATGGGTCAAAAAAGATAATGAGCGCACGGTTTTACCGAAAATTAAAACCATTGTAGAAAATATTCTGAAAGGCTTTGTCGATGACCCTTCGGTATTTGATCGCCTGCTGGAAGATTTTACACGTTTTAAAGAAAATATTGAAAAGCGCTCACGCATGGTTGAGAAGCGCAATACCGAATCGCAACAGGGCCTTGAAAAACTGGAACTCTCACGCCAGCAGGCTAGCGATGAAGTGGACGCACGACTGGACATTGATGATATACCGGAATCCGTTGCTGACTTATTAAGACAGCCCTGGATCGATTTTTTAGCGTTTAATTTGCTGCGTCATGGCCAGGATAGCCTAACTTGGGAGTCTGCATTAAAAGTGGTTGACGGTGTTATGTGGAGCGTTAAACCTTCAGCCGTTGCCGATAATAAAGACGACTTTAAACGCCACCAAAGCGATTTGGAAATTTCTGTATCTGATGGTTTAAAAACGATTGGCTACGACCCCGACGCCTCCAAGGGCCTATTAAACTCCCTGAAAGAAGCACAGGAATTGGCCTATCATCACTCGGTCATGGAAGCGGTTAATGAACCCGCAAGCGCCGAGGTTGTGGAGACAGCAACAAGAGATACGGCCGTGACCAATGAAGCAGCCGTGGCAGTAAAACCCAAAGCCACCCCCCTGCCAAACCTAAAACCAAACCCAGAAAGGCACTAAAACCTGCGCCACCAACTTTAAGCCCGGAAGAACAGACAGTGGTTAACAAACTCAAGGAAATTGCCTTTGGCACCTGGTTTGAGTTTGACCGGGAAAAAGTACAGGAACAACTGAAACTAGCCTGGTTTAGTCGTGTTACCAGCCACTATATGTTTGTGGACCAGAGCGGTGTTAAGCAGGCGGTTGAAACTCAGTACGATCTGGCCAAGGGTATGTGTGCCGGTAATATCCGCATTGCCGAGCCCACCAAAAAATCCTTTATGGAAAGAGCTTTAGAGGCGGTATTCGATAAACTTAAACTCACGGCCTAAACCTGGCCACGGATCATTATTATGGTCACCGGTGCTGATAAACAATTGATCAGGAACACCGATAAAAATAAGAAAGAAAAACTCCTGAAACTGGCCACTAACGCATCCGTTATTGTCGCTATTATTCTGGTTATTATTAAATCTATTGCCTGGGCAAAAACCGGCTCAGTGGCCATGCTGGCTTCGCTACTGGACTCTATGCTCGACACCGCTGCCGCCCTGATCAATTGGTATTTTATTCGCAGCGCCCTGCGCCCAGCCGATAGGGAACACCGCTTTGGGCACGGTAAAGCCGAACCCATTGGCGGTATATTTCAAGCGATGCTCATTGGTGGCTCGGCGCTGTTCCTGATTGCAGAGTCTGTACGCCGCCTCATTACTCCTCAGTTCCCTGAGAATAGTGATTGGGGCATTGCCATTATGCTGCTGTCATCAGCAATAGTGGCGGTACTGGTAGTCATACAGCGCTATGTGGTCAAGCGCACCGGCTCGGTGATTGTAGCCGGGGATGCGCTGCATGGTTTTGGGGATATTGCGATTAACCTTGGGGTTATTCTGGCGCTGCTACTGTCTACACAATTAAACTCTGCGCTGATAGACCCTATTATTGCGATCGTTTTAGCCTGTGTATTAATTTTTGGGGCCTGGCGACTTGGCAAAGTTGCCATTGCACAATTGATGGATACGGAATTTTCACCGCAACAGCGACAGCAGATCCGCGCTATTGCCAAACAGCACCCTCAGGTGAATGATATCCATGACCTGCGCACTCGCCGGGCGGGTATCTCCGAATTTATTCAGTTTCATCTGGAGATGGATGGTGAGATCAATTTAAAGCAAGCCCATGCCATTGCCGATACGATTGAGCAAAATATTCTGCAACAGTTTCCCAATAGCGAAGTGCTTATTCATCAAGACCCCTTCGGGGTTGAAGAGGTGGACCCGTTTTTACGGGATTAAAACGGCGGTTTGTTGCGAATATCAATCACGGTCTGTTCCAACTCTTTATAGATCTCAGCGACATTAACGCGTATACCCACTTCTGCCTTTCTGGATATCTGTGTCACCGGGAAAATAAATTCCTTTTCAAAGCCTCTGACCTGCAAGGCTTTTGAGCGACCGTATTTATCAATATAGATAATCCAGCTCAGACCCTTTTGTGACTTTAAAATTTGCCCGAGAATCAGCCCCATCGATTGCAGCTGACGCACATCCCTTGAGGTCACGATATTTTCATCCAGCAGGCGTTGCATTAGCGCAATATCGTTATCTTTCTGGCCGTTAAGCTGGCGACCAAAATGGCGCCGGGCCAGATCATCGATACTCTGCCGTTGTGCCTCCATAGCATTGACTGTAATGGGGGAAATTTCTTCAGTTCGCCACTGCTGAGCCTGGGCCGACACTGAGCCAAGCGCTAGCAACGCAACCATCAAAAACAAGACTGGACGGTTTACTACAACTGAATTGAACATGGATATCTCCACCCTGATAATGGTTTAAAGAGTGCCCCGACCTCAAATCAGACCACAAAAAAACAGTGTAATTCATCAACATCGGCAAACAAACGATAATTCGCTAAATATAACGCCAAAAACTGCCTTTCTTGCTTGAGCTTGACTGGGGCCACCAGTACCATAACGCCTCAGATTAGTTGATGGAGAAAGAGATGATTACGGGCAGTATGGTTGCGCTGGTAACCCCCATGACCCCCAGTGGCGATATTGATTGGCCAGGCCTGAAAACACTGGTGGATTTTCATCTACAAGAAGGCACCCATGCCATTGTGGCGGTCGGTACTACCGGCGAGTCTGCCACCTTAAGTGTCAGCGAACACTGTATGGTCATCAAACATGTCGTTGATCAGGTTAATGGCGCCATCCCTGTTATTGCCGGTACCGGCGCCAATAGCACCCACGAAGCCATAGAGCTGACAGAGTCTGCCCGCGTTGCCGGTGTGGATGCCTGCCTATTGGTAACCCCCTATTACAACAAGCCAACCCAGGAAGGCCTTTACCAGTTCCATAAGCTGATTGCCGAGAGTGTGGCGATTCCGCAAATCTTATATAACGTGCCAGGCCGTACCGCCTGTGATATGGCCAACAGTACCGTTGATCAGCTGGCCAGTATCGACAATATTATCGGTATCAAAGATGCCACCGGTGATTTGCAGCGTGGGAAAGAACTGATCGAAATGACCTCGGACCGTATTGCCATCTACTCCGGTGACGACCCAACCGCAATGGGCCTAATGTTGGCCGGAGGCAAAGGTGATATCTCTGTCACCGCCAATGTCGCCCCGAAATTAATGGCCCAGATGTGCGAAGCAGCCCTGGCCGGTGATGCCGATACCGCCACACAGCTGAATGATCAACTGATGCCATTGCACGAAAAGCTGTTTGTGGAGTCCAATCCTATTCCCGTTAAGTGGGCACTCCATAAAATGGGGATGATTACCGATGGTATTCGTTTGCCGCTAACAGTTTTTTCAGAGCCCAGCCAGCCGGTACTAACCCAGGCTATGCAACAGTCAGGAATTATTGAATGAAGCTTCACCTAAGCTTGCTTAATAGCATGATATTTCGCTCTCTAAAACTAGCCACCGCCGTCTACCTGATGCTGCAACTGAGCGCTTGTAGCTGGTTATTTGGTGATGACGGTACTTTCCGTGACCGCAGCAATGATTATCGCCAGGCCAAAGTAGAGCCGCCGCTAAATTTGCCTGAAGGTATTGATAGTGAGTCCATTGATGATAGCTATGCGATCCCGCCTATCAGTGACCGAACCACCCTGGATGATAAATTTGTAGTCCCTACGCCGGAGCCCTTGGCAGAGGATATTAACCGCGATAGCGTGCGTATCAATACTCTGGGAGACCAGCGCTGGATTTTGGTGGATGGTGCACCGGGTGAAATCTGGCCCCGCCTGCGTGGTTTTCTTAGCTTGAACCAGCTTGCCGTGCAACGGGCTGATGCTGTTAGCGGCTTGATAGAAACCGCTTGGCTACAACCCAGCGGTGAAGATGCATTGCGTGAGCGCTATCGACTGCGAATTGATCAGGGTGTGCAGCGTGGCACCAGTGAAGTCTACGTACTGCAAGCCGATATCCGTTCAGGCCGGGAAGACTGGCCAGAGCAATCCAATAATGCTGAGCGCGAAGAAATTATGACACAGGAGCTCGCCCAGTATCTTGCCGATAGTTCTGCTGCCGCTGCAGTATCGATGTTGGCACAGCAGGCTATCAGCTCTTCAGGTAAAATCACTCTGGAAGAGGACGCTAATGAAAATGTTTATATCAACCTCACCCTGCCCTTTTCCAGAGCCTGGGCATCCGTGGGCAAGGCACTGCAAAAATCGGGCTATAACATTGATGACTTAAACCGCACCGAGCAAGTGTATTACGTTAACTATGTTGAAGAAGCGGAAGAGGACGATGAGGATGGTATGTTTGCCTGGATGTATAACTGGGCATCATCCGATGACGAGGACGTTGTACAGGGCATTCCTTATCTTGTGCGCTTAAAAGACAGCAGCGAAGGCACTGTCGCTATTACCATTGAGCGCCCTGATAATGGCGAGTTAAGCAAGAGTGATACTGAGCGTTTGCTGAAACTTATTAAACGCAATATCTCTTGACCGAATGAGTTTTTCTTTTGCATCACTGGGTAGCGGCAGCCGCGGCAATGCTACCCTGATCCGCTCTAACAATACTTTACTATTGGTTGATAATGGTTTTACCATTAAAGAGACTGAGCGCCGTCTGGCCATTTTAGGCCACTCCCCTGACGATATTACTGCCATTCTGGTCACCCATGAACACAGTGATCATATCAAAGGCGTAGGGCCGTTTGCGCGTAAATACGGCCTACCGGTTTACCTGACCCATGGCACTGCACAGTACGATGGTTTAAATAAAGTTGCCGAGATGCATCAGGTGAATATCCATCGCCCCTTTGCGGTTGAAGATATTGATATTACCCCTGTAGCTGTGCCCCATGATGCCAGGGAACCCTGCCAGTTTGTATTCCGTCATGGGGGTAAAACGATGGGCTTGTTAACGGACCTTGGCAGTATCACTCCCCATGTGACTGAGCAGTATCAGCAGTGTGATGCCCTAATGCTGGAATGTAATCACTGCCCGCAAATGTTGGCGATGGGGCCATACCCTCCTTCACTCAAGCACCGTGTTGCAGGACACTGGGGCCACCTTAGTAATCATCAGGCAGCCAATCTCTTAGAACAGATTGAAGTGGAACGTATTCAGCATTTGGTGATTTCGCATATTAGCGAGAAGAATAATACTGAAGCCTTGGCCAAATCAGCGGTGACACCATGGTATTCCAATGACTCACTGATTCTGGCTCAGCAGGATGAGGCGATTGATTGGTTAAGTGTAAATTAACCAAGTCTTTAAATAAGGACTGTGCATTCTAGCGTCAGTGTTTGAAGCCAATAAGAAGCGTCAAGACTCAAATAACGAATGGATATTGTAGGGTGGATTATAATCCACCAGAACCCTACCCAGAGCAGTCATAACCGGTGGATTATAATCCACCCTACGGACTACTGGTGGAACAGGAGAAGGCATCAGGGCTCTGGATTCCCGACTTTGCAGGAATCACAGAGTTATGACAGGGATGGAGTATTATGCAATCAAACCATACTGATCACGAAGAATAGCAATAATCTCTTCTTTAGGATTATCCGATAAAACAATTTTCTCACCGGTAATTTTTTCAGCAATACCTGTATAAGTTTCCGATACAGACATTAAAATAGATTCGGGCAAAGCATTATCCTTGGCCAAAGCATTGCGCTCATCCATACGGTTTTTGTTGAGTAAAATATCTGGGTCTGGGAAGTGATTGAGCAATTCCTGGCGAAAGCCTTCCTTAGAATTCTCAACAATTTTACCATCGCGGTAGGCAGCGCCATCCCAAATACGTGATGAATCAGGGGTGCCGACTTCATCCATATAGATCAGTTTTTCTTGACCGCTTTTATCGGTGACATAGCCAAATTCAAATTTGGTATCGACAAAAATCTGGTCCAGTTTTTCCAGTGCATCGCTAATGACATCAAAACCTTCAGACAATAATTTTTCATAGTTGTCGATATCATCAAGGCTGCGGAAATTAAAGGCTTCTGAATTGTTAGTAATATCATCGCGGGTGATATTCACATCATCCACTTCAGGCACGCCAGGGATACCTGACAAAATACCTTTGGTAGATGGCGTAATTAATAATTCAGGTAACTTTTGATCTTTCTCCAGGTTATCGGCAATGGCAATACCACAGAATTCACGCTCGCCTTTGGCGTAAGAGCGCCACATAGAACCGGTAATATACTGGCGGGCAATCGCTTCAATCATAACGGGCTTGGCTTTTTGCACAATCCAAACCAGCGGGTGGGGAATATCTAAAATATGGCTATCAGCCAAGCCCTGCTCGCGGAATAATTTAAACCAGTGATTGGAGATGGCATTTAACGCCGCACCTTTGCCCGGTACACCATTCATGCCACCCTCACCGTGCCAGATACATTCAAACGCTGAAATACGGTCACTGATCACCATAACAGCCAGCTCGGAATCAGCGGCGACATCGTAGCCCTTCTCTTCAATCAGGCGACGGCTATCTGCGGCGCTTAGCCAATAAACGGAACGCACTTTGCCGCTGTGAACAGGCTGCTCGGTGCGGATGGGAAGATCGTTATTAACTGCCAATACTTTCGTAGCAAGACTCATGGTAAATGCCCTGTTTTAAATCAATAAGTTTGAAGAAGATAATCTAGGTGTCCGACCAGCTCAGTACGAGGATCAATGTGCGGCTGACTTTACAATCAAAAATCTAGAGCGGGGATTCTACCAGATATTGGCTGGGATTCCAGCTTATCGGCCAGCCTCTAAACCCACCTGAACCGCATGGATAATAGGCGTATTGGCGGCTGGAAAAGTATAGCCAGACAGCTCCGAGGCACTCACCCATTGAATCGGCTGCCCTTCTTTACCTTCTGGCTGCCCGGTAAAGTCATCGACCCACCAGACATCCAATAAGACGGACTTATCGGGATAATCATGGCGAATTTCAATCAAGGGCCGGCAGCTAATAAGCGTCAGGCCCAGCTCCTCGTTAAGCTCGCGGGATAGGGCCGCCTCTACCGTCTCACCCTTCTCGACTTTGCCGCCGGGAAATTCCCACAGCCCACCTTGGTGGCTGTCTTCTGGGCGCAGGGCAATCAGGATATTCTGCTGGCTATCGACAATCACACCCACAGCAACATGCACTAGCTTAGCGGAAGTGTTAGCGGTCATTAGGTGCGGTATTCGGCGTTAATACGCACATAGTCATGGGAAAGGTCAGAGGTCCATACCGTTGTACTGGCACTGCCTCTATCGAGATTGATGGCAATCACAATCTCTTCAGGCTCCATCGCCGCACTGCCCTGCTCTTCGGTATAGCTGGTAGCACGACAGCCATTTTCGGCAATCAGGATATCGTTTAAGTGAACGGAGACGCGATCAACATCCAGGTTTTCTACACCGGCGCGGCCAATCGCGGCCAACAATCGGCCCCAATTAGGGTCGCTGGCAAATAAGGCAGTTTTGACTAATGGAGATTCGGCAACAGTATAAGCTACTTTTAAACATTCTTGCTCGCTCTGGCCACCTGTCACAGCAACGGTGACAAATTTACTGGCACCCTCACCATCGCGCACCAAGCCCTGAGCAAGCTCGATAAAGACACTACTAATAGCATCCTGAAGTGTTTGATAAAAGGGATGCTGCTGGTCCGTTATCGGCTCTGCCGCTGACTGACCGGTTGCCACTAACATGCAAGCGTCGTTAGTAGAGGTATCGCCATCGACAGTAATACGGTTGAAGGATTGATTGACGGCCTGGTTAATCATAGTATCCAGCAATGGCTGACTGACCGTCGCATCGGTGGCCACATAGCCCAGCATGGTGGCCATATTGGGTTTGATCATACCGGCGCCTTTGGCAATACCGGTAACGGTGACAGTTTCACCCAGTAGATCAATGTGTGTGGAGGCCGCTTTAGGGCGGGTATCGGTGGTCATAATACCACTAGCCGCCGCTTCCCAACCATTAAGGTCCAAAGCGGCTTCTGCCGCCGGTAGCGCAGCAATAATTTTATCGACAGGCAAGGGCTCACCAATAACGCCGGTAGAAAAAGGCAACACCTGGTCGCTATTCACTCCAGTCTGGGCGGCCATGGCATCACAACAGGATTGACTATCACGCAAACCCTGCTCACCAGTACCGGCATTGGCATTGCCGGTATTAACTATAAAATAGCGGGGAGCTGCGGCGGCCATATGCTGTTTAGCTTGCTGAACCGGAGCGGCACAAAAAGCATTTTGGGTAAAAACACCTGCTACGCTAGCGCCAGCGGCAATTTCCATAACGACCAGATCGGGTCGGCCAACCGTTTTAATACCGGCCGATGTTGTACCTAAACGAAAACCGTTAACAGGGTGCAACGGTGGTAACTTACCTTCGCCTACTGCCATGAATGCTCTCTAGGCCAACTTGCCGTGGCACTGCTTGAATTTTTTACCGGAGCCACAAGGACAAGGATCATTACGGCCTACTTTTTCGCCCTCGCGTACGAAAGGTGCTTGCTCAGCGTCAGCAGTTGGCTGTTCTTCCTCGGGCAACGCTGAAGCATCAGCATGCTGAAACTGCATTTGCTTTTGAGCTTCTTGTTCGCGACGTTGACGCTCAAGTTCCTGCAACTCATCTTCACGCTGAATACGAACATTCGCTAAAAAACGCACCACGTCATGCTTCAAATTGCTCAACATCGATTCAAACAGGTTAAACGCTTCACGCTTATACTCCTGTTTGGGGTTTTTCTGTGCGTAGGCACGTAGGTGAATGCCCTGACGTAAATGATCCATCGTCGCTAAATGCTCTTTCCACAAATTGTCCAGTACCTGCAACATAATATGTTTTTCAAGCTTGCGAATTTCAGGGCCAACTTCGTTAACTTTTTCTTGGTAAGCCTCGACTAAAACAGCCAGGATTTTTTCACGCAGAGGCTCTTCATGAAGATTGTCATCTTCATCCAGCCATTGCTGTACTGGCACAGAAGTTCCGAACTCATTCTCAAGGCGCTGCTCTAAACCGGCAACATCCCATTGCTCTTCCAGACTCTGAGGAGGAATATGCTCATCAACCACTTCGTTAACCACATCTGAGCGAATTGCATCAATGGTTTCAACAATCTCTTCCTCTTCCAGCAGGTATTTACGCTGCTGATAAACAATCTGGCGCTGGTCGTTGGCCACGTCATCATATTCTAATAACTGCTTACGAATATCGAAGTTGCGACCCTCTACTTTGCGCTGGGCTTTTTCAATAGAGTTGGTCACCATGCGGTGTTCAATCGCTTCACCCTTCTCCATGCCCAAGGCTTTCATAAAGTTACGGACACGGTCTGAGGCAAAAATACGCATTAAATTATCTTCCATAGAAAGATAAAAACGCGACATACCCGCATCACCCTGACGACCGGCACGGCCTCGAAGCTGGTTATCAATCCGACGCGATTCGTGACGTTCAGTACCTATAATATGCAAACCACCCGCTTCCAATACGGCATCATGGCGTTTTTGCCAATCGGCCCGCAAGGCCTCTATCTGGGCATCCGTTGGGTTATCCTGCGCGGCAATTTCTACTTCAACATTACCGCCTAAAACAATATCAGTACCACGGCCAGCCATATTCGTAGCAATGGTCACAATGCCAGGCTTACCTGCCTGGGCAATAATTTCCGCTTCTTGCTCGTGAAATTTAGCGTTAAGGACTTTGTGCGCAATTTTTGATTTATCAAAGCGGCGGGATAGTTCTTCCGATGTTTCTATCGATGCGGTACCGACTAAAACCGGCGCGCCTTCTGAGGTAATTTCTTTAACATCATTGACAATGGCATCGTATTTTTCGTCTTTGGATAAATACACCAAGTCATTTAAATCTTTACGCAGTTGCGGCACATTGGTAGGTATAACCAAGACTTCCAAACCGTAAATAGAATGAAATTCAAAGGCCTCTGTATCTGCCGTACCGGTCATACCAGCCAGCTTATTAAATAAACGGAAGTAATTCTGGAAGGTGGTTGATGCCAACGTTTGGCTTTCCGCCTGAATATTTACGCCTTCTTTGGCCTCAATAGCCTGATGCAGGCCTTCAGACAAACGACGACCGGGCATGGTTCGCCCTGTGTGTTCATCAATTAACACGACCTGACCACCTTGAACAATATACTCAACATCGCGATTAAATAGTTTATGCGCCCGCAGTCCAGAGTAAACATGTTGCAGCATGGCCAGGTTAGACACGGAGTAAAGGCTTTCACCTTCGGCTAGCATATTGGCTTCGGTTAATAATTCTTCAACATATAAATGCCCCGCCTCCGTCAACTCTATCTGACGAGCTTTTTCATCGATGCTGAAGTGGCCTTCCGCTAGCACCTGGCCTTCTTCATCTTCTTGTTGCGGGGTTAATTGTGGAATCAAGCTATTGATTTGACGATACAGTTCTGAACTGTCTTCTGCTGCGCCAGAAATAATTAGCGGCGTCCGCGCTTCATCGATAAGGATGGAATCCACTTCATCGACAATCGCAAAGTTGAGGCCACGCTGGTAACGATCTTCCAACGTAAAAGCCATATTGTCGCGCAGGTAATCAAAGCCAAATTCGTTATTGGTGCCGTAGGTAATATCGCGGGCATAGGCATCGCGCTTGGAGTCAGGGTCTTGCCCTGCCATGACCACACCCACGGACAGGCCCAAAAACTCATACAGTGGCCGCATCCAATTGGCATCACGTTGCGCCAGATAATCGTTCACCGTAACAACAAAAGCCCCTTCACCCGCTAAGGCGTTCAGGTAGACCGGCAAGGTAGCCACCAGCGTTTTACCTTCACCGGTACGCATTTCGGCAATCCGGCCCTGGTGCAGGCAGATACCGCCGATCATCTGCACATCAAAGTGGCGTAAACCCAGTGCCCGCTTGCCCGCTTCACGGACGGTAGCAAAGGCTTCCGGCAGTAACTGGTCCAGGCTTTCACCCTGTTCCATACGCTGTTTAAATTCATCCGTTTTGGCGGTTAATGCTTCGTCACTGAGGCCGCTAATGACCTCTTCAAAGGCATTAATCTGCTGCACGGTTTTACCCATGCGTTTGAGTACACGGTCATTTTTACTACCGAAGATCTTCTTGGCGATATTTCCCAACATAATGGTGACTACAGTTCTGAGTGTTATTGTTAAAAGGGGCTAAACAGCATTAACCGCGGAGGCGGTAGTTTAATCTACTTAGGGCAGATTGGGCAGGTAATATTCACCGACTGGCGCGATGGATATAAGTCGCAGGGTCAACGGCGCGACCATGTTTATAGACTTCGAAGTGGACATGAGGTCCGGTGGAGCGGCCGCTACTTCCCATCAAGGAAATAACCTGACCTTTTTTAACGATATCACCCACTTCAACTTTGTTTTCCATATTGTGGGCATAACGGGTCATAAACCCATTACCGTGATTAATTTCTACTAAACGGCCGTAGCCATAGCGGTCTCCAGACCAGGTGACGACACCGGAACCAACGGCAACAATCTCAGAACCCAGCTTGCCGGCAAAATCGACACCTTCATGCATGGCCTTTCTGCCAGAAAAGGGATCGGTTCGATGACCAAAATGAGAAGACATCCAACCCTTTTTAATCGGCCGACCCGCCAAAAAGACTTCGTCTTCAATCTTGCGATTGGCCATGAGGGTTTCAAGGATTTCAAGCTGCTGCTCGCGGTCATCAATGCGCTTAACCAGTTTATCTACGGCCCCCACAAAATCATGGGATTCATAAACTTTGCCTAAATCACTCGTCTGTGGGCCACCGACAGCGGGAAGCTGGCTAAAATCAAACTCGCCCTTATCTAATTTGGCAACGCTGGTGATACGCTCACCCAAGGCATCTAAACGCACCATGCGAGCCTGAATTTCAGCCATACGCAGGGTTAAGGCATGAAGATGTTGTTCTGTTTTGCGTTTGGTCTCGGAGAGAAGCCGTTGTTCTTTGCTGTTTTTCTCTTTGATCGCCGATAAAGCCTGTTGATCCAGTACTTCACCGTCATTATTAGCGACGCTATGGCCAATTAGACCACCAATACCCAGAGGAATACCCAGCAAACAAAGGGAAAAAAGCGTACGGGTCCAGCGGCCTAGAGAAATCGACGTTGACTGGCCGTGTTTGTCACTAACAATAATGACTTTCATAAAATAAGAAGGCTTCAGCTAGTTTTGTTGGGTAGTTAATAAAGCAAACTGTTAATACTATCTTTGCAAATATCGCATATAAATCAGTCTATTACCAACTTTCAAGGCGAGATTTTGGTGAATCAGCTCAAAGTTTGAACAAAAATAAGCTTAGGCCGCCGATACAGGAGCCATATAGGAGATGGGAGCAGTCTCTTTATCTTCAAAAGTGACAACTTCCCAAGCATCGGTTTCAGCGATTAATGCTCTCAAAGACGCATTATTTAAGGCATGACCCGATTTATGGGCCTTAAATTCACCAATTAAGCTGTTACCGAGCAAATAAAGGTCGCCAATGGCGTCCAATACTTTGTGCTTAACAAATTCGTCCTCATAACGCAGGCCGTCTTCATTAAGAATACGATACTCATCCACGACAATCGCGTTGTGGACGCTGCCGCCCTGGGCCAGGCCCTTGGAGCGAAGATACTCAAACTCATGCATAAAACCGAAGGTACGGGCTCGGCTGACTTCCTTTACAAAGGAAGTACTGGAAAAATCCAGCGCAGCCTCACCAGTACGATCGCGAAACACCGGGTGATCAAAATCGATGGTAAAGGACACTTTGAAGCCATCAAAAGGGAGGAAGCTGGCGACTTTATCGTCCTGTTTCACCGTTACCGGTCGTTTTATACGAATAAATTGCTTGGCCTTGGCCTGCTCTTCAATACCAGCGGACTGGATCAAAAAGACGAACGGACCGGCACTGCCATCCATAATCGGGACTTCGGCAGCGCTTAACTCAACATACGCGTTATCAATACCCAGACCCGCCATAGCTGACAATAGATGCTCTACCGTTGACACTCTGACATCACCTTGCATTAAGGTGGTTGAAAGTGTGGTATCGCCGACATTTTCCGCACGGGCGGCAATTTCAACGACAGGGTCGAGATCAGTACGACGAAACACAATACCGGTATCAACAGGGGCGGGTAACAAGGTCAAATAGACCTTTTCGCCTGAGTGCAGACCCACACCGGTGGCGCGGATGGCATTGCGTAATGTACGTTGTCTAATCATGGCTTTTCTTCATGGTTATTGATGGGTTTACACCCGTATAACGCCCTTAAAACCCCTCATTGTGGACAGGATTTAGAGAACCCGGCAAATTTGTACTGCCGTGGCCTAAGAAGCGAGGCGCGAATACTACCAGAGAACCGGTATAACACCAAACATCCCAGAACCACTTACGGCGGCTAAAACTGCCTTATACAACCTATTATGCTAAGCAATTAGTCAAGCAAGTTTAGTCCGCCTGTCTGCGCAAAAAGGCAGGAATATCTAAATATTCCATATCTTTGTCACCAACTGGCGCCGAATTATCCCGGTCAACCGCAGTTTGTGGATTATTACGCATAACGGTTGGACGGTCCAAAGTACGATAATCAGGGTTAACCGCATCCGCCGCAGGCTTATTTTCTACTACTTTTAGCGGAGTTTCCGACATTTCGCCACCTAATCCGGTCGCTACCACGGTTACACGCAGTTCTTCTGACATGTCTGGGTCGATAACAGTTCCCACCACCACAGTGGCATTATCGGACGCAAATTCTTCAACGGTGTCACCCACCTCGGAGAATTCACCCAATGACAAGTCTAAACCGGCGGTGATATTAACCAGGATACCACGAGCACCCTGCAAGTTAATGTCATCCAGTAAAGGACTGCGAATCGCCGCTTCAGCTGCTTCACGCGCACGGTTCTCACCGCGAGCATAACCCGTACCCATCATTGCCATACCCATCTCAGACATTACCGTGCGCACATCGGCGAAATCCACGTTAATCATACCCGGACGGATAATTAAATCTGCGATACCTTGCACAGCACCTAACAAAACATCATTGGCGGTTTTAAAAGCATCCAGCAAGCTGGCGCTTTTACCTAACACATCCAATAGTTTTTCATTGGGGATAGTAATTAAAGAATCAACATGCTGCTGCAATTCTTTCATACCAGCGTCAGCAATCACGCTGCGCTTTTTCCCTTCAAAAGAGAATGGACGCGTTACTACAGCTACCGTCAGAATGCCTAAGTCTTTGGCAACTTCAGCAACAACCGGTGCAGCACCTGTACCTGTACCGCCGCCCATACCGGCAGTGATAAAGACCATATCGGCACCTTGCAAGGCTTCTGCAATACGGTCGCGATCTTCAAGTGCAGCCTGACGGCCAACTTCAGGATTAGCACCAGCACCTAAACCCTTAGTAATATTGCCACCGAGTTGCAATACGGTAGTGGTTTCGACATCGGTCAACGCCTGGGCGTCCGTATTAGCGCAAACAAAATCTACGCCTTCAACGTCATTGGCAATCATGTGTTTAACAGCGTTACCGCCGCCGCCTCCCACACCAACTACCTTTATGACCGCGTTTTGTGGAACGTTATCAACTAGCTCGAACATAGGTTTTCTCCCTTTTTTAGTTTTTATACTGTTGCCGACAGAATCGACGCCAGTAGTCTTACAAGTAAAAATTACAATGATTAAAAATTATTTTGAAACCAGTCTTTGGCGCGGCTAAACAAACCGGCCGTTTGTTGTGGCTTGGAGGCTTTAATCTCCCCACCATTTTGTTGTTTTAAACCGTACTGTAATAAACCTACCCCGGTGGAATAGATGGGGTTGCGTACAATATCTTTTAAGCCTTCAACATCATCTTGCGGCGTACCAATTCTTACCGGTGTATGGAAAATTTCTTCTGCCAACTCGACCACACCTTCCATTTTTGACGTACCGCCAGTCAGCACAATGCCCGCAGCAATTACATCTTCATAGCCACTGCGACGCAGCTCAGCCTGAACCAAAGTAAAAAGCTCGTCATAGCGCGGCTCAACCACTTCAGCCAGAGCTTGGCGTGATAAATCACGGGGCGGACGCTCACCCACACTAGGGACTTTGATCGTTTCTTCTGCACCGGCCAGCTGAGTTAACGCACAGGCATATTTAATTTTAATTTCTTCGGCATTTTGCGTCGGCGTTCTTAATGCCATAGCAATATCGTTAGTTACCTGATCGCCGGCAATAGGGATAACTCCCGTATGGCGAATCGCCCCTTCGGTAAAGATTGCAATATCCGTGGTACCGCCTCCGATATCGACCAGACAGACACCCAACTCACGCTCATCATCAGTCAGCACCGCATAGCTGGAGGCCAACTGTTCCAAAATAATATCTTCAACTTCAAGGCCGCAGCGGCGAATACATTTTTCAATATTCTGTGCGGCATTAACTGCGCAGGTGACCAAATGAACCTTTGCTTCCAGACGCACACCGGACATACCCAAAGGCTCTTTAATACCTTCTTGAGTATCGATGACATATTCCTGAGGCAAGATATGCAAAACTTTTTGATCTGCGGGAATGGCAACAGCCTGAGCCGCATCTATCACTCGCTCTAAATCCAGCTGATACACTTCTCGGTCGCGAATAGCGACAATGCCGTGGGAGTTGAGGCTGCGAATATGGTTGCCGGCAATGCCCGCATAAACAGAATGGATCTGGCAACCGGCCATCAATTCCGCCTCTTCAACAGCGCGCTGAATAGACTGAACGGTGGATTCGATATTCACAACGACACCTTTCTTTAAACCTCGAGAAGGGTGTGAGCCAATACCCACTATTTCCAATGTGCCCTCGTCAGAAATCGCCCCGACAATCGCCACGACTTTAGAGGTACCAATATCAAGACCGACAATCATTTTATTGTCTACTGTGCCGCCCATTAGCTAACACTCCCATTTTGCTTTTTCATTATTAATGTCATTGTTACACCTGCTTTGCATCAAGCTTGCGCCACTCGACCGCAAAACCATTGCTGTAGCGCATATCAATACTGGCAATATTGTTAAAGTTTTTTGATAAGCCCTGTTCATAGGCCACCAATAAACGACGCATTTTTTCCATCACTTCACCGCGACCTAAAGTAATCGTAATGTCGCCACCAAGACGAGCCGACCAATTACCCCGGTCGTCTAATTCCAGCGCCTTTAACGCCAGACCACGATGAAGCAAGGCTTCATTTAGCTGACTAAAGTGGTTCATCACTTTGTCCGAGCTATTGTCGGGGCCGCGCAACACCGGTAAAGCGTCAATTTTTTCTATCGCCTTCGACGGTTGAAACAGTTCGCCGCGAGAATTAAGGAAGCTGGTCTCACCCCAGTAGGCAATCGGTGTTTGCTCTATCACCGTAATAACAATTTCATCGGGCCAGCGGCGCGACACTGTCGCATCAAGTACCCAGGGCTGTAACTCCAGCGTTTCACTGATACCTGCCAGGTCCAGAGTAATAAAACCGTCACCCAGAAAGGGCAGCACTTCTGCTTCAATCTCTCGTTTATCCACATGGATAAATTCACCATTAACAGCCACCCGAGTAACAGGCTGGGATAGCAATAGCACAAGCCCCTGATAAAGACCGATAAGCACCGCCACCAGTACCACAGCAAACGCTATTTGATTGAATTTTTTCCAATCAAACACACGGGAAGGCTTAGGCTGATGACTGCTGGCGCCCCGGGCTTTAGCCTTTCTCTTGTTGCTTTCTTTTGCTTTAAAAATTGCCATGGTTTTCAGCTAAATCACTTTAAACTTAACGTTAAAATTTCTTTTACCAGTTGTTTAAAACTTAAACCTGCCGCCTTGGCGGCCATTGGTACCAGGCTATGACTGGTCATACCGGGTACCGTATTGACTTCCAGCAAGTAAAAATTACCCTGCTCGTCCTGCATTACATCTACCCGCCCCCAACCTTCGCAACCAACACTGGAAAAAGCAGCTAGCGCCAGTTCCTGCAACTGCGTTTCCAGTTTATTCTCCAAGCCACAGGGGCAGATATAACGGGTATCGTCGGCAATATATTTGGCATCGTAATCATAAAAACCATGATCGGTTTCCAGGCGAATAGCTGGCAGTGCCCGACCACCTAAAATAGCTACCGTAAACTCCGCACCCTGCACCCACTGCTCGACCATCACGGAATCATCGTATGCTCTGGCAGCC